>NZ_CP067100.1:3648803-3958028 GCF_016616235.1 Bradyrhizobium diazoefficiens
CGCTCCAATTCGGTCAACAGTGCGCGGGGTCGCATTCTTTACAACTTCACCGGGAGCACTTGCGAAGGGTACACTTCGGAATTCCGCCAGGTGTCCGAGCTCGACAGCGGCGAGGGAAAGGTCACGCTCAGCGATCTCCGCTCCAATTCCTGGGAGGACGCCGCCGGCAAGAGCTACCGCTTCAAGATCGAGACGCGGATGAACGAGGCCGATGCCGGTCGGGTCGACGGTTCGGCGGAACGCGACGGCGACCACATCAACGTCAAGCTGAAGCTGCCCGCGCCCAAGACCTTCACCCTCGACGGCAAGATCGTGTTCCCGACCGAGCAGATCCAGCGCATCATCGCGGCGGCGAAGGAGGGCAAGTCGCTGCTGGAGCTCTCCGTCTATGACGGCTCCGACGACGGCCAGAAGGTCTACAACACGCTCACAGTGATCGGCCAGCCGATTCCCGCCGACCGCGTCACGTCGTCCGATCCGTCGACCTCCGACGAGCACATGAAATCGCTCAAGCGCTGGCCCGTCACGGTGAGCTATTTCGACCGCGACGTTCAGCAGAAAGAAGGCGAGCAAACGCCCGTCTATGCAATGTCGTTCGAGCTCTACGAGAACGGCGTCTCCCGCCAGCTCGTGCTCGATTACAACGATTTCGTCATCTCCGGCGCCATGGGCAAGTTCGACGTCAAGGACAGCAAGCCCTGCAACTAAGCGCCGAGCCCCACACTCCGCCACGTTACGACAGCCCTTGATGTTTTCAGGGCAGGCGGAGCCGAAGCTCCGCCGCCCGTTCGTGATCAGGCCGCCAGGGCGTTGGGCGCGAGGTTCGCCTGCTGCGCCGCGATGCTCTCGGTGATCGTGGTGCCGCCATGTCCGTCCGAAGTCAGCGCGAAGCTCGCGGCCGAATACTGGCCGAGCAGGACCAGCGAGGCTGAATGGACGCCGTCGCTGAGGGTCAGCGTGCCGCCGCCATTGCCGGGGTCAGCCGCGTAGCCTAGCGTCGTCCCTGCACTGAAGGCGATGTCGCGGAGGTCGATGACGTCGCTGTCGCCGAAGCCAGCGATCTGGCCCGAAAACAGGTCGGAGCTGTCGAGCTGAAGCGTACCGCCTTCACCCTGGAACGTGACATTGCTGGCAGCACCGCCCACGGCAACATGCGCAAGACCGCCCTGGATGATCGTGCCATTGGCGACGCCGCTGTTCACGAGCTCGACGCCACCGCTGTTGACGATCGTTCCGTTGGTGATGCCGCCGGTCACGGTCTGCACGCCGCCGCTGTTCACGACGGTGTCGTTGGCGATGCCCATGACGTTCTCCTTGCCGTGATTTCCGATCACGGCATCGTCGACAACGCCATAGACGTACTCGGTGCCACCCAGGTTGGTGGTATGGTCCGCAGTGCCGTAGACGAACTGGTATCCGGCGCTGATGACCATGTTCGTCGCCAGGCCGCCGACTTGGATCATGGCATAGCCGCCAGTCAGCACCGTGGCATTGTTCGAGATACCGCCGGTGTCGACGACCTCATAGCCGCCGGCATAGACCGTCGCGTTCGTGGCGGTCCCGCCAGCGCTGACGATTTCGTATCCGCCCTTATGGATGATCCCGCCGGAAGCAGTTCCTCCTGCGCTGACGAATTCGTAGCCGCCATTGTTTATGACAGTGCCGCTCGTCACGCCGCCCGAGGTAACGACCTCGTAGCCGCCGCGATTCACCAACGTGCCCACCGCCAGTCCGTAGACTCCGACCTGTTGCGTACCACTGTTGACGACGGTGTCGGCAGCGATGCCTCCACCGAGCACGGTCTGCGTGCCACCGTTTACTACTGTATGGTTCGCTGTGCCGTCCCATACGATTTGGGAGCCGCCGCGCACGGTCGTGCCGTTGGCCGTGCCGCCGGCCAGCACGTATTCAGAGCCGCCACTCATAGTGGTATTGTTCGCAACACCGCCGTTTCCGATGAATTGCCATCCGCTGGTCATCGTCGTGTCGATCGCGAGGCCGATGACGTCTTGCTGACCGCCGGCAATGGTGGTGCCGCTCACCATGGCGCCGCGATAGACGGCCTGGTAGATGCCGTTGCCGAGGATCGAGCCGCTGGCCACGCCGCCGGAATAGACCCATTGCGCGCCGGCGCTCAGGTTGGTTCCAGTCGCGATGCCGCCGTCATAGACTGCCTGAACGCCGCTACCGGTCGTGCCGCTCGCCGCTCCTCCGGAGTAGACGTTCTGCGTGGCGCCGTCCAAGGTGGTATCGATCGCCTTGCCACCGTTGAAGATGTTCATGACGGCGCCACCGGCGATCGTCGCATTGATGTCGGTGCCGAACACGTTCTCGACGGCAAGCCCGCCAAGGAAGGAATCGACCGCGGTTCCGCCGGCGTCCACCACCAGCGTGGCGCCGCCATTGACGACGGTCCCGTTGGCGGTGCCGCCGGCATGGATCTCGAGCGTGCCGCTCCACAGGACCAAGGTCCCGTCGGCGGTGGTCCCCGAACCGACTTCCAAGGTCTCGCTGGGCTGTACGGTATCAGTCATCGCTTTTCTCCTGGTAATATTCACTGTGTCCTATTTCCGTTTCGCGTCCCGAAGCCCGGGATGTTCTCGATCGTGCGTCTCACTTGGTCGAAGGTGATCAACCGCGTGCACTCGAATTGCCGCGGCGTATCCTTGTGGCGTGGGCACCACAGAAAATCTTTGTGGTCGAACCTGTGAACAGGATCGTTCCAGCAGGAATTGCAGGCGTGATAGTTGACGACGCGGTAGGGTGTCGTGAACTCGTTGGTCGGATGCGTGAAGCCGCTGATGAGCACGACCGGCGTTCCGGTCGCCCAGGCAAGCCATGACAGCCCGCTCGACAAGCCGACGAAGAATGCGGCGTACTTGAGCCAACGCGCGCGCTCCTGGAGCGGGCGGTCGCCGGTCTCGTCCTCGGCGCCATGCGGAATGTGCGTCCACACCACGCCGGAGCCGTGAACCGGCTTCTGGTCGATGCAGATCACCCGGTAGCCGGCTTGCTTCAGGAAGCGGACGGTTTCGCGCCAGCCGTGCGGATTATTCCAATATTTGCACTGCGTCGTGCTCTGCACGGCGATGCAGACGTAAGGCTGCTCGATCGGAGCGGTATCCTCGGCCAACGCAATGCGCGGCGGCTGTTCGGCCGGATCCACCCCGAGGATGTAGCCTGCGGTGCGATGCAGGCCGACATGGCGGAAGTCGCAGGGCTGACACACGTGGTCCTGATCGTCAAAGAACAGTCCGATATTGTACGTCGCGTAGTAGCGGCGTGGATCGAGCTCGCTATGACCGAGCAGCGTGATGTCAGGATAGGCCGTGCGGAACAGCGGGATGACCTTCTCGGACATCGTGCAGGTCAGGCGGCAGCCGTGGAGGGCGCGAAATCTGTCCGCGTAGGGAAACCACCCGATGGTATCCCCCAGTGTCATCTCGGGAAGTTGGATCAGGATGTCGCGATCGGCGGCCGAATAATCGTGCTGGAGGACGATCTCGTCCTTGATCCGGATCTCGAGCCGGACGCGCACGAAGTAGCGCTTGGTCGAATTGATGCGGCCCGACTTGATCTCGGTTTCGAACAGGACATTGCCGCTGTCGATGTCGCTCAGCCTGACCCGGTAGGGGCCGTTGCTGTCGGGGAGCCACACCCGGCAGCCGTCGTTGAAGTCGAAGCGAATGCCGAGCGGGCCGGACTGGGTTGGGACGTCGGCTGGCGGACGGAACGGCAGCTTGTCTGGCCCCGGCGATGGCGCCCGCGCGCTCTGCGGCGACGGCGCAGCATCACCCGGCCCGGGCGCCGGAGGCCGGGATGAGCCGTTCGCGCCCGGCGCGGATGTTGGGACGTGCGCAATATTCATGGCTGAGCGGTCGGCAAAATGCACTTCATCTAACGGTTCTGGCGCGGAATGGCTTGTCGCAATGACCGGGCCGTCGGCGTCGCAGCGACGGGGGAAGCAATTACGATAAGCACATTATTTTTGTTATCATAACACAGTGAGTAATGGTTTTATTCCCGTCCATTGTTATGTGATGTTGCGTCGCGTTGACGCGGCGGGGGCCGCAGGACGGAAGCCGTGAAAGATGACGCGCCGATCATGAGGAAGGGATCGGTGCGTTTTCGATAACGGGGGCCGAGTAGGGCCTGTTTTACCGATCCGGGAGCGATGCGGGCCTGAAGTTCACCCAAATGTCGTCGGTGTTGAGTAAGACCCCTGACCGCGGGCGTCGGGATCGCCGTTCAAATTGAATTGACGTTCGTATGTGAGTCCAATTTGTCGTATATAACGTATGTCGCCGGGATATCATATGGATTTCAGCGCGGCCGCTCGCGTCGTGCGCGTCGAGGGGATGTCGGGAGCAGACGAGGGGCCTGCCGAGGTGTCCGCGCGTGGTCGACTTGAGAGATTGCGGGGCTGCACATGGCTGAAGATGCGGTCTCCGAGCCGTCCGGCGATCCGGGCCTTCACGCGATCGTCGCCTTGTTGCGTCTGAACGGCGTGGGGGCGAGCCTGGACCAGGTCCGGCATCAATTCGGCAACACGATCGGCGTCACCGAGATCCTGCGCTGCGCAAAAGGCTTCGGCCTAAAGGCGAAGATGGTCTCCACGCGGTGGGACCGGCTCGCCGGGATAGCGATGCCGTGCATCGCGGTCTTGCGCGACGGCGGCTTTCTGCTGCTCGGCAAGGCCGGGGAGGACAAGATCATCGTCCAGGTGCCGGACGCCTCGAAGCCGGACCTGATGACCCGGGCGGAGTTCGAGGCGGTGTGGGACGGCCGCGCGATCCTGGTCGCCAAGCGCGCGCTGCTGACCGATCTCTCCCGGCGCTTCGACATCACCTGGTTCCTGGGGGCGATCCACAAATACCGGCGGCTGCTCGCCGAGGTGCTGGTCGGCTCGCTCTTCCTCCAGCTGTTCGCGCTGGTCTCCCCGTTGCTGTTCCAGGTGGTGATCGACAAGGTGCTGGTCCATCGCAGCATCACCACATTGGACGTCGTGGTGACCGGGCTGGTCGCGATCGCGATCTTCGAGACGATCCTCGGTGCGCTCCGGACCTATCTGTTTTCGCACACCACCAATCGCATCGACGTCGAGTTGGGGGCGCGGCTGTTTCGGCATCTGCTGGCGCTTCCCATCGGCTACTTCCGGGCGCGTCGGGTCGGCGACTCCGTCGCGCGGGTGCGGGAGCTGGAGAACATCCGCAATTTTCTCACCAGCTCCGCGCTGACCATCGCGATCGATCTGTTCTTCACCACCGTCTTCATCGCGGTGATGTGGTTCTATTCGCCGCTGCTGACGCTGGTCACGCTCGTCTCGTTTCCGTTCTCCATTGCCATCTCGGCGGGCGTCAGTCCGGCGTTCCGCTGGCGTCTCGACGAAAAATTCCAGCGTGGCGCGGAGAACCAGGCATTCCTGGTGGAATGCGTCACGGGCATCGAGACCCTGAAGGCGATGGCGCTGGAGCCGCAGATGCAGCGGCGCTGGGAGGAGCAGCTCGCTGCTTACGTGGCGGCGAGCTTTCGCGTCATCAGCCTCGGCAATACCGCAAGCCAAGCCATCCAGCTCGTCAGCAAAGTGGCGACGGCCGCGATCCTGTATTTCGGTGCGAGGCTCGTCATTGGGGGCGACCTGACCGTCGGCGAGCTTGTCGCCTTCAATCTCCTGGCCGGCCGCGTCAGTACGCCGGTGCTTCGCCTGGCGCAGATCTGGCAGGATTTCCATCAGGCGCGATTGTCGGTGCAGCGCCTGGGCGACATCCTGAACACGCCGGCAGAGCCGGTGT
This sequence comes from Bradyrhizobium diazoefficiens, assembly GCF_016616235.1. NCBI lineage: Bacteria > Pseudomonadati > Pseudomonadota > Alphaproteobacteria > Hyphomicrobiales > Nitrobacteraceae > Bradyrhizobium > Bradyrhizobium diazoefficiens. The sequence continues at coordinate 3,654,596 of NZ_CP067100.1, forward strand.
ACACGCCGGGGCGCGCGGCGTTGCCCGCGATCCGCGGCGACATCAAATTCGAGCATGTCACATTTCGTTACCGTATCGACGGTCCCGAGATTCTCAGCGATGTCAGCCTGAGCGTGCCGGCGGGGCAGTTCGTCGGGGTGGTCGGCACCTCGGGATCGGGCAAGAGCACGCTCGCCAAGCTGATTCAGCGGCTCTACGTGCCCGAGAGCGGGCGCGTGCTGGTGGACGGCACCGATCTGGCGATGGTCGATCCGACCTGGCTGCGCCGGCAGATCGGCATCGTGCTGCAGGAGAACATCCTGTTCAACCGCACCGTCCGCGACAACATCGCGCTCGGCGATCCGGCGATGCCGATCGAGCGCGTGATCGAAGCCGCGAGGCTCGCCGGCGCGCACGACTTCATCCTCGAGCTTCCCGAAGGCTATGACACGGTCGTTGGCGAGCAGGGGAGCACGCTGTCTGGCGGCCAGCGGCAGCGCATCGCGATCGCGCGGGCGCTGATGACCAATCCGCGCATCCTGATCCTCGACGAGGCCACGAGCGCGCTCGACTACGAGAGCGAGCGGATCGTCCAGCAGAACATGCTACAGATCGCCAAGGGACGCACCGTCTTCGTGATCGCGCATCGCCTTTCAACGCTGCGCATGGCCCACCGCATTATTACGATGGATCGCGGCCGCCTGATCGAGGACGGCACCCATGACGATTTGGTCAAGACCGGCGGCCGCTACGCCACGCTGTTCCGACTTCAGGCGGGCTTGCATGAAATCAGCTAGCAAAGTCGTAGCATTTCCGGCCGGCAAGGATCCGGTGCGGAGCAGGGACGAGATTGCCTTTCTGCCGGCCGCACTGGAGATCGTCGAGGCACCGCCCAATCCGGTTGGCCGCGCCATTGGGGCCGTGATCGTCTCTGCCTTTGCGGTGGCAATCGTCTGGGCCTGCCTCGGCACTGTCGATATCGTCGCGGTGGCGCCGGGCAAGGTGATCCCGAGCGGCCGGACCAAGGTGATCCAGCCGTTCGAGACCGGCGTCGTGCGTGCGATCCAGGTCGCCGATGGCCAGCCGGTGCGGGCAGGGGATGTGCTGGTTGATCTCGACTCCACGATGAACGAGGCCGAGCTCGGGCACCTCAAGAGCGATCTCATGGGCGCGCAGCTGGAAACCGCGCGGTTGCGCGCGGCTCTCGCCGGCGGCGGCGATCCGGTCGCCGACTTCCATCCACCCGAAGGTGCTCCAGCCGAGCTTGTGAAGGTGCAACGGCGATTTTTGGCGAGCCAGGCCGCCGAGCAGACCGCCAAGCTGGCCTCGATCGAGCACCAGGTCGCGCAGAAGGAGGCCGAGCGGGCCACGATCGCGGCAACGATCGGCAAGCTTGAGGCGACCATCCCGCTGCTCCAGCAGCGCGTCGACATGCGCAAGCAGCTGTTCGACAAGGAGCTGGGATCGAAGATCTTCTATCTCCAGGAGTTCCAGGATCTGGTCGGTCAGCAGCAGGAGCTCGTGGTGCAAAGGAGCCGGTCCAGGGAGGCCGATGCGGCCCTTGCTGCACTCAGGGAGACCGGGACCAAAACCACGGCCGAATATCAGCGTTCGCTGTCCGACGACCTTGCCAAGGCCGAACAGAAGGCCGCGGGCCTGATGCAGGACGTCGTCAAGGCCGAGCAGCGGAGGAGCTTTCAGCGCCTGACCGCGTCGGTCGACGGCATCGTCCAGCAGCTTGCGATCCACACGGTCGGCGGCGTCGTCACTCCCGCGCAGTCGTTGATGGTGATCGTGCCGCTGGAGAGCCGGCTGGAGATCGAGGCGATGGTGTCGAACCGCGACATCGGTTTCATCGAGGTCGGCCAGGACGCGGCAATCAAGATCGATACCTTCAATTTCACCCGATACGGGCTGGTGGACGGCAAGGTCACGAGCGTGTCGCACGATGCCATCACCCGCGACAAGCCCGCGGACAAGAATGGCGACAGATCTCTGGGCACCGAGCAGGACAGCAGCGAGCCCAAGGGGCAGGAGTTGGTCTATTCGGCCCGGATAGTTCCCGCGAAGGACCGGATGCTGATCGACGACAAATATGTCAATCTCTCACCCGGCATGGCCGTGAGCGTCGAGATCAAGACGGGGACGCGCTCGATCATCAGCTATCTGTTGTCACCGCTTGCGCGCTATCGGCACGAGAGCATGCGGGAGAGATAACGGCGGACCGCCTGCCGCATCTTCCCGCTGGCTCCAGACTGGCGATCCGGCTAGGCTCACGTCCAACGAACAAAACGCCAGGGAGCCCTCATGCCCAAGCTCGATCATCTTCGCCCCAGCGGGCTGCATCACAATCCGGCCTATTCCCACGTCGTCACCGCCTCCGGCGCCCGCACCATCTACATTTCCGGGCAGGTGTCGGTGGACGAGGAGGGACGGATCGTCGGCGAGGGGGACATCGCCGCGCAAACGACGCAGGTGATGCAGAATCTCGGCCATGCGCTGAAAGCGGCCGGGGCGAGCTACGCCAACATCGTGAAGATCACGACGTTCGTTGTGAATTACAAGCCAGAGCTCCGCCCGATCATCGGCAAGGCCCGCTCGGCCTTCTTCGAAGGCATGGAGCCACCGGCCTCGACCCTCGTCGGCGTCTCCGCGCTCGCCGCGCCGGAGTGGTTGATCGAGATCGAGGCGATCGCAATCGCGGATTGAGCTGGGCTAGGCGCGCATTGCGCTGGACATCTCTTGCAGGATGGCCATCGCCTCGTCGGCCCTGTCTAGGGGCACGAAGAGATGGTCATGGTGGAAGGCCGAAACCGCATTCACGCTGATTCCGGCTTGGGCCAAGCGAGCCGTGATCGCGGCCAGGAATCCCACCGCATCGAGCGCCGAGTGAACCGTCAAGGTAATCAGGCGCGAGGGGAATGCGTAGCGTAGCCCTGCGGCTTCGGCCTCTTCGCGCAGGATCACCAGCGTCGTACCTTCCTGTTCGCGAAACGCCAGCAGCGCACTGATCGCTGTCGGGATACTCTCGCGTGTCGAAATTGTGGAGAAGACGAAGATACCCGGCCGCAGATCCGGCGCCATGTGTCTGAGCAACGCGGCGAGATCGCGTTCACCTCCCATTACTCCTCCGCCTTCTCCGGCCCCTTATACGCAATCCCGCGGATCACCGCCGCGCTGCCGAACTTCTTGCGCAGACTGTCCACGGCCCGCTCGGCATGGGCGGCGCGGCGGTCGAGCATGTCGGTGTCATCGGCGGGCGAGCCGTCGCGCAGCGCGCTGACGCCGGCGCCCATCAGGCGGAAGGCGGTGCCGTCGATCTCTTTCGCCAGCATCTCGCGGCAGATCGAGAAGATCTTTGCGGCGAGGTGCGTCGGGGCTGTGATCGATTGCGAGCGCGTGCGCTGGCGGAAATCGGAGGTCTTCAGCTTCAGCGTGACGGTCGAGCCGGCGAGCTCGCTGCTCTTCAGCCGCGACGAGGTCTTCTCGCAGAGGCGCCACAGGATCTTCTCAAGCGTTGCGAAATCGCGGATGTCGGTCTCGAAGGTGGTCTCGCTCGAAATCGTCTTGGCGCCGCGGTCAGGCTCGACGCGGCGGTCGTCGATGCCGCGGGCGAGCCGCCATAGCCTGCGGCCGTCGCTCGGAAACTGCCGCATCATCTCGATTTCGTCGGCCTTCTGCAGATCGGCGATGATGCGGAAGCCGCGCTGCACCAGGCGTTCCTGGGTCGCAGGTCCAACGCCGAAGATGAAGCCGACCGGCTTCTCTGCAAGCATCATGCGCGCCTCTTCCTGGTCCAGCGTCGCAAAGCCGCGTGGTTTGTCGAGGTCGGAAGCGATCTTGGCGAGAAACTTGTTGCAGGACAGCCCAACCGAAACGGTGATGCCGACATCGCGTTCGACGCTGCGGGCAAAGCGCGCCAGCACCTTGGCCGGCAGCATGCCGTGCACCCGTTCGGTGCCGGAGAGATCAAGGAAGGCCTCGTCGATCGAGAGCGGTTCGACCAGCGGCGTCAGCGCCTGCATCGCCTGGCGCACCTCGCGCCCGACCCGGACATATTTCGCCATGTCGGGCGGGATCACGGTCGCATGCGGGCAGGCTTCCAATGCCCTATACATTGGCATCGCCGAGCGGACCCCATAGGTGCGAGCGATGTAGCATGCGGCCGACACCACACCGCGTTTTCCCCCGCCGATGATGACCGGCTTGTCGGCGATCTCAGGGTTGTCGCGCTTCTCGACCGTCGCATAGAAAGCGTCGCAATCGATATGAGCGATGGTCAGGCTCGCGAGCGCGCGGTGGCGGACGAGCCGGGGGGAACCGCAGGCGGAACAGCGCCGCACGCCCATATCCAGATCGGCCAGACAATCCCGGCAGAAGCAGCGGGACCCGGCCGTTTCAGGCGCGGTCACGGTACGTCGCGCTCCCAATTGCGGTCGCCGAGCGCGTCGCCCAGCACCTGCCGCGCCGCGGCAACGTTGGTCGGGTGCAGTTCCGCGGTCTTGGCGAAGGCCTTCACGGTCTCGTCATCGCGCAGCACGAAATCGAGCACGCTGAGGAGAAAATTGGGGTCCGAGGCGGCGTTGCGCAGGGTCTCCGGACCGACGCCTGTCTCGGCCAGGAACAGGCCCAGCCGCTCGGGCTCGCCCGCGACGAAGGACAGCGCCTGAATCGCAACGATTTCAGCGACTTCCCGGGGGTTGTGAACAGGCTTTTTCAAGGGCGCAGTTTGCCTTTCCGTTAACTTTCGGTGTCTACTTTGGATCATGCCCGAGTCTTGGCACTGAGTCTCAGCCTTGAGGTCTTGCCGCCCCGGAACAAACAACTGGAAACCACGTCGCAGAAAATGGGCCCTCGGGTTTAACGAAACTAGAGCGAATCTGAGGCTAGTTTGAATCCAGTTTTCGAAGCGCCGGCGAGAGGCGCCTGAGGCGTCACATGCACCGGTCTTTCGGACCAACAGGAGGGCGGGATGGCTAAGACCGTCCTGATCGTGGAAGACAACGAGCTCAACATGAAGCTCTTCCGCGACCTGTTGGAGGCGCACGGCTACCAGACCTCCGGCACCAGCAACGGCTACGAGGCGCTCGACCTCGTCCGCAAGATGCGGCCCGACCTCGTGCTGATGGATATCCAATTGCCCCAGGTCTCGGGCCTCGAGGTGACGCGCTGGATCAAGGACGATCCGGAGCTGCGCGCCATTCCCGTCGTCGCGGTCACGGCCTTCGCGATGAAGGGCGACGAAGAGCGCATCCGTGAAGGCGGCTGCGAAGCCTATTTGTCCAAGCCGATCTCGGTCGGCAAATTCATTGAGACGGTCCGGCGTTTTATCGGATAGGAAGTGAGTTCACAGTGTCCGCGCGTATCCTGGTCGTCGATGACGTTCCTGCCAACGTGAAGCTGCTGGAGGCCCGCCTCTCGGCCGAATATTTCGACGTGATGACCGCCTCGAATGGCACCGAGGCGCTGGCGATCTGCCGCCGCGCCGAATGCGACATCATCCTGCTCGACGTCATGATGCCCGACATGGACGGCTTCGAGGTCTGCCGCCGCCTCAAGACCGATCCGGCGACCCACCACATTCCCGTCGTGATGGTGACCGCGCTCGACAGCCCGGCTGACCGCAACCGCGGGCTGGAGGCCGGCGCCGATGATTTCCTCACCAAACCCGTCTCGGACATCGTGCTGATCGCGCGCGTGCGCTCGCTGACGCGGCTGAAGATGATGACCGATGAGCTGCGCATGCGCGCCATCACCTCGCTCGAGATCGGCATGCAGGCGCCCGAGCGCAGCGCCGTCGCCGACACCGGCAAGGGCGGCCGCATCCTCTTGGTCGACGACCGCCAATCCTCCCATGAGCGGCTGGCGACGATCCTCGCCGCCGAGCACACCATCGATGTCGAGCCGAACCCCACAGAGGCGCTGTTCCACGCCGCCGAAGGCAATTACGACCTCCTGATCGTCTCGCTCGACCTCAGCAATTTCGACGGCCTCAGGCTCTGCAGCCAGGCGCGCTCGCTGGAGCGCACGCGCCACGTGCCGATCCTGGCGATCGCCGATCCCGAGAACTCAACGCGGCTGCTGCGCGGCCTCGAGATCGGCGTCAACGACTATCTGCTGCGCCCGATTGATAGGATCGAACTGCTGGCCCGCGCCCGCACCCAGATCCGCCGCCGCCGCTACACCGATCATCTGCGCGACAACGTGCAGAACTCGATCGAGATGGCGATCACCGATGCGCTCACCGGCCTGCACAACCGCCGCTACATGGAGAGCCATCTGGCGACGCTAGCCGAGCAGGCCGCGACCCGCGGCAAGCCGCTCGCGCTGATGATTCTGGACATCGACTATTTCAAGTCGATCAACGACAATTACGGCCACGACGCCGGCGACGACGTGTTGCGTGAATTCGCGGTGCGCGTGCGCAAGTCGATCCGCGGCATCGACCTTGCCTGCCGCTATGGCGGCGAGGAGTTCGTCATCGTGATGCCGGAGACCGATCTGCACGTCGCCGGCATGGTCGCCGAGCGCCTGCGCCGCTCGATCGCGGGCGAAGCGTTCGCCGTCCACAAGGGGACCAAGCGCATCGAGGTCACGATCTCGATCGGTCTGACCACGCTGGAGCAGAAGGGCGAGGCGGTCGCCGACGTCCTCAAGCGCGCCGACACCGCGCTGTATCGGGCCAAGCACGACGGCCGCAATCGCGTGGTGTCGCAGGCGGCGTGAAGGCCGCTTGCACAAAAGTTGCGAAAACAACCCCATGCACAGTAGCCGGCGCTAGTCGGATCAATGACTTGCGGGGTAGTAAGAAGGCTTGCGCGGGCAGCGGCGCCATTTTGACCCGTCGGGCAAAACAGGAGCATATTGGTAGGGTCACGACTTGTTGCTGATGTGTGGTCAGGCGTCGTCGGTGTCTCCACAAGCTCAACTGTCATTCCCCGCGAAGGCGGGGAATCCAGTACGCCGCGGCGTCTCGGATCAATCACGACTGTCTCTGAAATACTGGATCACCCGCCTTCGCGGGTGATGACACCGAATGATGCAGCGACCGCCGCTACTGTGACGTGCCCTTGTCTGATGCCATCGGCTTCGCATCACCGCCCACATCCACACCCGCATTCCGCAACAACACCTTCGCCGCTTCCTTTGCCGCGCGCGCCATCGCGGGATCGTCGCGGACGAGGTCCTGTGCGATGGAGCCGTCGACCAGCAGCACGAGCTGGGTGGCGAGCGCATCCGCCTCCGCAACGCCGAGCTCGTTCAGCCGCTCGCGAAACCAGACGCGGCGGCTTTCCTTGAAGGCGATGGCGATCTTCTTCACCGCGCGGTCATGGTTGCCGACTTCCGCGACCGCGTTCACGAACGGGCAGCCGCGAAAGTCCTTCGCGGCGAAGCGCCGCTCCAGCGAATCGAAGGTGGCGAGGATCTGCGCCACCGCGGTCTGGGCGGATGGCGCCGGCGCTGACGGCGGCGGCTGCACGAAACGGCGTTCCAGATAGGCCGCGATCAGCGCGTCCTTGGACGGGAAGTGGTTGTAGAGCGTGCGCTTGGAGATGCCGATCTCGGCCGCGATGGTGTCCACGCCGATGGCGCGGATGCCCTCAAGATAGAACAGCCGGTCGGCGGTTTTCAGGATCCGCTCCTTCATGTCTGCCTTCGTATCCGATTTTGCAGGGGCAGCCATTACACAGACCTGTTTACAATGTCCTTGACAAGCCGATCTCGCTCCATCCTAATTACACAGACCTGTGTAATCAAGCCGGCGACGACAAGAAAAGGGAGAACCACCATGCCGCTGCTGCAAGCGCTTCGCCCGACGCTGCCGATCCTGATCGGCGCCTCGCTGATGCTGACGCTGAGCATGGGTCTGCGGCAGTCGCTCGGCATCTTCATGCAGCCGCTGACCCATGATGTCGGCATCTCCGTCTCCGACTTCACGCTCGCGATTGCCGTGCAGAACCTCGCCTGGGGCTTCCTCCAGCCGCTCGCCGGCGCGCTGACGGTGCGCTACGGCTTTCGCACCATCATGATGGCCGGCGCACTGCTCTATATCGCGGGACTCGCGCTGATGGTGGGTGCGCAGGGCATGGTCTCGGTGATGATCGGGGCAGGGGTGCTGATCGGCACCTCGCTCGCCTGCACGGCGGCCGCGATGGCGATGTCGGTTGCGGCGCGTGCCGCGCCCGAGAGCGTGCGCTCGACCGTGCTCGGCATGGTCTCGGCCGCAGGCTCGCTCGGCGCGCTGTTGTCGGCGCCGATCGGGCAGGTGCTCGCCGAGGACTATGGCTGGCGCTTCGGCCTCGGCGGCTTCGTCGTGCTGTCGCTGCTGATGCTGCCGGCGGCGTGGTTTGCTGGCCGGATCGACCGCATCCCGCTGCCGAAGACGAGCGGGATCGGCAATGTGTCGGCCGCGACTGCGACCGCCACGGCGTTCGGCAACGTGTCATTTTCGGTGATGACCGCGGCCTATTTCGTCTGCGGCATGCAGCTCGTCTTCATCACCACGCACCTGCCATCCTATTTGCAGATCTGCGGCATGGACCCGATGCTGAGCGCGAAGACGCTGGGCGTGATCGGCGGTTTCAACGTGCTGGGATCGCTGTTCTTCGGCTGGGCCGGCCAGCGCTGGAACAAGCTCGCGCTGCTCGGGGGCATCTACGTCGTGCGTTCGCTGGTGCTCGCCTGGTATTTCATGCTGCCGCCGTCGGAGGCCTCGACCCTGCTGTTCGGCGCGCTGATGGGTTTCCTCTGGCTCGGCGTCGGGCCGCTGGTCGCAGGCGCCGTGGCCGAGATGTTCGGCCTGCAATGGCAGGCGATGATCCAGGGCCTCGCCTTCATGAGCCACCAGGTCGGCAGCTTCGTCGGCGCCTATGGCGGCGGCCTGATCTACGACGCGCTCGGCTCCTACAATATGGCCTGGCGGATCGGCGTGGCGGTGGGGCTTGCCGCGGGCATCGTCCAGATCGCGTTCGCGCTGATCAGGCCGACGGCGCCGCCGGTGCTGAGAGCGGCGTAGGCGGGGTGCCGACTTCTCCTCGTCCTTGTCGACAAATCCAATCAATCTGAGATACCGAGTGTCAGGCCGCCTCCGCTCGAATGACAAGCTGCCTCAGGTAGAACCAGGCACAGCGTGCGAAGACCATGCCGCATGCGATCCACAGCAAACAGATTGGGTGGTGCCATGCGAGTTGAAGGCCGCCGTTGATCAGCATCGAGACGGAGGCGAATACACTGGCCACCCCCGCAAACATGAGTTGTTTGCCGGACATTGCGTCGGTAGCCGCCTTGCGCATGTCGCTCTGCGTGATTTGGAGGTCAGTGGGGGTCAGCGTCGCAATTAGCGGTGCCAACCGGCGCCGCTTCCACCAAAACAGGATTGCGAGCGCGGCAACGACCTGCGCTGCCGTGAGAACGAGGATGGCAAAAAAGTCCAGTCCGGTCGGCGTAGCGTGACCGGTGGATAGCCAGAGAGCGACACAATCGATGGCGACGAACAGGCAGAGCGTACTCCAAAGTGCCACTTGCCAAAGTATCGGCCGTCGCGGCACGACGACGTCAACAATCGCGAGTTTCTGATCCTCGGTGACCAGATAATGCGGAGCGCGTTTGAAGGGCCAACCATAGGGCTCGCGGTACACGTATCCGCCAGGCGCCTCTTGAAAGAGGGATGCGGCGATCTGTGTTCGCAAATCCGACATCGTAGTCTCCTCTCCTTCGAGAATAGGAGGTGATAATACCCTATGCGGACCCCCAGGCTGTGTGCGTTAGGTCACGAACGCCAGCCGGCATCGCGGACATAGCAAATCTCGTCGAATGGGAAGATCTCGCAAACATCTGCCTCGTTGCCCATTCATACGCCGGATGTCCCGCGTCGGGCGCGCTCGAGCGCATCGGAAATCGTGTGTCGTCCATCGTCTGGGTGGACGCAATCAAGCCCGCCGATGGCCAGTCATTCCGAGACCTGGTCCCCTTCGCGATCGAGGAGGGCGCGATCAGTCGTCCGGCTCCAAAGCACTGCCTCCAACGGCCTTTAGCGACCCCAAAGACGTTGCTTGGGTTCTGTCGAAAGTCACCCCACAACCGATTGGCACATGGCTGCAACCGGTCAAGCTGTCGGGAGCCCGGGAAAACGTCGCTAAGAAGACCTACATCCGCCTGCCCAAATTCCAGTTAGCCGCGTTGGACAAAGCCGCAGGGGAGTGCAAGTCCGACAATTCCTGGACCGTCCTCGAAAACACGACGTCGGGCCACTCAGTCATGATCGCCGAGCCGGATTGGTTGACTGACGTGCTGGTGAAAGCGGCGTGAGATCGCTCGCCGCGCGGTGCAAATGCACCGCGCTACTCGCACCTCCAGGGACGACGGCTTTGCCGTCGTGCGGAGGATGGCGCATGAAATGAAACGGGGCCGCAAGGCCCCGTCAAACTAGCGCGGACGTTTTGGTCCGAAGCAAAACGGGGCCCGAGAAGGGCCCCGCAAAACGCTTCAACGCTGCGCCGATCTTACTTGATCTTCTACTCGATGTTGGCTTCGCGGAAATTCGACGCGCTTGCAGCAACCCGCGGCGGGTCTGGCCTAGCGACGTGCTGGCCGCTTGAGGTCGGCGACCTTGAACCTGTTGCCGGCGGCCAGGCTGCTGCAAAACCAGTGGGCCTTGTTTCGATTCTCGCCCAGGAACACCTTCGTCTCGACGCAACCCATGTAGGAGTTATGGGTGATGGTGTCTCGGCAGGTCGGCGAGAAAGGTCCATAGTCTATGTTTCCGCCCGACTCGCTGCATCCGATCCAGGGCTCGTTGCCGTGCCGGAAGCTTGATGCACAGCCACCGTTGCAGCTGCTGGCGGATTTCTCCAGCCTGGCAATCCTCCCCATCACTGAACCCGGCGCATATGAAGGCGTCCGTGCGACTCCGGACGAGGTTCGCACCGTTGACGCAGTCCGGCGCGATGACGGCCCGGCGGTTGCCGCGGGCTCCTGCCTATGCGGCCTTGCCGCCTGCTTCGGCGCGTCGACCGTGACTGGGGGAATCGTGGCGGCGGAGCCTGTCGGGATTTGCGACGCGGCGGGGCCGCCCAGCAAGACGGCTGACAGGGCAGCGATGGTTGAAGGCACGACAAGGCTTAATGGTAATCTCATGACCATGTCCTTCCCAATCCGGGCCGGAAATGCCCTCCCGGTCAGTGCACGGTAACATACACTGCGGGTTGAACAACCGGTGGTTGATGTGGCGTCTGCCTATAAACGCGCCATTTGCATGGCGGCCGGAAGGAGCAGGCCTGAGTCAGCCCTGCTTCCGCCGCAGCGCGTCCAGGGCTGAGGGAGCAAAATAAAACGGGGCCCGAAAAGGGCCCCGCAAAACGCTTCGACGCTGCGCCGATCTTACTTGATCTTCTTACTTGATCTTGATCTTCTTACTTGATCTTGGCTTCGCGGAATTCGACGTGCTTGCGCGCGACCGGATCGTACTTCTTCTTGACCAGCTTGTCGGTCATGGTGCGCGAATTCTTCTTGGCGACATAGTAGAAGCCGGTGTCAGCCGAGGACACGAGCTTGACCTTGATGGTGACCGCTTTGGCCATGTTCAGGACCTCAAAAATGAAGGGAATCTGGAGCCGGCCCAACGGCCCGCGTTGGCCGGCAACCTAGCCAGAAACTGCCTGATGTCAAGGTTTGAGGGTCGGAAAACCACCCAGATCGGTCCTTTTCATTCCTCGAAAAAACGGTTTTTCGGCCGCGGCAGGCCCAGATTCTCCCTCAAAGTGGCCCCTTCATACTCTTTGCGGAAAATCCCGCGCCGCTGCAGCTCCGGGACGACCTTGTCGACGAAATCGTCGAGGCCCGCCGGCAGGAACGGGAACATGATGTTGAAGCCGTCGGAGCCGCGCCCGACCAGCCATTCCTCCATCTGGTCGGCAATGGTTTTCGCGGTGCCGACGAAGGACAGCCCGCCATAGCCGCCGACGCGCTGCGCGAGCTGGCGCACGGTGAGTTTTTCGCGGGCGGCGAGGTCGACCATGCGCTGGCGGCCGCTCTTGCTGGCGTTGGTCTCGGGGATCTCCGGCAGCGGCCCGTCCGGATCAAAGCCGGACGCATCGGTGCCGAGAATGACCGAGAGTGAGGCGATGGCGCTGTCGTAATGCACGCGGCTGTCGAGCAAAGCGCGCTTCTCTCGGGCCTCGTCGACACTGTCGCCGACCACGACGAAGGCGCCGGGCAGGATCTTGAGGTTTTCAGGATCGCGGCCGACCTTTTCCATGCGGCCCTTGATGTCGGCATAGAGCTTTTGTCCGTCGGCGAGGCTGCCGCCGCCGGTGAAGACGGCTTCCGCGGTCTCGGCCGCGAGCTGCTTGCCGTCCTCGGAGGCGCCGGCCTGCACGATCACCGGCCAGCCCTGCACGGGGCGGGCGATGTTGAGGGGTCCGCGCACCCTAAAATATTTGCCGTTGTGGTCGAGCGTGTGCATCTTCGATGGCTCGAAGAACAGTCCGCTCTCGACGTCGCGCACAAAAGCATCGTCGGCGAAGGAATCCCACAGGCCAGTGACGACATCGTAGAACTCGCGGGCGCGCTTGTAGCGCTCGGCATGCTCCATGTGATCATCGAGACCGAAGTTGAGCGCGGCATCCGGGTTCGAAGTGGTGACGATGTTCCAGCCGGCGCGGCCACCGCTGAGATGGTCGAGCGAGGCGAAGCGGCGCGCGACGTGATAGGGCTCATCGAATGTGGTCGACCCCGTCGCGATCAGGCCGATGCGTTCAGTGACGGCCGAGAGCGCCGACAGCAGCGTGAACGGCTCGAACGAGGTCACAGTGTGGCTGCGCTTGAGCGCATTGATCGGCATGTTCAGCACGGCCAGATGATCGGCCATGAAGAAGGCATCGAACTTGCCGGCCTCGAGCTTCTGGATCAGCTGCTTGATGTGACTGAAATTGAAATTGGCGTCGGGCCAGGCCCCGGGATAGCGCCAAGCGCCGGTGTGGATCGAGATCGGGCGCATGAACGCGCCAAGCTTGAGTTGCCGTTGTGCCATCGCGCGGTGTCCGTTCCGGGTGTCGTTCGGAAAGACATAGGTGCGAGTGGGAACTCTGCCATTGGGACGCGTAGGAACATTTTTTTGTTTTTCGATGCCTGCTCAGCACAATCCCGTCATTCCGAGGCGCCGCGGAGCGGCGAGCCCGGAATCCCATCGAGCAGCAGAGATTGACGCGGGATGGATTCCGGGTTCGCGCTACGCGCGCCCCGGAATGACGGGGAGGGACTGGGGCCGCGCGCCGATCAGCTCAAGATATCCTTCTGCATCTTGCCGCCGTAGAAATGGAAGAAGGGCACCGGCGCGTCGTGGCGCAGCGGCCCTGTTGCAAGGCGGGTGTCGAGCTCGTTGAGGACGTTGCGCGTCATTGGATGCAGATCGGCGAGCGGCTTTGAGCCGAGCTCGACCCAGACCAGTTCGACCAGCTCCGCATCGGCATGGATCACGCCCTCGACGCGGTGGGTGATCGCGGAGGCATCGGCGGTAAAGAAGCGTGTGTCGAAGCGTTTGACGCGGCCGGGCGGGGTGATCGCGCGGGCGATCAGGAACAGGCTGGATGGGTCGGGCAGCAGGCCCGCATCGGCGAACGGCTTCCAAGCGCCGTCGAGCTTTGCCTTGCCTTCCGCCTTGCGCCCGAGGCAGAGGCCGGTCTCCTCGCAGGCTTCGCGGATCGCGGCGATCGCCAGCGACTTTGCGCGTGAGGCCGGTGTTTTCGGGCTGCCCTTGGCGAGATTGGCTTCCAGCTCGGCGGTGATGGGCGCGGCGCACGGCACGCGATAATCGTCCTTGTCGACGCGGCCGCCGGGGAAGACGAACTTTCCGGGCATGAACACCACCTTGTCGTGGCGCTTGCCGACGAGAACTTTCGGAATCGCGCCGCTGCGGTCGACCAGGATCAGTGTCGCGGCATCCTTCGGGCGGACGTAGGGGTGGTGGTCCGCTTCCTTGCCCTCGTGAATCCTGGCCTTTTCTTCTGCTTGCGAAATATCCGTCATGTCCTCACCCAGACCTTTTTTGCTTATTGCTTACACAGGCGGAATACCATCCGGCGGGGTCTCGTCAAACCCGTGCATGCGCAGAGCCCATTGCAAGCCGACAACGGCTCCTTTCACAGGCTGCAGCAGCCCGAGCGAGGCGAAGAAGGTAAACGGGAGATAGGCCGCGAAGGTGAGCCAGATCGGCGTCGTGTAATTGGTCTCGATCCAGAGGATGGCCGGCACAGTGAAGTGGCCGACGATGACGATCACGAGATAGGCCGGCAGGTCGTCGGCGCGGTGTGGCGTGAAGTCGAGGCCGCAGTTCGAGCAATTGTCCGCCGTTTTCAGGAAAGCGCGGAACAGTTTTCCCTCGCCGCAGCGTGGGCAACGGCCGCGAAGGCCCCGCTTCATCGCGGTCCAGACGTCGCGCTTCTCGATGAGGCCGGTCTCGCGCATCCAGATTTTTGGGGCCATGCTCATCGTCACCACGCCTTGCCCTTCTGTCCCTTGCTTTTGCCTTTGTTCTTTCTCTGCTTCTTGCCCTTGCCGGACTTTTGCTTCTCCGGCTTGCGTTTTCTCTCCGGGCTGCGGCCGGGCTGCGCCTTGGACGATTTGCGCTGGGCGCGGAACGGCCGGCGTTCGCGCGGGGACCTCTCGCTGTCCGACGAGAGTAGCTCGAAGCGGAGTGCGCCTGCGATGGGAGCCGCCTCGATCAGACGGACGTCGACGACGTCCCCGAGCTGATACATGGTGCTGCTGCGGGTGCCGACCAGCGCGTGGCGGCCCTCGTCATAGTTGAAATATTCCGTGCCGAGAGATCGGATCGGGATCAGGCCGTCGGCGCCGGTCTCTGAGAGCTTGACGAACAGGCCGGCGCGGGTAACGCCGGAGACGCGGCCCTGAAAACTGGCGCCGATACGGTCGGCGAGGTGATGGGCGATCAGCCGGTCGACGGTCTCGCGCTCTGCCTTCATCGCGCGCCGTTCGGTCAGCGAAATATGTGCGGCGACTTCGCTCAGGGTTTCCGGCGTCTCGCTGTCGGGCAGCGCGCCTTCGCCGAGGCCAAGGGCGCGGACCAGCGCGCGGTGCACGACGAGGTCAGCATAGCGGCGGATCGGTGAGGTGAAATGCGCGTAGCGGCGCAAATTCAGGCCGAAATGCCCGTAATTCTCGGAGGAATATTCCGCCTGCGCCTGGGCGCGCAGCACCACCTCGCTGACCAGTGGATAGTAGTCATGGCCTTCGAGCTGGGCGAGCACGCGGTTGAACAGCGTCGGGCGCAGCGCGCCTGTTTTGGCGAAGGGAACGTCGAGCGTTTCCAGGAATTCCGCGAGCGCGTGGACCTTCTCCAGTGTCGGTTCATCATGCACGCGGTAGATCAGCGGCAGCGATTTCTTCTCCAGCATTTCCGCCGCCGCGACGTTGGCGAGGATCATGAACTCCTCGATCAGCTTGTGGGCATCGAGACGCTCGGGGACCACGACGCGATCGACCGTGCCGTCGCTCTTCAGGAGGATCTTGCGCTCGGGCAGATCGAGATTGAGCGGATCGCGGTCGTCGCGGGCGCGCTTGGCGCAGGCATAGGCGGCATAGAGCGGCCTCAGGATCGGATCGAGCAGCGGGCCGGTGGTGTCGTCGGGCCGGCCGTCGATCGCGGCCTGCGCCTGCGCGTAACTCAGCTTCGCCGCCGAGCGCATCAGGATGCGATGAAAACTGTGCGAGCGCTTGCGCCCGTCAGGGCCGAGCACCATGCGCACCGCGAGCGCGCCGCGCGGCTCGCCCGGCACCAGCGAGCAGAGATTGTTGGAGATGCGCTCGGGCAGCATCGGCACGACGCGGTCGGGGAAATAGACCGAGTTGCCGCGGTCTTGCGCATCGCGGTCGAGCGCCGAGCCCGGGCGGACGTAGAAGCTGACGTCGGCAATGGCGACATTGACGATGAAGCCGCCCTTGTTGTTGGGATCGTCGTCGGCTTGCGCATGCACCGCGTCGTCGTGATCTTTCGCATCGGGCGGATCGATGGTGACGAGCGGGACGTCGCGCCAGTCCTCGCGGCCCTTCAAATTGGCGGGCTCGGCCGCTTCCGCCTCGCGCTCGGCGGCGGCGGAGAATTGCAAGGGAATGTCGTGGGCGTAGATCGCGATCAGGCTGATCGCCTTTTCGGATTTGACCGAGCCGAGCTTCTCTTTCACCCGGCCGGAGGCAAGCCCGAAGCCGCGCGAGCGGACAATATCGACGCTGACGAGGTCGCCGTCCTGCGCGCCTGATGTGTCGGTCTTCGCGATGTTCAGCTCGCGGTCGGCGAACTTCTTGTCGACGGGGACGAGGCGCCCGCCGCCTTCGGGAAGCTCGCGGAAGACGCCGAGGATGCGGCTCTTGGCCTTGTCGATGACCTTGATGATGCGGCCGCGATAGGCCGGGCCTTCGGTCTCGCCGCTCGGCTCGATCCGCAGCAGGGCGCGGTCGCCGACGCCGGCGGCGGTGCCGGGCTTCGGCCGGCGCGGCATCTCGACGATGATTTTTGGCGGCTCGCCGCTCTCGACCTCGTCCCATTCGGCGGGGGAGGCGATCAGCTCGCCATCGCTGTCGCGGCCGGTGATGTCGGCGAGCAGCGTCGGCGGCAGCGCATCCGGCTCGGATACCTTGTGGCGCTTTTTCTTGATGATCCCGTCGTCGGCGAGCTCGCGCAGCATGCGCTTGAGCTCGACGCGATCGGCGTTCTTCAGGCCGAACTCGCGCGCAATTTCGCGGGTGCCGACGTTTCCTTGATTTGCCTTGATGAAGGCGACGATGGCTTGCCGGTCGGGAAAGCCATGGTCATGCTTGCGTTTCACTTAACCTCTAACTCTTGATCTAAGTCTTGCCGGCACTCTTCTTGGCCGGAGCTTTGGTGGCGGCGGCCTTGGTCGGCGACGTCTTTGCCGTCGACGACACGGCGGCGCGCGCCTTGCTGGTGGATTCGGATTTGGTTTTGGGCGCGGCTTTCTTCGCGGCCAGTTTCTTCTTCGGCGTTGCGTCCTCGCCGTCCGCAGCCTTCTCCGCAGTCTTCTTGGCCTTGGCCGGCTTCGCGGCCTTCTTCGCCGTCTTAGCGGTCTTGGGCTTGCCGCCGCCCTTGGCCGCGCGCTCATCGATCAGCGCGATCGCCTGCGGCAGTGTGATGGCGTCCTTTTCGAACTCGGCGGGGATCGTCGCGTTGACGCCGCCTGCGGTGACATAGGCGCCGTAACGGCCGCTCTTCACGGTGATGGTGCCGAGGGTGGGATGATCGCCGATCGCCTTGCCGGGATCGGCGCCGAAGCGCCGGCTCGGGCCCTTGGCGACCTTCTCGGCGATCAGCGTGACCGCGCGGTTGAGGCCGATGTCGAACACCTCGTCGCCGCTCTCGAGGCTCGCATAGGTCTTCTCGTGCTTCACGAACGGCCCGAAGCGGCCGAGGCCGGCCGTGATCGGCTGACCGGTCTCCGGGTGCTTGCCGATTTCGCGCGGCAGCGACAGCAGTTTGAGTGCAAGCTCGAGATCGACATCGCCGGGGGAGGTGCCCTTCGGAATGCCCGCGCGCTTCGGCTTCTCGCCTTCCTCATAGTCCTTCTGCTCGCCGAGCTGGATGTAGGGGCCGAAGCGGCCGGCCTTGACCCAGACATCGCGCCCCGTATCGGGGTCCTGGCCGAGCGAACGGTCGGCGGTGGCTTCGCCGTCGGCGGCGAGCTGACGGGTGTAGCGGCACTCCGGATAGTTCGAGCAGCCGACGAAGGCGCCGAACTTGCCGGCCTTGAGATTCAGGCGGCCGGTGCCGCAGCTCGGGCACTGTCTGATATCGCCGCCATCGGCGCGGGGCGGATAGATGTGCTGGCCCAGCATGTCGTCGAGCACGTCGAGCACCTGGGCAACGCGCAGATCCTTGATGTCGTCAACGGCGCCGATGAAGTCGCGCCAGAAGTCCTTCAGCACCTGCTGCCAGGAGATCTCGTTGTTGGAGATGCGGTCGAGCTGCTCTTCCAGGTTCGCGGTGAAGTCGTATTCGACGTACCGGGCAAAGAAGCTCTCCAGGAACGCGACGACGACGCGTCCCTTGTCCTCGCCATGCAGGCGTTTCTTCTCCAGCTTGACGTAGCCGCGGTCCTTGAGGACCTGGAGGATCGAGGCATAGGTCGAGGGCCGGCCGATGCCGAGCTCTTCCATGCGCTTGACCAGCGAGGCCTCCGAGAAGCGCGGCGGCGGCTCGGTGAAATGCTGGGTGACGGCGAGCGACTGCCGCTTGAGCGCGTCGTTCGGGCTCATCGCCGGCAGGCGGCGCGAATCCTCGTCCTCCTCGTCGTCGCGGCCTTCCTGGTACAGCGCGAGAAAACCGTCGAACTTGACGACCTGGCCGGTCGCGCGCAGCTCCAGCGTGCGGGGGCCGGCCTTCGCGGTGATGTCGACCGTGGTGCGCTCGAGCTCGGCCGATTCCATCTGGCTCGCGATGGTGCGCTTCCAGATCAGCTCGTAGAGCCTGGCCTGATCGGCATCGAGCTTGCGGCTCATGCTGTCGGGGCGGCGGGAGAGGTCGGTCGGGCGGATCGCCTCGTGCGCTTCCTGCGCGTTCTTGGCCTTGGCCTGGTACTGGCGCGGCGCATCCGGCACATAGGCGTTGCCGTAATCCTCGCCGATCACCTTGCGCGCCTGGGTGATCGCGGACGGATCGATCTGCACACCGTCGGTCCGCATATAAGTAATGAGTCCGGTGGTCTCGCCGCCGATGTCGATACCCTCATAGAGACGCTGGGCGATGCGCATGGTGTGCGCCGGCGCAAAGCCGTATTTGCGGCTGGCTTCCTGCTGCAGCGTCGAGGTGGTGAAGGGCGCCTGCGGGTTGCGCCGAGCGGGTTTCGCATCGACCGCGGTGACGGCGTAGGTCGCCAGTTCCAGCGCCTTCTTGAAGTCTTCGGCCTCTGCACCAGTGCCGATGTCGAGGCGCTGGATCTTCTTGCCGTCGGCGCCGACGAGGCGCGCCTCGAAGGCATCGCCGCGCGGGGTGAGCAGGGTCGCGATCAGCGACCAGTATTCGCGCGGCACGAATTTTTCGATCTCGAGCTCGCGGTCGCAGACGAGGCGCAGCGCCACCGACTGCACACGGCCGGCCGAGCGGGCGCCCGGCAGCTTGCGCCACAACACAGGGGAGAGCGTGAAGCCGACCAGATAGTCCAGCGCACGGCGCGCCATATAGGCGTCGACCAGCGCGCCGTCGATCTGGCGCGGGTGCTTCATCGCGTCCGTGACGGCCTGCTTGGTGATGGCGTTGAACACCACGCGCTCGATCTTCTGATCCTTCAGCGCGCGCTTCTCCTTCATCACCTCCAGCACGTGCCACGAGATGGCCTCGCCCTCGCGATCAGGGTCGGTCGCCAGAATCAGACGGTCGGCGCCCTTCAGGGATTTGGCGATGTCGTTGAGCCGGCCGGCGGCCTTGGGGTCGACCTCCCAGATCATCTTGAAATTGGCGTCGGGATCGACGGAGCCGTTCTTCGCCGGGAGATCGCGGACATGGCCGAATGAGGCCAGAACCTCGTAGGACGAGCCCAGATATTTGTTGATCGTCTTGGCTTTCGCCGGCGACTCCACAATGACGATATTCATGTAGTTCCAGTAACTTACGGGGAAATCTTGGGCCGAATTCGACGAGATTCGGGTCGGCCGTTTCGTCCCGAACATGGGTGGTGAGGCGGTCCCTGTCAAATCGAGGGGCGCTGAAGGCGCTCCGGGTGGGAGAAGTTTCATATCGAGAAAGTTGTAAAATACCACCCTGGAGTTGTGCTCGCTATCGGCGTAGAGTTCCTCCGGGGTATGGATTCGGGGTTGGGTCCGGTGGCTAAGCCAGGAAAGAAACGGGCGCGTGCCGCATCGCGCGCGCCGGGGCGCTCGCGCAATGAGGAACCGGAGGAGGGCGGCGTCGATGAGGCAGTCGCCTTCATCGCCGAGCAGGCCGGCGCATTGCGCAAGCTGGCCGAGCGCCACAAGCTCGACGTGCTGCATTATCTATTGGGCATGACCAGGCTGGAAGCCGACGAGCACTTGCGGCTGCGGAGCAAGCGCAAGCTGTCGTGAGGGTTCACTGCCGGTCCTCGCAATGACGGTGCAGTCAGCCGTTGCGGGCGACCATCCGAGCCAATCGCTGGCCGAGATATTCGGCCGTGCTGAGGTCGCTCTCAGGCAACACGGCGTCGACCAAATGTGTCGCAAGGCCGAGCTGGCTGCCTAAGCGATTGCGGCCGCCCGGATCTTCCCCACCCGGAACATCCAGTCCGCACCAGAGCATGCCATGCTGCGCAGCCAGAATGGAAAAGTAAGTCAACGTGTGCAGTTGATCGCCGCTCGCGCAGGCGCCCGTCGTGAATCCGCCCGCGATCTTGTTGGCCCAACGCTGCTGACTCCAGCGGTCACTTGAAGCGTCTGCGAAGGCTTTGAATTGCGCTGCGGGTCCGCCCATGTATGTCGGGCTGCCAAATGCAGCGGCGCTAGCGTGGTCAATCGCTTCGAGCAGGCTCTCATTCTGGAAGCGGCCTGACGCGATGTCGTCGCTCCTGATGCGACAACGCGCGACGTCCGCGATGCCATCCGCTCCGCGCGCCACGGCATGCGCCAGCTTCTCGGTGGTGCCGGTGATGGAGAAATAGACGATCGCGAGCAGGGGCATGGATGGCGCCGCTTTGCAGTATCGAGCCATCTTCGATGCTGGCTGTATTTTGTACAAGTGCTTCCGCGTCGGCATTGCGGGCGCGGCGAAGCAATCCAGACTGCCTCCGCGGAAAGACTCTGGTCACGCCGAGCGCCGCCGCGGCGGCGGTCGGGGCTTCAGCATCGTGTCCGCGGGGTTGAGCAGCCGGCCGTCTTCGGCGCGCATTTCGAGCTTCTTCACCGGGCGGCCTTTCTCGCGGTCGACCAGAATGGTCGCGATCTCCTCGGGATGGTCGTCGAATTCCTCGCTCCATTGCCGCAGCGCGACCAGCACGGGGAAGGTGCCGCGGCCCTTCGGCGTCAGCACGTATTCTTGATAAGCGCTGCCGTCGGAGGCTGGGGCGGTGGTGAGAATGCCGTGGTCCACGAGTGATCGCAGGCGGGCCGACAAGATGTTCCTGGCCATGCCGAGCTTGCTCTGAAACTCGCCGAAGCGGCGGACGCCGAACAGCGCCTCGCGGATGATCAGCAGCGACCACCAGTCGCCGATCGCCTCCAGCGACCGTGCGATCGGGCAAGAATCCCCCTCGAAGCTGGTTCGTTTCACCATCGTCTGTCGTCCTGTCGCGCCCGATTTCGGCGCCGATCACGGGCTTGTGCGGTTGCATCATAAAACCAAATGCCCTAGATGGCAATCTAGTTTCAATATGAAACCACTGGAGGCGAGTGTGAGACTGAAGGACAAGACGGCATTGATTACGGGCGGCAACGGCGGCATCGGACTTGCGACGGCAAAGCTGTTCGTGGCCGAGGGCGCCAAGGTGGTGATCACCGGGCGCAACAAGGAGACGCTGGCTTCTGCGGCCAAGGAGCTCGGCCCGAACGCGCTTGCGCTCGTTGCCGACGCTACCGACATCGGCGCAACGGACGCCGCGATCAAGCAGGGCGCCGAAAAGTTCGGCAAGTTCGACATCGTGTTCGCCAATGCCGGCATTCCCGGCGGCACGCCGCTGGGGTCGGCGACGCTCGAAATATTCGAGAAGGTCATCAGCACCAACCTCACCGGCGTGTTCTTCACCGTGCAGTCGGCGCTGCCTTATCTCAACGACAATGCCTCGATCATCCTCAACGGCTCGGTGATCTCGGTGCTCGGCATTCCCGGCTACTCCGCCTACGGCGCCGCCAAGGCCGGCGTGCGCGCGATGGCGCGGATCATGGCGTCGGAACTTTCGCCGCGCGGCATCCGCGTCAACGTCGTGGCGCCCGGTGCGATCCGCACGCCGATCTGGGGCGCGGCGATCGCAACGCCCGAAGCGGAGAAGGCATTCGAGAAGCGGATCGGGCTGATGACGCCGCTTGGGCGCCTTGGTGAACCAGATCACATCTCGAAGACGGTGCTGTTCCTCGCCTCCGATGATGCCGCGCACATCCAGGGTCAGGAGATCTTCGTCGACGGCGGCGCGGTGGCTTCGCCGAGCGGGGCACCAATCTATCGCGGCTGATCAATCTCGGTGAAAATTGAATCGGTCGACGCTCTCCGCGCGCGGTTGCATCGGCCGGTTCCTGCGCCTTGCGGGAGGTATTTCTTGAACCTTGCGTGAAGCGTTGAACCTTCGCGCATGCTGCCAAGACCTTCTTACGGGCAGGGAGGTCATAGACTCATTTTCAAGGGAGCCCCGTGATGCCAAAGGCAGCTCGCATTTTGCCGTCGATTTCAGCACCGCGTATTTACACCGACCGTTCCGCCATTCCCGCCAAACGCTCCGATATCGCCGAGTTCATCGGGGTGGCGATTTTCTCCGGCATCGGGCTCCTCGTATCGCTCCTCGCCGTCATCCTGGGCATTCAGGGCGTCTGGTTCTAGCTTTTGTCGGTCTGTCAGCCGCCGCCTCATGGAAGCGACTTTCCTGCGGCCCTGCTTCGAGACGCCCGCCTTTGGCGGGCCCTCAGGATGAGGAGGGAGTACGTGGCAGCGGTTAGCAGGCGAAGGTGCCGCTTAGCCTCGTTCTGAGGAGATCGCGGAGCAGTCGTCTCGAAGGACGAGGCGCACGCTCAGACGGTCCAACATGCCACATGCGATTGCCCTGCCCCTCCAGGCCCCCGGTAGGCGTTGGAGCCTGACTTCATCCTCCGCTAGAGCAGCGACACCAGTCCGCCGCCGTGGCGCTCGAGCCGGCCCGCGAGCTCGAGTTCCAGCAGTACGGTGCGCACGATCGCGGGCGAAGCGCCGGACATCCGCACGAGGTCGTCGATCGAGATGGGTGCGGGGCCGAGCAGGGCGGTGATCTGGTCGCGGTCATGGCCTTGCGGATCGCTCTCGAACGGCTCGCTGTCGGGCTCGCCAACGGGGTGCATCAGCGGGCGCTCCATGATCGGCTGAACCGCGTTGACTACGTCGGCGGCTTCCGTGACCAGCGTAGCGCCCTGCTTGATCAGATCGTTGGTGCCAGCGGCGCGCGGATCGAGCGGCGAGCCGGGGACGGCGAACACCTCGCGGCCCTGTTCCGCCGCCATGCGCGCGGTGATCAGCGAGCCCGAGCGGTGCGCTGCTTCCACCACGACGACGCCGAGCGCGGCGCCCGAGATCAGCCGGTTGCGGCGGGGAAAATCGCGGGCGCGCGGTTCGTGGCCGAGCGGCATCTCGGAGATCGCCGCGCCGGCGTGATCGAGGATCAAGGCGAGCAGATCGCCATGCTCGGGCGGGTAGATGCAGTCATGACCGCCGGCGAGCACCGCAATCGTGCCGCTCTCCACGCTGGCGCGATGCGCTGCCTGGTCGACGCCGCGAGCGAGTCCCGAGATGACGATGAAGCCGGCCTCACCAAGTTCGCGCGCGAGCTGGCCGGCGAATTTCAGGCCGGCGCCGGAGGCGTTGCGCGAGCCGACGATCGCGATCATCGGCCGCATCAAGGTCCCCTTGTCACCGCGCACCGCGAGCAGGGGCGGGGCATCGTCGATCATCGCCAGCCGTCCCGGATAGCCGTCTTCACCCGGCACGAGCCAGGCGATGCCGAGTTTTCGGCCTGCGGCGAGCTCGGCCTTGGCTTCATCCGCGCTACAGATGCGCCCGGATCGCTGCGCGCCGCCGCGGCGCGCCAGATCGGGCAGCCGCTCCAGCGCGGCGCGCGCGCTGCCAAAGTGATCGACCAGCGAACGGAAGGTGCGCGGGCCCACATTGTCGGAGCGGATCAGCCGCAGGCGGTCGATCCGCTCAGCCTCGGTTAGCTCCATGCTGGGATTGATGGCGTCCACTGCGGCTCCTTGTGGGCATAGCATGGAACAACCTGAGGGCGTTGCGCAACAGCGACGTGCGCTTGCACGGTATTGCCCCGATGCTAAAAGCGATCCCAATAAGAAGGGTATTGCCATGATCTCACTCGCCGACCTCCAGCGCCGCATCGAAGCCGGCGAGTTGTCGCCCGATGCCGCCCTCGCCCAGTCGCTTGCGGCGATCGAGACCAGGGAGAAGGACGTCCGCGCCTTCGTCCGCTACGACAAGGCCGCGAAAGCGCAAGCCTCGGGCCCGCTGCGCGGCATCGCGGTCGGGATCAAGGACATCATCGACACCGCCAACATGCCGACCGAGATGGGCTCGGAGATCTATCGCGGCTGGCAGCCGCGCAGTGATGCGCCTGTGGTGATGATGCTGAAGCGGGCAGGTGCCACCGTCATCGGCAAGACCACCACGACCGCGTTCGCCTCGCGCGATCCGACGGTGACGCTCAATCCGCACAATCCCAGCCATTCGCCGGGCGGCTCGTCCTCGGGCTCGGCGGCCGCCGTGGGCGCCGGCATGATCCCGCTGGCGCTGGGCACGCAGACCGGCGGCTCGGTGATCCGGCCCGCGGCCTATTGCGGCACGGCTGCGATCAAGCCGTCGTTCCGGATGCTGCCGACGGTCGGGGTGAAGTGTTATTCGTGGGCGCTCGACACGGTCGGCCTGTTCGGATCGCGGGCGGAAGATCTCGCGCGCGGCCTTTTGGCGATGACCGGACGTACCGAATTCTCCGGCATCGTCGCGGCGAACGCGCCGCGCATCGGTGTGGTCAGGCAGGAGTTTGCCGGCGCCGTGGAGCCGGCGGCCGAGCAGGGCTTGCAGGCTGCGATCAAGGCGACCGAGAAGGCCGGCGCCAGCGTGCAGATCATCGATCTGCCCGAGGCGGTGCAGGAGGCCTGGCGCATCCACCCGATCATCCAGGACTTTGAGGCACATCGCGCGCTCGCCTGGGAGTTTGACGAACGTCACGACGAGATCGCGCCGATGCTGCGCGCCAGCCTCGATGCGACGGTCGGACTGACGCCGAGGGAATACGACGACGCACGCCGCATCGCCCGCCGCGGCCGCCGCGAGCTCAACGAGTTGTTCGAGGGTTTTGACGTGCTGCTCACCTATTCCGCGCCGGGCACGGCGCCGGCCAAGGAACTCGCGACCACGGGCGATCCGCGCTACAACCGGCTCTGGACGCTGATGGGCAATCCTTGCGTCAACGTGCCGGTGCTGAAGGTCGGCGGCCTGCCAATCGGCGTGCAGGTGATTGCGCGCTTCGGCAACGATCCGGGTGCGCTAGCCGCCGCGTGGTTCCTGGAGGATGCGCTGGCGAAATCAGGCTAGCGCAAGTTCGGTGGGTGGCGCGCATTCGGCCTCGACGCCAACAGCGCCTTGCGCGAGCCAGCGCCCGGCGGCCTCGCGGCCGCTCCGGTGCAAGAGGCGGATGAAGCCGCGGCCGAGGTCGGCCGATGAGCGCTGGGCCAGGCCCTCGATGGAGTCCTCTGCCGCGATCCTGGACAGCCGCAGCGCAGGTGCTGCGTGAGATTGCGCCCATTCGATCGCCGCGATCTCGGCATTGAGGGCGGCATTGGCCGCGATCTGGTCGAGCCGGCGGTCGATCGCAGCGAGCGTGATCGGCACATAGCCGTCGCGCGCCGGCGTGACCTGGACCAGCAGCAGGTCGGCGGTTGCCGACTCCTGCGCGAGTCTTATCAGGGGCGGGTTGCCGCCGTAGCCGCCATCCCAATAGGCCTCGCCGTCGATCTCGATGGCGCAGTGAACCAGGGGCGGACAGGTTGAGGCCAGGGCGACGTCCGCCGTGATTGCGTCGTTGCGGAAGATTTGCTGCTGCCCATCGTGGATCCGCGTTGCCGCGATCAGGAGCTTTGGGCAGGCCGCAGCGTGCAAGGCCGCGAAATTGATGTCGCGCGACAGTGCCTGTCGCAGCGGATCGAGATCGAACGGATCGAACTGACCGGAGCGCAGCGTCGGACCGAACGCGACCGAGCTTCCCGCCGGCGAAAAGCCGCCGATCAGCATCAGCGAACGGAATGAGGCTTCATGCAGGAGGCGGAGCCAAAACCGGCTCAGTCGCGTGCGGGCCCCTTCGCGGCCGCCTTCGGCAAGGCCGCAGGCCAGGAGCAGCGCGTTAATGGCGCCGGCGCTGGCGCCGCTGATCGTGTCGATTTCGATGGAGGACTCTTCCAGCAGCCGTTCCAGCACGCCCCAGGTGAAGGCGGCAAAAGTGCCGCCGCCCTGAAGCGCCAGCGAGAGTTTTCGCGGCGGCCATTGAGCCGGGCGGGCCTGCACGGGCGCGGGCTTGCTTGCGACCTCGATTGGCACAGCTTCCGCGACGGGCTCAGGTTGCGGCGTGGGAACGGCGGCGGGCTGCGGCGCGACAGGCGGCGAGGGCGCATCGGACCAGATATTGGTGGTCGAGAGCAGCCGGCTTGCCGCCGTGCCCTGCAAGCCACCGTCATGTTGCGTGCCGATAATTTTCTCGCTCATTCTGAGCAACCGCGTAACGCCATCTCTCTGTCGGGATGACAGGCATGGAACCGATTCACTACTCTGGCCGTGAGTCGGGCCCCGTTGCAAACAGGAATTGGCATATAATGCGGAAGAGGCGCGGCGGTATCCGTATTTTTTCCGGAGCTGGATTTGTTTGACGCGTTTTCTTGACGCGAACCGGTATCCACTTCGCTCGAAAACGCTCTAGGCTTTCTCGCCGATCCGGCTTTCCTTGCCGGCCTGCAAGCGCTTGATGTTCTCGCGATGCGCGTAGAACAAGAGCAGCGTCAGCACCGCGGACAGCGAGGCCAGCGCGAGGTGGCCGAACCACCACAGGAACATCGGCGTGATGAACGCCGCCACCAGCGCCGACAGCGAGGAATAGCGGCTGGTGAACGCGGTTGCCAGCCAGAGCAGGCAGAACACGATTGCGGCCGGCCAGAACAGGCCGAGCAGGATGCCGATATAGACGGCGACCCCCTTGCCGCCCCTGAATTTGAGCCAGACCGGGAAGAGATGGCCGAGGAAGGCGCCGAGCCCGGCCACCATCGCGGCGTTGGGCCCCGCGATGTAGCCGGCGATCACGACCGCGACGGTGCCCTTGAGCGCATCGAGCAGCAGGGTGCCCGCAGCAAGGCTCTTGCGTCCCGTGCGCAGCACATTGGTGGCGCCAATGCTGCCGGAGCCGATCGAGCGGATGTCCTGCGTGCCGGCGAGCCTGGTCAGGATCAGCCCAAACGGAATCGAGCCGAGGAGATAACCGATGACGAGGGCCACCGGCAGAAATGCTTCAAGCCCCATGGTTGCAAAGTCCCTGGCCGCAGCTGCCCATGTCAGACATGCTCGTACACCGTCCGTCCGCCGACAATGGTGCGCACCACGCGACCTGTAAAGCGGGCCTCGTCGAACGGCGTGTTCTTGCAGGGCGATTTGAGATCGGCGGGATCGACGATCCAGGGCGTATCGGGGTCGATCACGATGAGGTCGGCCGGGCTGCCTGCGCGCAGGGTTCCCCCAGGCAGCCCGAGCAGCTCGGCCGGCCGGGTCGACATCGCCCTGATCAGCGTCGTCAGTTCCATCTCGCCATTATGCACCAACCGCAGGCCGGCCGGCAGCATGGTTTCGAGCCCGACGGCGCCGGGCGCGGCTTCCGCGAACGGAAGGCGCTTGACCTCGACGTCCTGCGGATTGTGATCGGACATGATGACGTCGATGAGGCCCGCGGCCATCGCCTCCACCAGCGCGCGGCGGTCGTCCTCGGTGCGCAGCGGCGGTGACAGTTTCAGGAAGGAACGGTAGGGGCCGATGTCGTTCTCGTTCAGCGCAAGATGGTTGATCGAAACCGAGGCGCTGACGGCGAGCCCGGCATCGCGGGCGCGCCTTAAGATATCGAGCGAGTCGATGCAGGTCAGCGAGGCCGCGTGATAGCGCCCGCCGGTCAGCGCGACGAGGCGCATGTCACGCTCCAGCATCACCGCTTCGGCGGCCTTCGGGATGCCCATCAAGCCGAGGCGGGAGGCGAACTCGCCCTCGTTCATCACGCCTTCGCCGACCAGGTCAGGGTCCTCGGTGTGGTGCACGATCAGCGCGTCGAAATCGCGGGCGTAGGTCAGCGCGCGGCGCATCACCTGCGCATTGGTGACGCTGCGGTCGCCGTCGCTGAAGGCGATGGCGCCGGCAGCCTTGAGCAGGCCGAACTCGGTCATCTCCTCGCCGCGCATGCCCTTGGTCAGCGCCGCCATCGGCAGGATGTTGACGATCGCGGTGTCGCGGGCGCGGCGCATCACGAAGTCGACGGTCGCGGAATTGTCGATGACGGGCTCGGTCTCGGGCTGGCAGATGATCGTGGTGACACCACCGGTCGCAGCCGCCTGGCTCGCCGAGGCAAAAGTCTCGCGATGGCTGAAGCCGGGCTCGCCAACGAAGGCGCGCATGTCGATCAGACCCGGCGCGACGATCTTGCCGGTGCAGTTGACGATGTCGGTACCCTCGGGGACGCCGGCCGCGCCGATGCCGCGGCGGGTCTCGCGGATGACGCCGTCGGCGATGAGAACGTCGCCGATGCCGTCGAAATCCCTGGCGGGATCGACGACGCGGGCGTTGGCGAGCAGGACGGGGCGGCGATCGGTCAGCATCGGCATCACGCGTTCGGCAGGTTGCGGGCGAGCGCTTCGAGCACCGCCATGCGCACGGCGACGCCCATCTCGACCTGTTCGCGGATCAGGGACTGCGCGCCGTCGGCAACCGCAGTGTCAATCTCGACGCCGCGGTTCATGGGACCTGGATGCATCACGAGCGCGTCGGGCTTGGCATAGGCGAGCTTCTTCTGGTCGAGCCCGAAATAGTGGAAGTACTCGGAGGTCGACGGCACGAACGAGCCGTTCATGCGCTCGCGCTGCAGCCGCAGCATCATCACGATGTCGGCGCCGTTGAGGCCCTCGCGCATGTCGCGCGCGACCTCGACGCCCATCCGCTCGATGCCGGGCGGCAGCAGCGTCGAAGGGGCAACGACGCGGACGCGGGCCCCCATGGCATTGAGCAGGATGATGTTGGAGCGCGCGACGCGCGAATGCAGCACGTCGCCGCAGATGGCGATGACGAGGCCCTCGATCCGGCCCTTGTTGCGGCGGATGGTCAGGGCGTCGAGCAGCGCCTGGGTCGGATGCTCATGCGCGCCGTCGCCGGCATTGATCACGGAACCGTCGACCTTGCGCGCCAAGAGTTCCACCGCGCCGGAGGCGTGATGGCGTACCACCAGGATATCCGGGTGCATGGCGTTCAGCGTCATCGCGGTGTCGACCAGCGTCTCGCCCTTCTTGATGGACGAGGAGGACACCGACATGTTCATGACGTCGGCGCCGAGCCGTTTTCCCGCGAGCTCGAACGAGGACTGGGTCCGGGTCGAGGCCTCGAAGAAGAGGTTTACCTGCGTCCGTCCCCGCAGGACGGTACGCTTCTTGTCAACCTGGCGGTTGAGCTCGACATATTCTTCGGACAGGTCGAGCAGGCCGGTGATATCGGCCGCGGAAAGGCCCTCGATGCCCAGCAAATGCCGGTGGCCGAGGACGAAGGTCGATTTCGATGTCATTAAAAGCAGAGCTATAGGCGGGGATGGCGGGGTGGGCAAGGGCCAATCGGCGGGACGGGAGTTATCCCCTGATCTGTCGATTTCCTCGCCGTGGCGTGGCCTCTCCGTCATGCCCGGGCTTGTCCCGGGCATCCACGCTCTTCTAACGCATTTGACGCAAAAAGAACGTGGATGGCAGGGATAAACCGGGCCACGACGATGTAGGGCCATTTCGTGAAAGCAATTCTGACTGTGCTCTTGTCCGCAGCAACGATCAGTGCAGCCTATGCCCAATCGTTGCCCGGCGGCTTCGTCTATCTGCGCGACATCGATCCCAGCATCATCCAGGATATCCGCTACGCCACCTCCAACAATTTCGTCGGCCGTCCGCTCGCCGGCTACAATGCCGGCGAATGCGTGGTGAAGCGGGAGGTGGGGCTGCGGTTGAAGGCGGTGCAGCAGGAGCTTGCCGCACAGAACCTGTCGCTGAAAATGTTCGACTGCTACCGGCCGGCGCGGGCCTCGCTCGACATGGTCAAGTGGTCGCAGAACGGCCGCGAGACCGCTGCCGAGCGGCGCTACAATCCGAAGATCCCGAAGACCGAATTGTTCCGTCTCGGCTACATCGCGAGCCGCTCGCAGCATTCGACGGGCGCCGCGCTCGACCTCACTTTGGTCGATCTCAAGGCGCACAATTCCGCCAGGATCGATCCGTCCAAGACCTATGCCGATTGCACCGCGCCGGCCGAGGCGCGTCTGCCGGAAGGCAGCGTCGACATGGGCACCGGCTATGACTGCACCGACACGAAAGGCCATACCGCTGTAACATCGATCACGCCGGAGCAGCGCGCCTGGCGCAAGCGGCTGGTGGCTGCGATGGCGAGGCAAGGCTTTGTGAACTATTCGAAGGAGTGGTGGCATTTTTCCCTGCCGGGGGCGGGCGGGGCGGCCTATGATTTCTCGATCCAGCCGCGGACGAGGTAGATTTGAGGCGAAAGCA
This sequence comes from Bradyrhizobium diazoefficiens, assembly GCF_016616235.1. Classification (NCBI taxonomy): domain Bacteria; kingdom Pseudomonadati; phylum Pseudomonadota; class Alphaproteobacteria; order Hyphomicrobiales; family Nitrobacteraceae; genus Bradyrhizobium; species Bradyrhizobium diazoefficiens. The sequence continues at coordinate 3,685,079 of NZ_CP067100.1, forward strand.
GCCGCGAGCAGGGTTACCTCTCCCGTCGGGAGAGGTTGGCACTGCCCGAGCCGAGATAGATTTGATCGGAAGCCCAATGACCCAGCCGAGCTTTGCGACCCACGAGGTCTTCAACCAGTCGCCGCCGTTCGAGGACGTGGATCTGTTCGCCATGGATCGGCCGCTGGTCGAGGCCGTGAAGGCCAATGGCGGCGCGGCGGCGGAGCGGGAGCTGTCCGAGTTCGGCAGGCATTGGGGCTCGGCTGCGATGGCTGATCGCGGGCGCCTCGCCAACGAGAACACGCCGAAGCTGCGTACCTTCGATGCCAAGGGCAATCGCCGCGACCAGGTCGAGTTTCACCCCGCCTATCACGAGCTAATGGCGCACAGCGCGCATGCCGGCGTGCACAATTCGACATGGACCACGGATGGCAAGCCGGCGGGCGATGCTGCTGAAGTCATTCGTGCCGCAAAATTCTACATGGCCGCGCAGGTGGAGACCGGCCATCTCTGCCCGATCACGATGACGCGTGCCTCCGTCGCCGCGCTGGCGATGCAGCCGGACCTGCTCGCGCGCGTGATGCCGGTGCTGTCGACGAGAAGCTATGACCCGCGCTTTGCGCCGTGGTGGGACAAGCGCGGCATGACGCTCGGCATGGGCATGACCGAGAAGCAGGGCGGCACCGACGTGCGCGCCAACATGACGCGCGCAGTGCGTGATGGCGACGCCTACCGCATCACCGGCCACAAATGGTTCATGTCGGCGCCGATGTGCGACGCCTTCCTGGTGCTGGCGCAGGCCGATGGTGGCCTGACCTGTTTCTTCATGCCGCGCTTTGCGCCGGATGGCTCCGTCAACGCGATCCAGTTCCAGCGGCTGAAGGACAAGCTCGGCAACCGCTCCAATGCGTCCTCCGAGGTGGAGTTCGTCGGCGCCTATGCGCAAGCGGTCGGCGAGGAGGGCAAGGGCATTCGCACCATCATCCAGATGGTGCAGCTGACGCGGCAGGATTGCGCGATCGCGTCCGTGGGCCTGATGCGCTCCGGGCTCGCGCATGCGCTGCATCACGCCCGTCACCGCAGCGTGTTCCAGAAGTATCTGGCCGATCAGCCTCTGATGCAGGCGGTGCTCTCGGACATGGCGCTGCATGTCGAGGCGAGCACCGCGCTGGTGATGCGGCTCTGCCGCGCCTTCGACCGCACGCCGCACGATGCGGCAGAGGCCGCCTATATGCGGCTGTTGACGCCCGCGATCAAATACTGGACCTGCAAGAGCGCGCCGGGCTTTCTCTACGAGGCGATGGAGTGCCTCGGTGGCAACGGCTATGTCGAGGACGGTATTCTGGCGCGCCACTACCGGGAATCGCCAGTCAACGCGATCTGGGAAGGCTCTGGCAACGTGATGTGCCTCGATGTGCTCCGCGCGCTGTCGCGCGAGCCGGATGCGGCGATGACCGTGCTGCAATCACTTGCGGCCGAAACGAAGGGGCTGCCCGGGGCAGGCGACGCCGTCGCGTTTATTGGACAAACTTTCCGCCGTGCCGACGGCGAGCGCGTCGCACGCCTTGCGGTGGAGAAGCTGGCGCTGCTTGCCGCGGCCGCCGCGCTCAATGGCGTCGCGCCGCACCAAGCCGAACTGTTCGCCGCAACGCGGCTCGCGGCCAATCACGCCAGCATGTATGGCGCGGTCGAGCTGGACAGCAGCGACATGCGCGCGCTGCTGGAGCGGGCGCTGCCATGAGTGGGCACGATCTCTCCACAACGTCATGGCCGGGCCTGACCCGGCCATTCACGTCTTGCTGCGCGGCACGAAGAACGTGGATGCCCGGGACAAGCCCGGGCATGACGATCGCTCGATAAGTTTGCGCTCCCCAACGAAAGCCTTCTGATGGACTCCCTCAATCCCGACCATCCGCCGCTCATCGAGACGCGTGCGCTGCCGCGCGTCTGGAAGTTCTGGGGCACGGCGCTGTGGGGCCTGCTCATCTTCGTCGCGATGTTCGTCGGGCAGATCGGTGCGATCGTTCTGCTGGTGGTGCTGCGTGGTCTTCCCGCAAACCTCAGCTCCGTCGAACTTGTCGGTCACGAGCCCGAGGCGCTGGCGCTGTCCGTGATCATGGGCCTGCCAGCGACGCTTTTGGCGGTGTGGCTTGCCATCCGCACCAAGAAGGCCTCGTTCGTCGACTACCTCGCACTCTATTGGCCGTCCTGGAGACAGCTGCTGTTCGGCGCGGCCGGGCTCATCCTGCTGGTGCTGGCCTGGGAGACGATATCGCGCGCGCTCGGCCGTGAGGCGACGCCGGGCTTCATGACCGACCTCCTGAAATCAGGCCGCGAAAAGGGAGCCGCGATGTTGCTGCTGGTCGCCTTCAGCGTGGCCGCGCCGATGTCGGAAGAATTTTTGGCGCGCGGCTTTCTCTTCCGCGGCTGGTCGGCGAGCTTCCTGCGCGTATCAGGCGCGATCATCCTGTCGTCGCTGGTATGGACGATCGTCCATCTGCAATACGACATGTACTTCCTCGCCGAGGTCTTCACCATCGGCCTGTGGTTCGGCTACATGCGCTATCGCGCGAATTCACTGTGGCTCACCGTTGTGCTGCATGCGCTAAACAACATGGCCGCGGTGGTGCTGACGATGTGGCTCGGGGTATGACGGGAACTACGCTACCAGCGCGATCGCGATCGGCATCGTGATCGCCGCCAAGATCGTCTGCAGCGTGATGATCTGCGCCAGCAGCGGTGCATCGCCGCCCATTTGGCGGGCCAGCACATAGGCGCTGGGCGAGGTCGGCACCGCCGCGCAGATCGCGACGATCGCAAGGTTGGTGCCTGCTAGCCCGAACCAGGCGGCGAGCGCCAGCGCGAGCACGGGCATTAGCGCCAGCTTGAACGCAACCCCAATCGTCGCGCCCACGCTCGGGCGGAGCAGGCCCTTGAGCTGCAGGCCCGCGCCGGTGACGAGCAGGCCGATGGCGAGCGAGGAGCGGCCGAGCGCGTCGGCAACCTCGTGCCAGATCTTCGGCAGCGGCAGATGGACGACGTTGATGACGAGGCCGATGACGCAGGCCCAGATCAGGGGATTGCGGATCACCGTCATGACGATCGCGCGCGCGGACTGCTTTTCCGGAGCGGCGTAATGGGCGAGCACGGCGACACTGAACACGTTGACCAATGGAATGATCGCGACCATGGCGACGGAGGCCAGCGCCAGCCCGACGTCGCCGAACATGTTGGCGGAGACGGAGAGCGCGACGTAGGTCTGCCAGCGTGTCGCGCCCTGGAAGATCGATGTGAAGGCGGGACCGTCGATGTCGAGCCGCGACAGCGCCGGGCGGAGCGCGAGGCACAAGAGCGACATCGTCAGCGCCGACAGCAGCAGCGCGCCACCGACGCCGGCGACCGGCACTTTGGAAAGGTCGGCCTTCACCAGCGTCTGGATCAGCAGCATCGGGAACAGGACGAAATAGGTCAGCCGCTCCAGCCCGTGCCATTGCGTGTCGAGCCGCATCAGGGTGCGTTTCAGCACCACGCCGAGGACGATGAGGATGAAGACCGGCAGCAGCGCCGCGATGACCACAGCCATGGATCAGCCAATCGCCGGACTGGCGCGAAGATTGGCGAGGCGATCGAGCGCACCCTGCAAAATGAAGATCGCGGCGTGCTCGTCGATCACCTCGGCGCGCTTGGCGCGGCTGACATCCATGCCGATCAGTTCGCGCTCGACGGCGGCGGTCGAGAGCCGCTCGTCCCAGAGGCCGATCGGCAGCAAGGTCAAGTTGGCAAAGTTGCGGGCGAAGGCGCGGGTGGACTGCGCGCGCGGACCCTCGCTGCCGTCCATGTTGATGGGCAGGCCGAGCACGAAGCCGGCCGCCTTGCGCTCGGCCGCGATCGCGAGCAGCCGGGCGGCGTCCTGCTTGAACTGCTTGCGCTGGATCGTCTCGACGCCGGTCGCCAGCCGCCGGTCCGGGTCGGACACGGCAACGCCGATGGTCTTGGTGCCCAAGTCCAGCCCGACCAGCGCACCGCGTTCGGGCCAATGGGCTGCAGCATCGATGAGAGGCAGGATAAGAGCCGGCATGGCGCTAGCGCTTAGCACGCATCGCGCTCCGGGGTGAACCCTGGACCATGGATGCACTGACATTATTCGACGCGGGCGAGGGGGCCTGCCGCCTCGGCGGCCGGACCCTCGCCCGCGAGCAGGCTTGCCGATCAGCGGATCGCGATCGGGTTGATCATCGCCTGCACGCCGCCGGTCCAGCGCGGCTGGCCCAGCACGAACAGGAATTCATAACCCTTGTCCCGGGCGAGCGCAGCGGTGTCCATGTTCTCGAGGATGTAGGTCCCGTTCATCGCGAGCAGGATCTGGTGCACCTCGAACACGTTCTTGGACTCGAACGGCAGCACCTCGAGCGCCCAGGTATCGGCGCCGATCGCGACGACGCCCTTGCCGGTCAGGTACTTCGCGCCCTCGGCGCCGAGCCCCGGCTCGCCCGCCGAGTAGCGCTTGTCGTCCTTGCCGATCAGGCTGAGCCAGCCGGTGTGGAACAGCACGACGTCGCCTTGGCGGATCTCGACGTTCTGCTGCTTGGCGGCTTCCTCGATTTCCTTGACGTTGAAGGCGGTGCCTTCCTTCACCACGTCGGTCTTGAAATAGGCGGCCATGTCGAGCAGCACGCCGCGGGTGACGATCGGCGGCACCTTCTCGATGCCGAGCTTCTTCAGCCCGTTCGGATCGGCGAAATCGGCGAGCTTGTTGCCGTTGTAATAGACGTGCTCGATGCCGAGATGGCCGAGGCCGTCGATCTGGCTGCCGATACCGACCCAGGTATCGAGGATGTCGTCATTATAGGTCGCCTTGTTCGGACCGATACCCGGACTGCCGGCCTGCCCCGGTTGCACGATGGTGAGCTTGAAGGTGCGCGGCGGATAGGCGGGCGTCTGCGGTGTGACGGGCATGCCGAGGGCGTAGGTTTTGCCGGTCTTCACCAGAGAGGCGGCCTTCAGCACCAGCTCGGGCGTCATGTAGTTGGCGGCGCCGATCTCGTCGTTCGGCCCCCATTTCGATTTGGTCCAGTCCTGTGCGCTTGCAGTCCCTGACATCGCCGACAACGCGGCGACACAGCACAACACGAGCGTATTGCGCATCGATAGTCCTCCCGATGTTTCTTGCCGATGTTCTTGCCGATGTTTGGCTTCGTTGTGGTATCGCGCTGGCCAGTCGCTCATCCTAACGTAGTAGGGGCGCGCGCTTCAAATGTTTCGACGCATTGGGCTGCGACGGCTGAACGCAGTGCAGCGCAGCTTGATTCAAGTACGACAGATTTGTGACGGTGAATTTTCGCGCTATGGAAAGCGCGCCTCAAGCTGCGATGACGTCGTCCTCTTTCTTCAGACAAGAGATGAAACCGGTGAGTGCGCTATATTGATGTCCGGCGCGGCGCTGGATGAAGAGCGTCTCGACCCGCGCATGCGAGGCGCCCAGCGTGTGGATCGACACGCTGCCGTGCATCGCGCTGCGTTCGACCACCGCGCGCGGCAGCAGCGTCACGCCCATGTCGGCGGCGACGCAGCCGATCATGCCGTCGAGCGTGCCGAGCTCGAAGCGTGCGGCCGACGGCCAGCCGAACTCGACGAACACCTGCTCGAGCCGCTGGCGGTAGGTGCAGCCGGTGCGGAATACCAGCGCAGTCGGACCTGACTCCGGCGTGCCGGCGCGCAGCTCAGCGAGTGAGGTCCAGCGCCGCGCGCTGACCAGCACCAGCTCTTCGCGGAACGCGGTGACGGCAAAGAGCTCCGCGTGTTCGATCGGACCTGCAACGAAGGCGCCGTCGAGGATCCCATCGAGCACGGCAGCAACGAGGTCGGCGGTGGTCGCGGTGCGCAATGTCAGCCGCACGGCGGGAAAGCGGCGATGGAAGTCGGCCAGCAGCGGCGGCAGCCGCACCGCGGCGGTGGTTTCCATCGAGCCGATCGCCAGCGGCCCCTTCGGCTCGCCGTCGTCGCGCGCCGCGAGGACGGCTTCGTGCGACAATGCCGCCATCTTCTGTGCGTAGGGCAGGAGGCGCTTGCCGGCGGCTGTGAGCGTCATGCCGCGGCTGTGGCGCTCGAACAGCGGTGTGCCGATCTCGGCCTCCAGCGCCTTGATGCGTTGGGTGACGTTCGACTGCACGGTGTTGAGCTCTTCCGCCGCGCGGGTGATGCCCCCAGTGCGGGCCACGGCCGCAAAGGTCTTGATATCGCTGAGTTCCATGATCGTTTCGCTTCTGAGATGGCAGCGTTCGCAAGAATTCAATTTTGAAGAATGCTATTCGCGGCTAATCTTCCTGTCCAGAGTGGGAGGATGCATGCCGATCGCCACACAGCTGACGGAGCTTCTCGGGATCAGGCATCCGATCTTGTCGGCGCCGATGGATACGATCGCCGGCAGCGGGCTGACCCGCGCGGTCAGTGACGCCGGCGGCTTCGGCATCCTGGGTGGCGGCTATGGCGACCGCGCGCGGCTGGAGAGTGAGACGAGGGAGCTGAACAGCTTCGCGCCGTTCGGGATCGGCTTCATCACCTGGAGCCTCGCCAAGCAGCCCGAGCTTCTCGATATCGCGCTCGATGCTCGCCCGCAGGCGATCATGCTGTCGTTCGGCGATCCCGCGCCATTCGCGCCGCGGATCAGGGCCAGCGGCGCCCGATTGATCTGCCAGGTGCAGAGCGAGGGCATGGCGAAGCAGGCGCTCGATGCCGGCGCGGAGATCTTGGTCGCGCAGGGGACAGAGGCGGGCGGTCACGGCGCGGCGCGCACCACGGTTGATATCGTGCCCGCGATCGTCGATCTCGCCGCAGGCCGCGTGCCTGTCGTCGCGGCCGGCGGGATCGCCGATGGCCGGGGCCTTGCTGCAATGATGATGCTGGGCGCATCGGGCGTGCTGATCGGCACGCGCTTCTATGCGAGCGTCGAGGCCAACGGCGCGGAGCAGGCGAAGCAGCGCATTCGTGCCGCTGACGGCAACGAGACAGTGCGCGGCGTCGTTCCCGACTGGTCGCGGAAGCTGTTCTGGCCGGCTCCGTTCACCGCACGCACGCTGGTCAACAACCATATCAAGAGCTGGACCGGCCGCGAGGTCGAGCTGATGCAGCGCGCGGACGAGGTTTGCGTCGAATATGCGGCGGCAAAACTGGCGGGCGATTTCGAAATCGCGGCCGTTTTTGCGGGAGAGGCGGTCGGCCTGATCCATGATATTCCCGCGGCGGCCGAGATCGTCGAGCGGATTGCGAGCGAGGCTGAGCAACTTTTGGCCGGACGGAGAAACTCGATGACAGCGGCGCGGGAGTCTTCACCCTCCTCTGGAGGGGGAGGGTCGCTGCGCACGTAGCGAAGCGGAATGCGTAGCGGGGTGGGTGATCTCTCCACTCGGGCAGCGCCTCCGCGGAGAGTCTGTCACCCCACCCCGCTCGCGCCTCGCGCGATCGACTCTCCCCCTCCAGGGAGGGTAAAGACCAACGAGAGAGAACAACCATGTGGCCTGACCGTCGACTGATCGACCTCTTCAAGACCGAATTCCCGATCGTGCTGGCGCCGATGGCTGGCGTGATGGATGCGGAGCTGGTGATTGCGGCCGCGCAAGGCGGCGCGCTGGGCTCGCTGCCTTGCGCGATGTTGTCGGCGGAGAAGGCGCGCGAGCAGGTCGGTCTCATCCGCCAACGCGTGAAGGCGCCGGTGAACATGAACTTCTTCTGCCATACCCCGATCGAGCTCACGGCGGAGGCTGAGGCGCGCTGGAAGCAGCGGCTTACGGGCTATTACACCGAGCATGGCCTCGATCCGGCGGCGCCGATCAATGCTGCGAACCGGGCCCCGTTCGACGATGCCTTCTGCAAGGTCGTCGAGGAGCTGAAGCCGGAGGTCGTCAGCTTTCATTTCGGCCTGCCGGATCAGGCGCTGCTCGAGCGCGTCAAGGCGGCCGGCTGCCTCGTCATTTCGTCCGCGACGACGGTGAAGGAAGCCGTCTGGCTCGAGCAGCGCGGCGTCGACGCCATCATTGCGCAGGGCGCCGAGGCCGGCGGCCATCGCGGCATGTTCCTGACCGACAAGATCGCCGAGCAGCCCGGCACGTTTGCGCTGGTGCCGCAGGTGGTCGATGCCGTGAAGGTGCCGGTGATCGCCTGCGGCGGCATCGCGGACGGACGCGGCATCGCCGCGGCATTTGCGCTCGGCGCATCGGGTGTGCAGATCGGCAGTGCCTATCTGCGCTGTCCGGAATCCAAGGTCACGCCCGGCGGCCGCAAGGCGCTCGCCGAAGCGCGGGACGATTCCACCGTCATCACCAACGTCATGACCGGGCGCCCGGCGCGCGGGGTACAGAACCGCCTGATGCGCGAGGTCGGCCCAATCTCGCCCGATGCCCCGCCATTCCCCCATGCGGCGACGGCCCTCGTGCCGCTGAAGGCGGCTGCCGACAAGCAGGGGAAGGTCGACTTCACCAATCTCTGGGCGGGACAGGCGGTCGCGATGGGACGGGAGCTTCCGGCGGCCGAATTGACCCGGGATCTCGCCAAATCGGCGCTAACCCGCATGAAAGCGCTCGCCGGATAGGCGGGAAGCGCCGGTTGCGGCGCAAAACCGGCCTCTGCTATACGGCACATGGGTTTTGCCGTGAGAGGCCTTATATAATGTCCGTCGACGCCGCTACTGTCCTCCGCATCGCGCATCTGGCGCGCATTGCGGTTTCCGAGGACGAGGTTCCGCATCTTCAGGGCGAGCTCAACGCCATGCTCGCCTTCGTCGAGCAGCTCTCGGAGGTCGACGTCAAGGGGGTGGAGCCGATGACCTCGGTCACCCCGATGCGGATGAAGAAGCGGCAGGACGTGGTCAATGATGGCGAGATTGCCGACGATATCGTTGCCAATGCGCCCGCAACGGAAGGGCACTTCTTCCTGGTGCCGAAGGTCGTCGAGTAACTTTTAGGACGTGGTCCGATGTGCCTGCTTTGCGACGATGAGAAGGCCTATCAGGCCTACATGAACTATCTCGACAAGATGGAGCGGCAGGGCAAGGCTGCCGATCCCGATGTCGCCGTCAATGCCGTGCTCGACGAGCTCGAGGCCGCCGCGAATGCGGCTGCCAAAAAAGACGACCCGGCCAACGACAAGACCCTGTCTCCGTTCTTCTGCAGCCCGATCAATAAATGACCGATTTGACATCGCTGACGCTCGCCGAGGCCCGCAAGGGCCTCGCGGCCAAGACTTTCACGTCGCTCGAGCTGACCGACGCGCATCTTTCCGCGATCGAAGCCGCGCGCGTGCTCAACGCCTTCGTGATGGAGACGCCCGACCAGGCCCGCGCCATGGCGCGCGAGGCCGATGGCAAGATCGCCAAGGGTGATGCCGGCCCGCTCGCGGGCATCCCGCTCGGCATCAAGGATCTGTTCGCGACCAAGGGCGTGCGCACCACGGCCTGCTCGAAGATCCTCGGCAACTTCGTGCCGACCTACGAGTCCACCGTCACTTCGCAGCTGTGGCGCGACGGCGCCGTGATGCTCGGCAAGCTCAACAACGACGAGTTCGCGATGGGCTCGGCGAACGAGACCTCGTGCTTCGGTCCGGTCGGCAATCCGTGGCGGCGCGAGGGCAGCAACACGACGCTGGTGCCGGGCGGCTCGTCCGGCGGCTCGGCTGCGGCCGTGGCGGCGCTGCTGTGCATGGGCGCGACCGCGACCGACACCGGTGGCTCGATCCGCCAGCCGGCGGCGTTCACCGCGACCGTCGGCATCAAGCCGACCTATGGCCGCTGCTCGCGCTGGGGCATCGTCGCCTTTGCGTCCTCGCTCGACCAGGCAGGTCCGATCGCGCGCAGCGTGCGCGATAGCGCGATGCTGCTGCGCTCGATGGCGGGGCACGATCCGAAGGACACGACCTCGGTCGACATCCCGGTGCCGGACTATGAGGCCGCGATCGGCAAATCCGTGAAGGGCATGAAGATCGGCATTCCCAGGGAGTATCGTCTCGACGGCATGCCGGTCGAGATCGAAAAACTTTGGGAAGCGGGCGCGGCGTGGCTGAAGGCCGCGGGCGCGGAGCTCGTTGAGATATCGCTGCCGCACACCAAATACGCGCTGCCGGCCTATTACATCGTGGCCCCGGCGGAAGCGTCCTCCAACCTCGCCCGTTATGACGGCGTTCGCTACGGCCTGCGCGAGCCAGCTAAGAACATCCTCGAGCTCTACGAGAACACCCGCGCCGAAGGCTTTGGCGCGGAGGTGAAACGGCGGGTCCTGATCGGCACCTATGTGCTGTCCGCCGGCTATTACGACGCCTATTATTTGCGTGCCCAAAAAGTGCGGACGCTGATCAAGAAGGATTTTGAGGATTGCTTTGCTGGGGGTGTCGACGCGATCCTGACGCCGGCAACGCCATCGGCAGCCTTCGGCATCGGCGAGAAGGGTGGCGCCGATCCGGTCGAGATGTACCTCAACGACATCTTTACGGTGACCGTGAACATGGCCGGCCTGCCGGGCATCGCCGTGCCCGCCGGCAAGGACGCGCAGGGCCTGCCGCTCGGCTTGCAGCTGATTGGCCGTCCGTTCGACGAGGAGACGCTATTCTCGCTCGGCGAGGTGATCGAGCAGGCCGCCGGCCGCTTCACGCCCGCGAGGTGGTGGTGAATGTCGCTGGCTTCATCGCAAGTCTCGAGGGCGCTGCGCCCGCGCCGGGCCTGAACGCGCCGCTCGCCGGTCTCTGGTGGGCGGCGAAGGGTGACTGGGACCGGGCGCACAAAATCGTCCAGGACGAGAGCAGCCGCGAGGCAGCCTGGGTGCACGCCTATCTGCACCGCGTCGAGGGCGACCTCGGCAATGCCGGCTACTGGTACCGCCAGGCCGGCCAGGTGGCGGCAAAGGATTCATTGGAGGCGGAGTGGCAGCGGATCGCTGCCACGCTGCTAGCGCGGTGAGGGCGGAGCGCCGCGTATTCCCTGTTGCGGCGTCAACATGTCCTTCGGCAGCAGATAATCGTGCACGTGCGGGCAGACATTGCCAAGTCCGCATTTCTCGGCCTTGATGATCGGCTCGAGCTGCGCGAGGAGCGCCCTGGCGTTGAATATCCTGGGCGGTGCCGCGGTCATCGGTGCGGCCAGGAAGTGGACGTCGGCTTCGATCCCTGGCTTGGGACCAGCCGCGGCGGGAGCCGTGTAGACGAACAGCATGCCGCCGCGCGCCAATCTGACCGGTGCCAGCGGCCGATTCGCTGCATCGGTGCTTTCAGGACGGAACGAGAATGCCGAGGCTTCGTCCCGCGATACCGGAATGTGCGTCTTGAGCGATGGGATTGCGCTGGCGAGCCGGGGACCGAGGCGATCCTCCGACGGCTGACGCCGCATGACGAACCGCACGTCCGACAGGATCTCGAATCCGGCAAAGCCTTTTTCGAGGGCAAGCTCGGCACAGCGATTGAGCCAGTAGACCTGGACGGTCTCGCGGGTGGTGTACCCGTTGCCCTGGAACGTGACCCGATAGACGTCAGGCCGCAATTCCCGGACGTCCGCGCCGCCAGTCAGACCTGATTGCTGATACGGTGTCGCACACGAGGTGAGCATGGCGGCCGCAGCTGCCAACATCAAAGCACGAATAAATATACTAAACATATGCAACGCCCCCAATGCGCAACTTCTAAGGTACATGAGGCGTTGGCGTCAATGCCCGGCAGTGTGTCGCCGGAGCGAGGCGGAAGCGCCGCGCCGCATCCGAGGGAGTGTGCGGCGATCTCCAGCTTGACTGGCGCGACCCGTTGCGCGAAGCCCAATCATCCCCGATATGATCTGATCCGGACACCGAGACCGATGAACGCACCTGCCGCATCCCACAAGCTTCTCAAAGGCGCTACCGGCGATTGGGAGATGGTCATCGGCATGGAGATCCATGCCCAGGTGACCTCGAACTCAAAACTGTTCTCGGGCGCTTCGACCGCATTCGGCGGCGAGCCGAACAGCCACGTGTCGCTGGTTGACGCGGCGATGCCGGGCATGCTGCCCGTGATCAACGAGGAATGTGTCAGACAGGCTGTCCGGACCGGGCTCGGCCTCAATGCTCAGATCAACCTGCGCTCGGTGTTCGACCGCAAAAACTATTTCTATCCGGACTCGCCGCAGGGTTACCAGATCAGCCAGTATAAGTCGCCGGTGGTGGGCGAGGGCGAGGTCCTGATCGAGCTCGACGGCGGCCGCAGCGTCACCATCGGAATCGAGCGGCTGCATCTGGAGCAGGACGCCGGCAAGTTGATGCACGACCAGTCGCCGACCATGTCCTATGTCGATCTCAACCGCTGCGGCGTGGCGCTGATGGAGATCGTCTCCAAGCCCGACATCCGCGATGCCGAGCAGGCCAAGGCCTATGTGACCAAGCTGCGCTCGATCCTGCGCTATCTCGGCACCTGCGACGGCGACATGGAGAAGGGGAGCTTGCGCGCCGACGTCAACGTCTCCGTGCGCAAGCCGGGCGCGCCGCTCGGCACCCGCTGCGAAATCAAGAACATGAACTCGATCAACTTTATCGGCCAGGCGATCGAGTTCGAGGCGCGCCGGCAGATCGAGATCCTGGAGGACGGCGGCCAGATCGACCAGGAAACCCGGCTCTATGACCCCAACAAGGGCGAGACGCGCTCGATGCGCTCCAAGGAAGAGGCGCATGACTATCGCTACTTCCCAGATCCCGACCTCCTGCCGCTCGAGTTCAGCCAGGAGTTCGTCGACGCGCTGAAGGCCGAGCTCCCCGAGCTGCCGGACCAGAAGAAGACGCGCTTCGTCGCCGATCTCGGCCTGTCGGCTTACGACGCGAGCGTGCTCGTTGCCGAGCGCGAGAGCGCGGTGTTCTACGAAACCGTGCTGGACAAGCTCGCCAACCGCGCGCGCGACGGCAAGATGGCGGCGAACTGGGTGATCAATGAGCTGTTCGGCCGTCTCAACAAGGAAGGCCGGGATATTACGGACTCTCCGGTTGGCGCCGAGCAGCTTGCCGCGATCATCGACCTGATCGGCGAGGGCACGATCTCGGGCAAGATCGCCAAGGATCTGTTCGAGATCGTCTGGCAGGAAGGCGGCGATCCCCGCGCGCTGGTCGAAAGCCGCGGCATGAAGCAGGTGACGGATCTTTCGGCGATCGAAAAGGTTGTCGACGACATCATTGCCGCCAATCCCGACAAGGCCGCGCAGGTCAAGGACAAGCCGCAGTCGCTCGGCTGGTTCGTCGGCCAGGTGATGAAGGCATCCGGCGGCAAGGCGAACCCGCAGGCGGTCAACGACCTGCTCAAGTCCAAGCTCGGCATCTAACCTCACGCGTTCGAACGAGGTGGCGGACACGTATCGTCACCTCGCCCGGCGTCGAGACAGACGCGCACGCATCGCCGGCGGCGCGCTTCATTCGTCAAGGTCACGATGCGAATCGCGGGTCGCGCGATTCGCGCAAAACGGCGACTTGCACACGCTCTGACGAGCGCTTCCGCCATTAAGCATGAAAATAATTTCGTTGCCAAAATTCACGACTCAGAGTCCGCGACTCTGCCCGGCGACGCGATCGCGCGCGCTGCAGCGCGCGTCATCGCACTGATCATGCGCGATGTGCGCGTGCAGAATATTACTTGCTGCATAGGGTTTTCTTGCAATCGCTGCGCTCGTCGACATCGATGCGGCGCGAAGCATTTGCGATCGTGGACGCGCGTCTCTGCGTGTCGGCAAATCAGGCGCGGCTGGCGCACGCGCACTGCGCCGTCAACACTTCCTTAAGTCAGAAGATGTTTTTTTCGTCGTGTTGGTGTATTCGGGATGAGTGTGCATCTCGATCCCCGAGTGCACGCAGCGATTAAAGCCATCTCACACATCGGAGGGCAACATGGCCAAGAAAGCGAAGAAGGCGAAGAAGGCGAAGAGCGCAGTGAAGAAGACTGCGAAGAAGACCCGCAAGGTCGCGAAGAAGAAGAAGTAACTTCGCTTCTGAAGTTGCCGGCTCTTTGAGCGCCGGCACGTCATCAGCACCTCCCAAAGGTTCTGGTCGACGATAGAGGGTGTCGGCGAGACATCAGGTCAACGGTCGGATCGCCTCTTTCGCGGTCCGGCAGAAGAAACAAGTTTTCTTCGTTCGGTGCGGTTCTCTTTCCAAAGGGCTCCGCAATTTCACAAGCGGCCTTCGGGCCAACGTGGAATCTGGTCCTGACGTGTTCGCCGACGCCCTCGTTCTGTTGAGGCCGGGGCATTGCCGGCATTCCCATTTCCCCACATTGCTGATCCGACCGCGCCGTGGCTGCGCTGATGCGACCGTACTGCCCGGGGCAGGCGCGCGACGGCATTGCGCCTGCTCGACGTTCGCACGGGAGCGCCCTCATTCACGGCAGGGCCATCGCATGTGGCCTGTTGGACGGCCTGAGCGCGCGCCTCGTCCTTCGAGATGACCGCTCCGCGGTCTCCTCGGGATGAGGCAAGCGGCACCTTTGCCCGCCGAAACTCCTTCCGCGTACTCCATCCAGAGGGCCCGCCAAAGGCGGGCGTCTCGAAGGATGGCCGCAGGGACGCCGCTTCCATATGCGATCGCCCTGCACGGTGTCATCGTCCGGCTTCCGATCGGGCGATCAAGTAACGCCGTGGCATTTCATGCGACGATTGCCGTCTCTGCAAATATTGGGTCATCCGCCCAGCGGGCGACGACAACGCGCGGCGCCATGCTCGATGCCCACGCGCCACTCCGCGCGATGGTTATCGTTGTCCGAAAATCGCACGGTAAACCGAATCTGACGAATCTCGGAAATCCCTGCAGAACGAAGACTTTTTGAATTCGGCGAGCGGATGGCGCGCCGTCGCGTTTACGTCTGCTTCATCGCGATACTTAAACTGCCATTCAAATTTGCCCGCCATCATCGCCTCCAACAAGCCGGCAAACGGCATTGGGCAAGAAGACTCGGGGATGAGTTGAACCGTGTGTGATCCAGGAAGGGTCATGCACATCAGAGTTGGACGGGAGCCGCACTCGGGGAACGAGGCGGCACAAGAAAAAAGGGGATGCGTGATGTTTCAGGGTACTTTCGATCTCGATACGGCGACGCCGATCGATGCGAGCGCGCTGTCGGACGTGCTGTTCGAGCGCGGAATCTATTGGGCGAGCGGCCGCTCCGGCCTGGTCGATCTCGTCGCCGCGCATAAATGGTTCAACCTCGCCGCCCTGAAGGGCCGCAAGGACGCTGTGGCGCTGCGCCAGGAAATCGCCAGCCAGATGTCGGATGCCGAGATCGCGGCCGCCCAGCGCGATGCGAGGGCGTGGGTTTCGGCCCAGTGAGCGGAGACCGGCATCCGGATCCGTGCTTCAGGCGCGCGCGGTTGGGCTGAATCAAGTTCGTTGACCGTGCTACCGCTCAAGAACCCGCACGGCACGAGCGATCCAACCGGAATGGCGAGCCGGTGCTGATGGCGCCTCGCATGGCGGCCCCGGCGATCCAGCCGCTGGAGGCGGACACGCATATATAAGGAGAGCGCGAATCGGGGCAGTTCAGCGGCACTGATCCTTGCGCCAGGCTTTCGCGGCCGTTCGACGATCGCTTTCAGTTGAAACGGCGCAATCGGGCTTGATTCTGCTGCTGGGTGGCGGAGAGGGAGGGATTCGAACCCTCGATACAGCTTGAGACCGTATGACGCTTTAGCAAAGCGTTGCCTTCAGCCACTCGGCCACCTCTCCGGTGCGAGCCTTATGCATCTAATTGCTTGGGCTGGTCAATTTGGAAGCGCGTGTTTTCGTTCGAATATTCCCAGCGATCTTCGAAACAAGACGGGTCTCCCCTCGGGGCGAGAACCCCAATTCCCCGCCAACGGGCATAGAGCCGGCATGTCCGGCCGGTGTCGCAGGGGCGGTTTCCCGCACGCAAGCCGCCTTTTCTCGAATACGCGGCTGAGTTTCTCGCCAAAGTCAGCGAGCGCGGCGGAAGGTCGGGCTGCCGGGCTCGATCCGACCTGCCGGCACGCGGCGGGCCTCGCCGTGACCACGCCTGCGCAGGATGAGGGGCGCGAACGAGAGGGGCATGCCTTCTCCTTGAGTGTCCTTCCGATTCTGCGATTCGAGTGCGCGACAGCCGTTTCGGACCCGCTCCCAGTTGGGTCGCCTTATGTGTGGAACTTTGAAGGCAAATGGAACCGTCTCGAAAACATTAGCTTTAACAATGCGTTACGAGGGCGCGTCGATCACATCTGCGTGTTATTTGTGCAACACTCTCTGGGAAACGCGCGTCATAGGCCCGTTCCGGAGCGTTCTGTTGTTGTGTGTGCAAGGACGTTCGGTAATTGTGACTGAGCGACGGAGGGGGGCATCCCGAGGTCGTCCCGTTTTAGGTGGTTCGCTTAAGTCCCTCGCGTTCAGCGGGTGTGTCCGAAGGCGCGAAGCGGCTAAGCGGTGAGTTAAGGGACAAGGGAACCAACCTTAGGGTGTCGTCACCCAGCGGATCCGGAACCTTCCCTATAGAGCAAACTTGGAGGTTTAACATGAAGTTGGTTAAGAGCCTTTTGCTCGGTTCAGCGGCGGGTCTGATCGCCGTTGGCGGAGCACAGGCAGCCGATCTCCCCGTGAAGGCCAAAGCGGTCGAATACGTGAAGATCTGCTCCCTGTACGGTGCCGGATTCTACTACATCCCGGGCACTGATACCTGCATCAAGCTGGGTGGTTATCTGCGCGCTGAAGTCGGGCTGAACACCAATAGCATCTACGGCATTGAGAACGGTTCGCCGGGTGGCGCGAAGAACCGCCTCAGCAACTACTACACCATGCGCGCTCGTGAAGATCTCAACATCGACACGCGCACCGCGACCGAGTACGGCGTCGTCCGCACCTTCTTTGATGCGACGTTCTCCTGGACCACCGGCGGCTATATCGGCACCGGCTCCGCTACCGGCGCGACCGCTTACAGCTCGACGATCGCTGGCTCGACGACCCTCAATCCCAGCGACGGCGGCACCTCGGGCGGTTCGCTCGGCGTGTACTACGCCTTCATCCAGTTCGCTGGCTTCACGATGGGTAAGGCCGTGTCGCAGTTCGACGCGCCCTGGACCAACTATCCCGGCAACAACATCGACAGCCTCGTCGGCGGCAGCGGCACGGTCACTGGCGTCAACCAGTTCAGCTACACCGCTGACTTCGGTCAGGGCGTGACGGCGTCGTTCTCGGCAGAAGATAGGGCGGCCTACTATGATGCCGGCAACATCAACCTGACGGGTGCGACGGCAGCCGGCTTGGTCGGTGGCTCCTACGGTTCGAACGGCATCGGCGGCACGCGTTCGCCGAACCTCGTCGGCATGGTCCGTGTCGACCAGGCCTGGGGCCTCTTCCAGGCGTCGGTTGCTGCGCATGACAACCACGTCGGCTACTACGGCGCGACCGAACTGACTGGCCATCCCGACGACAAGTGGGGTTGGGCGGTTCAGCTCGCTCTGTCGATCAAGAACATCCCGACTGGTGCGGGTGACGTGATCAACATCCAGGGCGTCTACACCGACGGTGCGACCCGCTACAACTTCCAGAACCTGGCGGGCAGCACCTATTCCATCTACGGCGACACCGGTGCCTTCGGCGCCTATCAGAGCCTTGGCATCGCCAGCGCGCCCGATACGGTGTACACGACCGGTTCGAGCCAGGAGTCGGTGAAGACCTGGGGCTTCCGTGGTGCCTACACCCACAACTGGGATCCGTACTGGAACACCGCGATCTACGGTGCCTATGCCCACGCTGGCTTCGGCTCCTTGGGTAAGGCGGCGATTTGCGCCAACATGGTTGGTTTGCTGGGCCTCACCGGCACTTGCGACCCCAACTTCAATGTTGGCCAGGTGGGTCTCATCACCCGCTGGACGCCCGTCAAGAACCTGACCTTCTCGGCCGACCTGAACTGGACCCGCATCGATCAGAAGTATTCGGGTCTGATTGCGGCTCCGGCGATCGCTGGCACGGCCAAGCCGGCCGCTGTGTACGAAATGAAGGACCAGGACTCGTTCACCCTGCTCCTCCGCGCTCAGCGCAACTGGTAAGTTTGGTCTAACGACCTGACAGAGAGCCCCGGCGGGAAACCGCCGGGGTTTTTGTTTTGCCGGCTTGTTCTCGCATTGGGTCATGACGGCCGAGTTGGCGCCTCCCGTTCCATCGATGATCGCTCGCCGCGACCTGATCGAAGCCGTTGCGAGCGAGGGAGCTCCGCGCAAGCCGGATCCCGTCCGAGGCGCGCATGGGCAGACCGTCGCTCACCGATGCATCTTGCAAAGCGCCCGCCGATTCTGGGCTTGCAGCCGGGCGCGACCGCTGCGTTCAGCTTCAAACAGGCGGATGAGGGTGCGCTGGTCGATGTGACGACGACCTTACAGACCTGATCCGTCGAAGACCAGGAGGCCTGACGGCATCGCTCGCTACCGATGCTCCCGGCAGAGCGACTGAGGCGAGGGGTTCTATTCTACGCTGGCGGTGCCGCGGCGTAGGTCGGCCTCGATCTGCAACCGCGTGCCGCCGCCGAAGCGGGCCCGATAGACCTGAAGGTTCTCCATGATCCGCTGCACGTAGTTGCGCGTTTCGGAGAACGGGATCAGCTCGACCCAGTCGACCGCATCGACCTTGGGGTCGCGCGGATCGCCGTAGCGGTCGATCCACTTCTTCACGCTGCCGC
Source organism: Bradyrhizobium diazoefficiens (assembly GCF_016616235.1). Taxonomy (NCBI): domain Bacteria; kingdom Pseudomonadati; phylum Pseudomonadota; class Alphaproteobacteria; order Hyphomicrobiales; family Nitrobacteraceae; genus Bradyrhizobium; species Bradyrhizobium diazoefficiens. The sequence goes on from NZ_CP067100.1 coordinate 3,703,712, forward strand.
GGCCGGCATTGTAGGCGGCAAAGGTCATGATGTAGGAGCCGCGATAATCCTCGAGCAGCCCGCCGAGTTCGGCGGCGCCGAGGGTCGCATTGTAGGACGAATCGTTCTTCAGCCGCGACAGGTCGTAAGTGGCGCCGTGCCGTTTGCAGACATAACGCGCGGCGTCCGGCGTCACCTGCATCAGGCCATAGGCCTGCGCCGGCGACACCACCGAGGGATTGAATGCGCTTTCCTGCCGCGCGATGGCGTAGACGATGCTGCGCTCGACCTCGGGGCCGATCTGCGAGAATTGCGGGATGCCGTTGACGGGATAGGCGTAGAAATCGAAGGGCAGCCCGCGATTGAGCGCAGCCTTGCCGAGCAGCAGCATGCCGCGCGCGTCGCTGTAGCGTTGGGTGAGCTCGCCGAGGCCGGCAAGCGCTTCGGGATCGCCGTTCTCGCCCATGTCGGCGAGCATGGGCACGGCGAGCTCGCGCTCGTCGAGCTCGTAGAGCAGTTGCGCAGCGCGCACGATCTCGAGCCGCTCGGCGCCGCGGCTGCGCGGCTGGCTGTTGAGCTCGATCTGCGGCAGGCCGAGCTTGGCGCGCGCGAGCTGGCCGTAATAGCTCGTGGATTGCTCGGCTGCGCGGGCATAGGCGTTGCGCGCCTCCTGCTGGCGTCCCGCGGCTTCCGCGGCGCGGCCTTGCCAATAACCGGCGCGCGCCAGCGTGGTCGGGTTGACGCTGCCGACGCCGATGCGGGCGAAGTGCTGGGCGGCGGTCGCGGGATCATTGAGGAAGCGCAGTGCGATCCAGCCCGCGGTGAACTCCTGCTCGGTCTTGTAGATGTCGCGCGAGGGCAGGGCCGCATCGCGCGCGATCAGATAGGCGCTGCGGAATTCCTCGGTGTCGATCATCTTGCGCGCCAGGAGGCGCCGCTCGATCCACCATTCGTCGAGATTGTAGAGCCGGCCCGGATCTTTCGGCGCCGACAGCATCAGCTGGGCCGCTTCCGCAAACTTCTCCTCGCGGCGCAGCAGCTGGATCTTGCTGAAGATGAAGCCGGGGTCATTGTGCAGCTCGCGCGGCACCGCCTCCAGCAGCGCGCGCGCGTTCGGCGCCTTCCTGAACGAGGCGATGCGGGCCTTGGCGAGCGCGACATAGCCGGCGCCGAGCCGCTTGGCGGCGCGAAGTGCAGCCTCGTTCTCGCTGCCGTAGAGCAGCGTGTCCATCCGTGCCTTCTGGTCGCCCGGCGTCAGCAGTGCGCCGAACTGGTCGAGCGCGTTGTTCTCGGTCTCCTCCGACATCGGATCGCTGCGCCAGGCTTCGCGCACCAGCCGCTCGGCATTGGCGCGGTCGCCGCGCGCCAGCATCGCCTTGGCAAGCGAGAAGCGGCCCTTGGCGGAGACCGGAGACTCGTTCTCGAACCACGACCACGCAACGGAATCGTCGCGCCTGTCGTCCCACATCGCGGCCTCGAGGCGGCGGCGCAGGAAGGTCTGCGACGGCCAGCTCGGATTGGCGGAGAGGAAGGCGCGGTAGCGCTCGACGGTTGCGCCATTGTCCTCGCTGCGCAGGATGATCCATTCCGCGAGTTTTCGCGCGACAGGATCGGAGATAGAGGCGGCATAATTGGTGGCGTCGCCCGCCTTGCGCTTGCGCACCAGCTCGATGACGGTCTCCAGCGTGTCCTTGTCGGCCTGCGACGTCGCGGAGGTCGCAGCGACCGCGGCCGGCGTGACCGGCTTGCGCGGCGCCGCGTGCTGCCGCGTCGCGGGGGCGAGGACGGGAGCCGTGAGCGGTTTGGCGGGAACTGGGGCGGTCGGTCTGACGGTGGCCGTCACGGCCGGCGCGGGCGCGGCTTTGGGGGACGACCCGTGGGCGGCCGGCTGCGATTTTGGTGCCGCGGCCGCTGCGGCAGGCTTCGGTTTGTCCTTCGGTTTGTCGTTGGGCTTGTCCTTCGCGGGGTCCTTGCCGGCGTTCTTGGCTGCATCCTTGGTCGGCTTCTTCGCGGCATCCTTGGCAGGAGCGTTCGCCGCGCCCTTGTTCGTGCCCTTCGAAGTGTCCTTGCCGGTTCCCTTGGCCGCGTCCTTGGCCGTGTCCTTGGTCGATCCTTTGGCCGGTCCCTTTGCGGCCGGTTTTGCGCTCTCTGTGGCGGCATCCCCGGCCGTCTCGTTGGACTTGGCGAGGGCGGCGCAGCCGATCGACAGCCCCGCCGCCAGGCACACGACCAGACCTGCGGATCGCCATACGGCGCAAGGAAAGGAGATCACGGCGTTTCGTCGCCCCGAATCAGTCAACTGGCTCAAGACCTATGTGTACAAGATCTGGCTGTATTTGATTGAATATGCGGACAAAATACCAACAGCCGCTTACCTCCGCCGGGTTTGCACCACCACCGCGGCAAAATCGCGGCTTAAACGGTGTGTCACGCGGAAGCGGGCCTTTTACCGGCGGGATAGACCCGATATGTATGGGACTTGCTCTCAAGAGATCGCCGCGTACGGAGGAAATCCATGGCAGCCAAGACGAAATTCCGGGGGTCGTTCACCGCCTTGGTCACGCCCTTCAAGAACGGCTCGCTGGACGAGGCGGCGTTCCGCTCCCTGGTCAACTGGCAGATCTCAGAGGGCACCAACGGCCTGGTCCCGGTCGGCACCACGGGCGAGAGCCCGACGCTGAGCCATGACGAGCACAAGAAGGTGGTCGAATGGTGCATCGCCGAGGCCAAGGGCCGCGTGCCCGTGATCGCCGGCGCCGGCTCGAACTCGACCAAGGAGGCAATCGAGCTTTCCCAGCACGCCGAGAAGGCAGGCGCGGACGCTGTGCTGGTGGTGACGCCGTACTATAACAAGCCGACCCAGGAAGGCATGTACCAGCACTTCAAGGCGATCAACGACGCGATCGGGATCCCGATCATCATCTACAACATCCCGCCGCGCTCGGTGATCGACATGTCGGTCGACACCATGAAGCGGCTGTGGGAGCTGAAGAACATCGCCGGCGTCAAGGACGCCACCGCCAGCATGGTCCGCGTGTCGCAGCAGCGCGCCGCGATGGGTGAGGATTTCAACCAGCTTTCCGGCGAGGACGCGACCATCCTCGGCTACATGGCGCACGGCGGCCATGGCTGCATCTCGGTAACCTCGAACGTCGCGCCGCGCCTGTGCTCGGAGTTCCAGGCTGCCTGGGCGAAGGGCGACACCAAGGCGGCGCTCGCAATTCACGACAAGCTGATGCCGCTGCACAACAACCTTTTCATCGAGAGCAATCCGGCGCCGATCAAGTATGCGATGTCGCTGCTCGGCAAGCTCGACGAGACGCTGCGGCTGCCGATGGTTCCGGTCTCGGAGCCCACGCGCGTCGCAGTGCGCAGCGCCATGGTGCACGCGGGGCTGATCAATTGATGGATTAGCTGTTCGGGGGAGCCGTTCATGAGCGTCGACGAGAAGGGTAGGCAGATGCTCAATGAGTTCCGCGAGTTCGCCATGAAGGGCAACGTCGTCGACCTCGCCGTCGGCGTCATCATCGGCGCGGCCTTCGGTGCATCGTCAACTCGCTGGTCGGCGACGTGATCATGCCGATCATCGGCGCCGCAACCGGTGGCCTCGACTTCTCGAACTACTTCACCCCCTTGTCGGCGAAGGTCACGGCCACCAATTTAGCGGATGCGAAAAAGCAAGGCGCCGTCCTTGCTTACGGTAACTTCCTGACGCTGACGATCAACTTCATCATCATCGCGTTCGTGCTGTTTCTGGTGATCCGCGCCATGAACACGCTGAAGCGCAAGGAAGAGAGCAAGCCGGCGGAGCCGCCGAAACCGTCGGCGGAGGTCGTGCTGCTCACCGAGATCCGCGATCTCCTCAAGAAGTGACGCGCGCGCTTCATCCGAACTGTTAGCATCGCTGCATATCTCGATCAGGTTTTGTCTCCATGGCCGACAAGAACGAACGTCCGATCAAGGTCATGGCGGAAAATCGCAAGGCCCGCTTCAACTATGCGATCGAGGACACGATCGAGGCGGGCATTGCGCTGACCGGCACCGAGGTGAAGTCGATCCGCAACGGCAAGAGCACGATTGCGGAATCCTACGCCGATTCCAAGGACGGCGAGATCTGGCTGATCAACGCCACCATTCCCGAATATCTCCAGGGCAACCGCTTCAACCATGAGCCGAAGCGGCCGCGCAAGCTGCTGCTGCATCGTCGGCAGATCAACAAGCTAATGGGCGCGGTCGACCGCGAGGGCATGACGCTGATCCCGCTCAAGCTTTACTTCAACGAGCGCGGGCGGGCCAAATTGCAGCTCGCGGTAGCCAAGGGCAAGAAGCTGCACGACAAGCGCGAGAGCGAGAAGAAGCGCGACTGGAGCCGCGAGAAGGGCCGGCTGATGCGGGCGAGGGGATAGCGCGATGACTCAGAAGAACCTGCTCGAGGTCGATTGGAGCCAGATTCCCGCACCCGCCGACGATGGCGGCGCTGCGCACCTGACAGGTATGACGCTGCCGCCGATCAGCCTGCTCGCGACCGACGATACGTCAGTCACGCTGTCGGCGCTCTCGGGGCGGACCGTGGTGTTCGCCTATCCGCGCACCGGCGAGCCCGGCAAGATCTCGCTGGTCGACGATTGGGACATGATCCCGGGCGCGCGCGGCTGCACGCCGCAGACCTGCGCGTTCCGCGATCTGTTCGCCGATTTGAAGGCGGCTGGCGCCTCGCACGTGTTCGGGCTCTCGACCCAGAGCAACGAATACCAGACCGAAATGGCCTGCCGGCTGCATCTGCCGTTCCCCGTGCTGTCGGACGAGAAGCTGGCGCTCACGCGCGCCCTGAATTTGCCGACGATGGAGGTCGCCGGCCTGACCCTGATCAAGCGCCTCGCGCTGATCATCGACGACGCCAGGATCACCCACGTGTTCTATCCGGTGTTCCCGCCCGACCGGAACGCCGGCGATGTCCTGGAGTGGCTGAAGGCCAATCCCGTCAAGCCTAAAGCGTGATCCGGAAAGATCATGCTCAAACAACAGCCTAAAGCGCGTCTCATCGCGCTTTGTCCGTAGACTCGCAAGTTCGGAGCCACGGCCGGACTGAAGCGAGAGAAGCGAGCACTACAATCCCGGTGATTTCGCCGCCCAAGCCTTGGTGGCCTGGCAGCTTTCCATCGCTCGGGCGTAAGCGGGGCGTGCCGTCGTTCGGGTGAGATAGTCCCGCTCGGTAGAACCTGGAACGTAGTTGCCAGTCCTCAGGCCGAGCAGGAGGGCGTAGCTCACCGAGATATCCGCAGCAGTGAATCGATCGCCAGCGAGATAGGGGCAATCCGCGAGGCGGCGGATAACCAACCCCAGCCGGCTCTCGAAGGTATCGAGCGCCCAGCGGGTAACCCTGGCACCTCGCTCGGCTTCGGGCGCCAGGTCGCGACCGACAAAGACGGCGTTCATCGGCCCGGCGAGCCCGGCCTCGCCTAAATGGAGAAATTGCAGATAGGACGCGAAGGCGGGATCGTCCGGGGCGACGGCAAGTGAACCTGAGCCGTGGCGGGCGAGCAGGTACTCGAGAATCGCGATCGATTCGACCATGATCGTCTCGCCGTCCTGCAGTGCGGGAATGAAGCCGGCCGGGTTGATCGCGAGGAAATCGCGATCATTCTCGACTGCCCGCAGATCGACCGGGCGCAGCCGATAAGGCAATCCCAATTCCTCGAGCAGCCAAATAACGCGGAAGCCACGACCTTCGCCATAGACGGTGAGCATAGCTAAGCGTTCCTGGATTGGGTCAGATATACGAACTCGCAGAGGTCCGTCGCGCAATCGACTATCAACAGTGCATCATGCGCTCGACGCTCGGCGCATATTCGCCATCCTAAGGGCCTGCCCACTCTATGGGGTTCACGAGCTAGTCGAGATCCGCCTTCACCTTCGCGAACACCGATCTGAACATGTCCGGCGTCAGCACGCCCGTGTTTGTGTTGTAACGGGAGCAGTGATAGCTGTCGTAGAGCCTGAGCGAACCGGCCTGGTGCACCGCGCCATGGCCGAACAGTGCCTGTGAGCCCTTCAGGTTCAGCGGCTTGAGCACGCTGTCGTGCGCAATACGCCCGAGCGCGACGATCGCACGCAGGTTCGGCATGGTTGCGAGATTGGCGACGAGAAACCGGCGGCAGGTGTTGATCTCGATCGGCAGCGGCTTGTTCTGCGGCGGCACGCAATGCACGGCATTGGCGATGCGGCAGTCGACCAGCTCGAGGCCGTCATCGGGACGTGCCTGATAGCTGCCCTTGGCAAAGCCATATTCGAGCAGCGTGGCGTAGAGCAGGTCGCCGGCATAGTCGCCGGTGAAGGGACGGCCGGTGCGGTTGGCGCCCTGCATGCCCGGCGCGAGCCCGACGATCAGGAGGCGCGCCGTGATGTCGCCGAAGGGGGCGACCGGCGCATTGTGCCATAACGGCTCGCGCGCGCGGTTCGCCTCGCGAAAGGCGACCAGGCGCGGACAGAGCGGACAATCGCGATCGGGGACGACGGTGAGAGGCTGGCAGCTCGACCGGGCCGCCTCACTCCTCGAAGTCGTCATCGCCCCTCGGCGCCATGGTGGTTGCGCGCTGGAGGAATTGCGGGGCGTGGTGGCGTCCCTCGCCACGCTCGCCGCGGTCACGCGGGGCAGGGCGTTCGGACGGGTCGCGGCCGAGCTTGGATTGCAGCTCGACGAGGTCGGTGAAGACGTCGGCCTGGCGGCGCAACTCGTCGGCGATCATCGGCGGCTGGCTGGCGATGGTGGAGACCACGGTGACCCGTACGCCGCGGCGCTGGACGGCCTCGACCAGGGAGCGGAAGTCGCCGTCACCGGAGAACAATACCATCTGGTCGATGTGCTCGGCGAGCTCCATGGCGTCCACGGCGAGCTCAATGTCCATGTTGCCCTTGACCTTGCGGCGGCCGGAGGCGTCGATGAATTCCTTGGTCGCCTTGGTGACGACGGTGTAGCCGTTGTAGTCCAGCCAGTCGATCAGCGGGCGGATCGAGGAGTATTCCTGATCCTCGATGATCGCGGTGTAGTAGAACGCCCGCAGCAAGGTCCCGCGGCTCTGAAACTCCTTCAGCAGGCGCTTGTAATCGATATCGAAGCCCAGAGTTTTCGCCGTGGCGTAGAGATTGGCCCCATCGATGAAGAGCGCGATCTTGTTGGTAGCAGAAGGTGACATCAGTTGCTCGCGTCGTGTTCGTGATTGATCGTTTATTGTTGGCGCGGCGGCAGTGAGCCGCGCACATCAAATGCTGCCGAAACCCGTCGAAACCGCAAATCCGGAGAAGTCGGGGCAATCAAGGTATAGTTATGGCGGTCGTGCATACATCCAGCGCTGCCCCGTCCGACAGCCCGGAAAATCACGCGACCCAACCCCAATGTGGGGGTAGCAGAGCCGTTTGGCGAGGCCAAATCACAAATTGGCCTTGCGAAATCGCCCCAGCCCCTATAACTAGCCCCGATCATCCACATATTTCGTCCCACCCACAGCGGAGCGACAGTCCATGGCTCGCGTCACCGTAGAAGATTGCATCGACAAGGTCGACAACCGGTTTGACCTGGTCCTGCTGGCCGCCCACCGCGCCCGCATGATTTCGTCCGGTTCACAACTAACGGTTGACCGCGATAACGACAAGAACCCTGTTGTGTCTTTGCGCGAAATTGCCGACCAGACCATCTCGCCCGAGGACCTCCGCGAGGAGCTGGTGCACTCGCTGCAGAAGTTCGTCGAGGTCGACGAGCCCGAGCCGGACACCGTGCCGCTGATCGGTTCCGCCGGCGCCAGCGTCGATGCGGACGATACCGAAGTTGCCGTGGAGCGCATGACCGAAGAGGAGCTCCTGAAGGGCCTCGAAGGCCTCGCGCCGCCCGAAGAGCAGCCGGAGGAGGACGAGTAAATCGTCCCATCGCAGTCTTCGACTTCTTGTGATCTTATCAAGGGCCCGAACCGTCGTTCGGGCCTTTGCTTTTGTTGGCGTTTTCGTGGTTACCATAGCGTTGCCGGTTCGCGCCGCGCCTGTCACTGAATTGATCGGACGCAGGCCGGATCGGAGCTAGGATGTATACAACGGGCTCGCGCGTGGTCCGTTCGAAGGCAGGATGGGCATGGTGTATCGGCGCCGGAGACCAACGCAGATGCTGGCCGCAACCGAGTCGGTTGCCGTGGCCCCGACTGCGCCGGTGGCCCGTCCGGCCAAGCCGCGCGCGCGCATGATGCGTCAATATGACCTTGTCGAGCGCGTCAGGTCCTACAATCCCAACACCAACGAAGACCTGTTGAACCGCGCCTATGTCTACGCCATGAAGGCGCACGGCTCGCAGACCCGCGCCTCGGGCGATCCCTATTTCTCGCACCCGCTGGAAGTCGCGGCGATTCTCACCGACCTCAAGCTCGACGACGCCACCATCGTCGCCGCGCTGCTGCACGACACGATCGAGGACACCGAGGCGACGCGGGCCGAGATCGACCAGATCTTCGGCCCCGAGATCGGCGCGCTGGTCGACGGGCTGACCAAGCTGAAGCGGCTGGAGCTGGTGTCGCGCGAGGCCAAGCAGGCCGAGAATCTGCGCAAATTGTTGCTGGCCATTGCCGACGATGTCCGGGTGCTGCTGGTCAAGCTCGCCGACCGCCTGCACAACATGCGCACGCTGGATTTCGTGCCGACGGAATCGCGCCGCCGCATCGCCGAGGAGACGCTCGACATCTATGCGCCGCTCGCCGGCCGCATGGGCATGCAGGAGATGCGCGAGGAGCTGGAGGATCTGTCGTTCCGCACCCTCGACCCCGAGGCCTATTCGGTGGTGATGCAGCGGCTCGACGCGCTCGCCGAGCGTAACCGCAACCTGATCGGCGAGATCGAGGACCAGCTCTCCAACAATCTGCGCCACCGCGGCCTGGGCGCGCGGGTCTACGGCCGCCGCAAGAAGCCGTTCTCGATCTGGACCAAGATGGAGCGCAAGTCGGTCGGTTTCGAGCAATTGTCCGATATCTTCGGCTTCCGCCTCGTGGTCAACGACATCGAGGCCTGCTATCGCGCGCTCGGCATCGTCCACACCACCTGGCCGGTCGTACCGGGACGCTTCAAGGACTACATCTCGACGCCGAAGCAGAACGACTACCGCTCGATCCACACCACGGTGATCGGTCCCGGCAACCAGCGTGTCGAGCTCCAGATCCGCACCGAGGGGATGGACCAGATCGCCGAGCGCGGCATTGCCGCGCACGTGTTCTACAAGGAAGGTCTGGGCTCGCCGACCGAATTCCTCAAGCGCGAATCCAACGCGTTCGCCTGGCTGCGCCACACCATCGGCATTCTCTCCGAGAGTGCCAACCCCGAGGAATTTCTCGAGCACACCAAGCTCGAACTGTTCCACGACCAGGTGTTCTGCTTCACCCCGAAGGGCAAGCTGATCGCGCTGCCGCGCCATGCCAATGTGATCGACTTCGCCTATGCGGTGCATACCGACGTCGGCAACAGCGCGGTCGGCTGCAAGATCAACGGCAAGTTCGCGCCTTTGTCCTCGGAGCTGCAGAACGGCGACGAGGTCGAGGTGCTGACCTCGGAAGCGCAATCGGCGCCGCCCTCGGCCTGGGAGACGCTGGCGGTCACCGGCAAGGCGCGCGCCGCGATCCGCCGCGCCACGCGCACCGCCGTGCGCGACCAATATGCCGGTCTCGGCCGGCGCATCGTCGAGCGCCTGTTCGAGCGCGCGAAGATCGAATATGCCGACGACAAGCTCAAGGGCGCGCTGCCGCGGCTTGCGCGCACCTCGATCGAGGACGTCATGGCGGCGGTCGGCCGCGGCGAGATCAAGGCCTCCAACGTCGCGCGCGCGATGTATCCCGACTACAAGGAGGAGCGCGTCGCGCGCTACGGCGTCAAGAAGGGGCTTGCCGCCAAGCTCAAGGATAAATCGTCCGAACCGACGCGCAGCCCGGTCGCGATTCCGATCCGCGGCATCAATTCCGACCTGCCGGTGAAGTTCGCGCCGAACGGCGGCGCGGTGCCGGGCGACCGCATCGTTGGCATCGTCACGCCGGGCGAGGGCATCACGATCTATCCGATCCAGGCGCCGGCCCTGAAGGATTTCGAGGAGGAGCCGGAGCGCTGGCTCGACGTCCGCTGGGACATCGAGGACACCGCGCCGCAGCGCTTTCCGGCCCGCATCAAGGTGGAGAACGTCAACGAGCCCGGCGCGCTGGCGCAGATCGCGACCGTGATCGCCGAGCACGATGGCAACATCGACAATATCAGCATGCAGCGCCGCTCGCCCGACTTCACCGAGACGACGATCGATCTCGAGGTCTATGACCTCAAGCATCTGAGCGCGATCCTGGCCCAGTTGCGCGCCAAGGCGGTCGTCGCCCGCGTCGAACGTGTTAATGGATAGACGCATCTCGCATGCGTCGATCGCCCAGATTTCGTGAGTCCTGAAATGCGCGCAACTCCGCTCCGCCTCGGCGTCAATATCGATCATGTCGCGACCGTCCGGAACGCACGCGGCGGCAGCCATCCCGATCCGGTCCGGGCCGCGCTGCTCGCGATCGAGGCCGGTGCCGACGGCATCACCGCGCATTTGCGCGAGGACCGCCGCCACATCCGCGACGAGGACATGGCGCGGCTCAAGGCTGAAATCTCCAAGCCATTGAATTTCGAGATGGCGGCGACCGACGACATGATGCGGATCTCGCTCGCCACCCAGCCGCATGCGGTGTGCCTGGTGCCCGAACGCCGCCAGGAGGTGACGACCGAGGGCGGCCTCGACGTCGTCGGCCAGCACAATGCGCTCGCGCCCTATATCGCGCGGCTGAACGATGCCGGCATCCGCGTCTCGCTGTTCATTGCCGCCGACCCCGCGCAGATCGAGATGGCAGCGCAGCTGCGCGCGCCGGTGATCGAGATCCACACCGGCGCCTGGTGCGATGCCGTCGTCGACGGCCGTGCCGACAAGGCCGAAGCCGAATGGCAGCGGATCGTGGCGGGGGCGAAGCTCGCAAAGGCCGCCGGGCTGGAAGTTCACGCCGGGCATGGGCTCGACTATGCGACGGCAGAGAAGATCGCGGCCCTGCCGGAGATCATGGAGCTCAACATCGGCTACTACATGATCGGCGAGGCGCTGTTCGTCGGCCTCGCCGAGACGGTCCGCAGCATGCGCGCGGCGATGGACCGCGGCCGGAGCCCGGCATGATCATCGGCATCGGCTCCGACCTGATCGACATCACCCGCGTGGCCAAAGTGATCGAGCGCCATGGCGAGCGCTTCCTCGACCGCATCTTCACCGAAGCCGAGCGCGCCAAGGCGGAGCGGCGGGCCAAGAACGAGAAGATGGTGGTGGCGACCTATGCCAAGCGCTTCGCCGCCAAGGAGGCCTGCTCCAAGGCGCTCGGCACCGGCATCAGGCGCGGCGTGTGGTGGCGCGACATGGGGGTGGTCAACCTGCCGGGGGGACGGCCGACCATGCGGCTGACCGGCGGCGCCCTGGCCCGGCTCCAGGCCCTGACCCCGGAGGGGTTCGAGGCGAGGATCGATGTGTCGATCACCGACGACTGGCCGCTCGCGCAGGCCTTCGTCATCATTTCCGCGGTCCCGCTGGCGAAACCCTGACGGTCTCGGGTCGAATTTATAATTCTTATTACATATCAGTGGGTTGGGCAGTTTTGATGCGATCCTTGATTGCGTGGCCTGCGACAACCGTCTAAAAGTCCGCTGACGCAAATCAGGCTGGGCGAATTCGGCTTTACGCCGGAATTGGCCCTTACTATCAGAATCAGGACAATCTCCTTACGCCGCGAACCGATGGGCTGTTCGCGGGAGGAGGGCGCTCTGTGACCGCCGGCCGGAATTGAGAGAGCAATGAGCGTGACTTCGGGAACGAAAACTGAGAGCGGCGTCGGCGAGACCATCCGGGTCGTGATCCACGCGCTCCTGATCGCGCTGGTGATCCGCACCTTCCTGTTCCAGCCCTTCAACATCCCGTCCGGCTCGATGAAGGCGACGCTGCTGGTCGGCGACTATCTGTTCGTCTCGAAATATTCCTACGGGTATAGCCACTACTCGGTCCCGTTCTCGCCGCCCCTGTTTTCGGGCCGGATCTGGGGCTCGGATCCGAACCGCGGCGACATCGTCGTGTTCCGCCTGCCGAAGGACGATTCCACCGACTACATCAAGCGCGTGATCGGCCTTCCCGGCGACCACATCCAGATGAAGGACGGGCTGCTCTACATCAACGACGTCCCGGTCGAGCGGCAGCGCATGAGCGAATTCGTCGGCGAGGATCCCTGCGGCGCCGAAGGCGGCGGCATTTCCCGGGTGAAGCGCTGGAAGGAGACGCTGCCGAACGGCGTGTCGTATGAGACGCTCGACTGCGCCGACAACGGCTATATGGACAACACCAATGTCTACACCGTGCCGCCCGGCCACTTCTTCATGATGGGCGACAACCGCGACAACTCGACCGACAGCCGCTTCCTCGGCCAGGTCGGCTACGTTCCGGCCGAAAACCTGATCGGCCGCGCCCAGATGATCTTCTTCTCGATCGGCGAAGGCGAGCATGCCTGGATGTTCTGGCGCTGGCCGTGGGCGGTGCGCTGGAATCGGTTCTTCAAAATCGTCCGATGAAAGACGAAGCCAAGGACATCGCGGCCCAACCGATCGAGGCGCAAACCGCACCCGACGGCGAAGCTGCGACCAAGATGCCTGAAACGAAGGCCCCCGCGAGGAAGAAGCGGGCGCGCAGCAGCAAGGCCAAGGACAAGGCGAAGGCGGCGGATGCAAACGCGGCGCTCGAGGCGCGCATCGGCCACAGCTTCACTGACCCGAACCTGTTGATGCAGGCGATCACGCATGTCTCGGCGCTGAAATCGGGACGCAAGCGCGGCGACAGCTATCAGCGGCTGGAATTCCTCGGCGACCACGTGCTCGGGCTCGTCGTCTCCGACATGCTCTACCACGCTTTCCCGAACGCCGATGAGGGCGAACTGTCCAAGCGTCTTGCAGAGCTCGTGCGGAAAGAGAGCTGCGCCGACGTCGCCAAGTCGCTCGGCCTGCTCGACGACATCAAGCTCGGCTCGGTCGGCTCCAGCGCCGACGCCCGCCTGCGCAAGTCGATCCTCGGCGACATCTGCGAGGCCGTGATCGGCGCCATCTTCCTCGACGGCGGTCACGCGGCGGCCGACGAGTTCGTCAAGCGCAACTGGACCGAGCGCATGCACAAGCCGCGGCGTCCATTGCGGGATCCCAAGACCGTGCTGCAGGAATGGGCGCAAGGCAAGGGACTGCCGACGCCTGTTTACCGCGAGGTCGAGCGCACCGGCCCGCATCACGATCCGCAGTTCCGCGTCGCCGTGGACCTGCCGGGACTGGCGCCGGCCGAAGGCGTCGGCGGCAGCAAGCGTGCGGCGGAGAAGGTGGCGGCCTCGGTGATGATCGAACGCGAAGGCGTCGGCGGCGGCAATGACAGCTGAAGCAAGCGGCGAGGTGCCCACTGCGACGCGCTGCGGCTTCGTTGCGCTGATCGGCGCGCCGAATGTCGGCAAGTCGACGCTGGTCAACGCGCTGGTCGGCGCCAAGGTCACGATCGTCTCGCGCAAGGTGCAGACCACGCGGGCGCTGATCCGCGGCATCGTCATCGAGAACAGTTCGCAGATCATTCTCGTCGACACGCCCGGCATCTTCCTGCCCAAGCGCAGGCTCGACCGCGCCATGGTCTCGACCGCGTGGAGCGGGGCGCATGATGCCGACCTCGTCTGCGTGCTGCTCGACGCCAAGACGGGAATCGACGAGGAGGCCGAGGCGATCCTCGCCAAGGCGGAAAGTGTCAACCACGACAAGATCCTGGTAATCAACAAGGTCGATCTGGTCCAGCGCGAGAAGCTTTTGGCGCTGGCGCAGGCCGCCAATGAGCGCATGAAGTTCGAAAGAACCTTCATGATCTCCGCGATCTCGGGCGACGGCGTCGACGACATCCGCTCAACGCTGGCCAAGATGGTGCCGCCCGGCCCATACCTCTATCCCGAAGACCAGATGTCGGATGCGCCGATGCGGCAGCTGGCGGCCGAGATCACGCGAGAAAAGATCTATCAGAAGCTGCACCAGGAATTGCCCTACCAGTCCACGGTCGAGACCGACAAATGGGAGGAGCGCAAGGACAAGTCGGTGCGGATCGAGCAGACCATCTTCGTCGAGCGCGAAAGCCAGCGCAAGATCGTGCTCGGCAAGGGTGGCGCCACCATCAAGTCGATCGGCGCTGACTCGCGCAAAGAGCTGATGCAGATCCTCGACGTGCCGGTGCACCTGTTCCTGTTCGTCAAGGTGCGCGAGAACTGGGGCGACGATCCCGATCGCTACCGCGAGATGGGCCTGGACTTTCCCAGGGAATAACCAAGAAAAGATCGGTCATCGATGAGCCTGCCCAGCAACGTCCGGCGCTTCGAAGCGCTGCTCTATGCATCGCTGATGCTGGATGCCGTGTCGGTCGCGGTGCAGGACCGCACGCCCAATGCCGAGATGACCGAGCAGATGATCATGACGGCGACGCTGCTCGCCGGCGGGATGATCCTGCTCTTGGTCTACTTCGTCTGGCTGGCCGCGCACGGGCGCAAGAACTGGCCGCGCTGGGTGCTGGGAGCGGCATTGGTGCTGTCACTGATCTCGCTCGCACAGATTATCGGCGAGAAAGGCATGGAGCTCGACAGCGCCATCGAGATCGTCTCCTGCGTGCTGACGGCAATGGGTCTGTATTTCTCCTTCACCGGCGACGCCCAGGACTGGTTCGACGCGTGAGGCTGCGTAAGGTGGGCAAGGGCGCGCGCTTGCGCGCCGTGCCCACCATAGTCGCACGGCCGATCAAATTGGTGGGCACGCTTTGCTTTGCCCACCCTACGACACCGCAAATGCGGTAAGCTTCATCCGATGGAATGGACCGACGAAGGCATCGTGCTGGGTGTGCGGCGGCATGGCGAATCCAGCGCCATTGTCGAGCTGCTGACGCGGGCGCATGGCCGGCATCTCGGTCTCGTGCGCGGCGGCGCGGGCTCGCGGATGCGGCCGCTGCTGCAACCCGGTAACAGCGTCAGCGTGGTCTGGCGGGCGCGGCTCGACGAGCATCTCGGCACCTATGCCATCGAAGGTCTGAAGCTGCGTGCGGCGACACTGCTGGGATCCTCCCATGGGGTCTACGGCGTCACCCATCTGGCCTCGATCGCGCGGCTGCTTCCCGAACGCGATCCGCACGAAGATATCTTTGCGCTGCTCGAACATTCGCTCGACGATTTCGACGACATCGGCAGCGCCGCCGTGCACCTCATCCATTTCGAGCTGGCGATGCTGGCCGAACTCGGCTTCGGGCTGGCGCTGGAGAATTGCGCGGTGACCGGCGAAACCTCCGACCTGATTTACGTCTCGCCCAAATCCGGCGGCGCGGTCTCGCGCGGCGCGGGCGAGCCGTGGCGTGACCGGTTGCTGCGGCTGCCGCCGTTCCTGCGTCATGGCGAGACCGCGAGCGAGCTCACCGATCAGGATCTCCAGGATGGCTTTCGTCTGACCGGCCTGTTCCTGCTGCGCCATGTGCTGGAGCCGCGCGGCCAGGGCCATTCTGACGCGCGAGCCGGCTTCATCAACGCGCTGACGCGGCAGCAGGCGAAGGTGGCCATTCCGGCGCCATGAGCTAATCGGGACTCTGTCTTGCGGCTGAACATGGAGTTCCGCGGAACCAAATCGGTTCGGGCGACTTGGCTTCCAAGTTCCACAATGGGTTCCACAGCGGGGACAGCCCAAATGTTGATCAGGGGATTTGCGCTCTCGGCGGCGCTGCTTGCCTTCGCGCCGGACGCAACGGCAGGGGAGCCGCAATCGGGTGTGTTTCGTCGGGCCTCCTGCACCGTCGTGCGGTACTATGTCGCGAAATATTCCGCTGCAGCCGCAGAGACATGGGCCCGGTCCCACGGCGCAACCGAGGCCGAGATCGAGACGGCCCGCCGCTGCCTGACCAACGCACCGGCCCCTGCCGAGGCCAAGACTCCGCCTATCAAGACTCCACCTATGACGGCGGGCTGGGCGGGACAGTAGGCGCGCACAGGGAACCAATCGATCCTTGCCCGATTCGCTTCCACGGTTTAACGGGGCGGCATGGGTAAACGAATCGTTCCGCCGGAAGAGCCGGCCGAAATCCATGACGTGCCGCTGCGGGAGGCGCTGGAAGAGCGCTATCTCGCCTATGCGCTCTCCACCATCATGCATCGCGCGCTGCCGGACGCGCGCGACGGACTGAAGCCGGTGCACCGGCGCATCCTCTACGGCATGCGCCTGCTCAGGCTCGACCCCGGCACGGGATTCAAGAAATCCGCCAAAATCGTCGGTGACGTGATGGGCTCGTTCCATCCGCACGGCGACCAGGCGATCTACGACGCCATGGTCCGCCTCGCGCAGGATTTCTCGTCGCGCTATCCGCTGGTCGACGGCCAGGGCAATTTCGGCAATATCGACGGCGATAACCCCGCCGCCTACCGCTACACCGAAGCGCGCATGACCGACGTCGCGCGGCTTCTGCTCGACGGCATCGACGAGGACGGCGTCGAGTTCCGACCCAATTACGACGGCCAGTCGAAAGAGCCGGTCGTGCTGCCCGGCGGCTTCCCGAACCTGCTCGCCAACGGCGCGCAGGGGATCGCGGTCGGCATGGCGACCTCGATCCCTCCGCATAACGCCGCCGAGCTGTGCGATGCCGCGCTGCATCTGATCGAGAAGCCCGACGCGAAATCCAAGGCCCTGCTGAAATGGGTCAAGGGTCCGGACTTCCCGACCGGCGGCATCATCGTCGATTCCAAGCAGGCGATCGCCGAGGCCTACAGCACCGGCCGCGGCTCGTTCCGCGTCCGCGCCAGGTGGGAGCAGGAAGAGGGCGCGCGCGGCACCTGGGTCGTCGTGGTCACCGAGATTCCCTTTCTGGTGCAGAAGTCGCGCATGGTCGAGAAGATCGCCGAGCTGCTCGACCAGAAAAAGCTGCCGCTGGTCGGCGAGGTCCGCGACGAATCCGCGGAGGACGTCCGCCTCGTCATCGAGCCGAAGTCGAAGAACGTCGATCCTGCGCTGATGATGGAATCGCTGTTCCGGCTGACTGAGCTCGAAAACAAGATTCCGCTGAACCTCAACGTGCTGATCAAGGGCCGCATCCCCAAGGTGGTGGGGCTCGCGGAGTGCCTGCGCGAATGGCTCGACCATCTGCGCGACGTGCTGATCCGCCGGACGAACTATCGCAAGGCGCAGATCGAGCACCGGCTCGAAGTGCTCGGCGGCTTCCTGATCGCCTATCTGAACATCGACAAGGTGATCAAGATCATCCGCACCGAGGATGAGCCCAAGCCCGAACTGATGAAGGCGTTCAAGCTCACCGAGGTGCAGGCCGAAGCCATCCTCAACATGCGCCTGCGCAGCTTGCGCAAGCTCGAAGAGATGGAGATCCGCACCGAGGACAAAAACCTCCGCAACGAGCTCAAGGGCATCAATGCGGTGCTCGCCTCGGAAGCCGAGCAGTGGAAGAAGGTCAGCGAGCAGGTCGGCAAGGTCCGCGACATGTTCGGACCGAAGACGCCGCTCGGCAAGCGCCGCACCACTTTTGCCGATGCGCCCGAGCATGATCTCGCCGCGATCGAGGAAGCCTTCGTCGAGCGCGAGCCGGTGACGGTCGTCGTCTCCGACAAGGGCTGGATCCGCACCATGAAGGGCCATGTCGAGGATCTCTCGGGCCTTGCCTTCAAGCAGGACGACAAGCTCGGATTTGCGTTTTTTGCGGAAACGACCTCGAAGCTCTTGCTGTTTGCGACCAACGGAAAATTTTACGCGATCGACGTCGCCAAGCTTCCGGGCGGCCGCGGTCACGGCGAGCCGATCCGCCAGTTCATCGACCTCGAGCCCGAGGCCGCGCCGGTCACGCTGTTCGTCCACAAGGGCGGGCGCAAATTCCTGGTCGCGAGCCACGAGGGGCAGGGCTTCGTCGTCAATGAGGACGATTGCGTCGGCACCACCAAGAAGGGCAAGCAGGTCCTCAACGTCGACATGCCCAACGAGGCGCGCGCGATCACCGAGGTCACCGGCGACACCGTCGCCGTCATCGGCGAGAACCGCAAGATGCTGGTCTTCCCGCTCGAGCAGGTCTCCGAGATGGCACGTGGCCGTGGTACGCGGTTGCAGAAGTACAAGGACGGCGGCCTGTCCGACGTCGCGGTCTTCGATGCGAAGGCGGGCCTGACCTGGAAGGACTCGGCCGGCCGCGAATTCTCCGCGACCATGAAGGAGCTCGCCGAGTGGCAAGGCAATCGCGGTGACGCGGGCCGCCTGCCGCCGAAGGGTTTTCCGAAGTCAAACAAGTTCGGACGGGGGATCGGGTAGGGACACACGCCCGGTCTTATCGTTTCGCATTGGCCGTCGGTTCTCGCTCGACGGCCAGACCGAACAGCGGCCGGAGCTGCGTTCCCAGGATATTGCCGACGAAGGCCGCCACCAGCCAGCACCAGCCGTGCAGGCTTCCGGAGGCGATCCCGCTGAAGTAGGCGCCGATGTTGCAGCCATAGGCGAGGCGCGCGCCATATCCGAGCAGCAGGCCGCCGACGATGGCGGCGAGCAGCGACCGCGCGGAGATCTGCCAGCTCGGCTGGAATTTTCCCGCGAGGCCCGCCGCCAACAGCGCGCCCAGCATGATGCCGAAATCCATCACGGAGGTGATGTCGGCGAAGATGCTTTGATGCAGCGAGGCCGCCCGCGCGCCCTGCCAGTACGGCCAGGACGCGACGTCGACACCGAGCCCCATCAACACCTTCGATCCCCACAGCGCGAAGGCGGAGGTGATGCCCCATGGCCGCCCGGCGAGATAGAGCGTGGCGAAATTGCCGATCGCGAGCAGGATCGCGCCCCACAAGAGCGGCCATGGGCCCTGCATGAAGCGGCGCGCGCCGCGCAGCTTGGTCCGCGCGCCCGGCTCGAGCGTGCCATGCCGGCCGATCTCGGCTCTGACCGTTGTGAGATAGACCGCCGCCATTACGATCCAGCCGAGCAGCAGCGCCGGCAACCATCCGAACCTCTCGATCAGCGAGACGGCGCCGATGTTCGGCAGCGCGCTCCACCAGGGCAGATGCAGGGCCCCGAGCGTCGACCCGGCAATGAAGGCTGCGAGCGTGACCAGCATGCGGGTGTTGCCGCCGCCGGCGGTATAGAGCGTTCCGGAGGCGCAGCCGCCGCCGAGCTGCATGCCGAGACCGAACAGGAATGCGCCGGTCAGCATGCCGACACCGACCGCGCCGAGTTCGCCATGCACGGCTTGGCCGAACAGCGTGCCTTGCGCCAGCGCGGGGAAGAACAGTGCGGTCGCCAGCGCCAGCATGACCATCTGCGCGCGCAAGCCCGCGCCGCGGCGCGCGACGATGAAGACGCGCCAAGCCGAGGTGAAGCCGAACAGCGCATGATAGAGCGTCAGGCCGAGCGCACCGCCGAGCAGGAACAACAATCCCTGATGCCAGGCGATCGTGCCCGACAGGGCCACCGCGCCGACGAGGAGAATGGCCGCAGCGATCGTGACGACCGTCAGATTTGCGCGGTGCCGATCATTGTCTGGAGCGAGCAGCCGCGCATCAATGGACAGATCAGTCATGTCATCATCCCGGGGAAAGCCGGTCTTTGCAATGGAGCTAACCGTGGCGGACAGCCAGCGTTCCAATCGTCTCGTGCTTTGCGGCGCGCGAGACCGGCCGAGGAACCGCGCAGAGAGCCGTTCAACGGCAGACGAGACTTCACCTTCTCGCGACGCATTTCGCCCGAGTTTTGCTCCGTCGTGTTGCCCTCGCAAAGACAAGGGCGCAGGGAAGGCCGGGCGCCGGCTGGCACTCGCAGGTCCGTGCGCTACGAAAGATGCACACGGGGTGGACCACAGGTGTTGCCGGTCGCCCGGCCTTCCCTGCGCGAATGGTTTTAACGGTGTCCTTCGTGCTCTCCCCGGGGAGCGATGCACTATTGCCCCCGTCGTCTTGCAGATGACTGATGCGCACACCCGGTCGGGCCGCCACATCACTGCAGGACTTGACGCACAGACCCCGGGGGCGTCAGGACCACACGACTTCTCCGTCCGCGCACGTCTTCGCTGGGACTTCGAGAGCTGGCGTGTGCTCACGCCCGAAGCCATACCAAGACGCTGTCAGCATCGTGTCGTCGGCGCGAAGCAATCGCTCACGGCCGAAGCCGCCCTGCAACGCCGCTCGCGCCCGACGCCGTCGCGTCCATCGCAACCCAGCCCGCGGTTCGTGACGATCGCGATCCGCCCCTTGTCTCGGGCCAGGGTGTCTCGCTTGTACGACAAATCCGAATTTCGGTAAAGTGGAATATTTGCGAGGGCTGGGCTTGACAAGCAATGACGCCGCGCTGGTCGCGACTGTTTTGGCCGACGGCAATGGCCGGCGGGGCATAGATGGCGAGCTTTCGCCAGGAGGGCGTGTACTCATCAACGGCAGCTTCTACCCATAGCGAACCTGTGGTCAGCGCTTTAGATTTAGATCGCACATGGAGCTGATCCGATGGCGGTCTATGTCTGGGCCTTTGGTGTAGCAGTCTTCGCCGGACTTGAGCTTTATCTTGGAACGCACGCGCTGCGAAACCTGGCTCCTGGTGTCGAACGCAAAGACGTAACGTTCTTCCGTAAGTTTGCGGGGCAGGTGGACAGAAAATTGTTCAATGAAGAGGGGCAAAAATATCGCGCTTGGATGATGAGAAACGAATTAGCTTACGGTTTTTGGATCTTGGCAATAGGACCGTTCGCAGTCTCATGAGGATGAGTAAGGCCGCCTCTGGTGGCCGCGTTACTTCTGCTCTCGAAGAAAGCGGAGGCCGTTGCCATGCCGCCTATCGGCGGCAGACCGGACGCCGCGCCGCGCTTGTCCTGACCGCTGCTTGTGACCCTTTCCTGACCTCCTGATCACTTTGGCGTACTAACCCATGGAAGACGCATTGGAGGCGATGCGAGCCAGAGTACTGTTGGTAGTCCGATCAGAAAACCAAACCCGAGTGTCACCCCATTTCCCCAGAACAGGCCCGTCATAAGACTCATTAGTGGAAGTTCTGCCCACTGCCAAATTCGGTCGGCCATCGTGAGCCCAAACGTATTGGGAGCCAGCAAGATCAAGTGCAGCATAAAGCCAATTCCACCGATCCAAGCGTAGAACAGATCGCACAAAAGAATGAATGAAAGCAGCGAAGGACGGCGAACTGTTTCGCCCGTATTGAGCGCAATGAAAGATGCCAAAAAGGCGCCAACGACGCTCGCGGCATAGAACCAGAAAACGGGAAGGCAGAGGGCTGTGTCAGGGCGGCAGATATGATGCCAGCTATCAACAAAGGGAACGACCGCTGCGCTTAAGAGCAGCGCCAGGGTAGCCCCAAGAGCTGCGAGCCGTAACCGCCTCCTCATTGGAATAATATGCCTTGTGCCTTCCACAATACCTGCCGAGTTTATCGCCAAAGAACGAAGCAATCTATGCTTGTCTAGATGGAATTGCTCGCTCCTAATTCGGTATGGTTGCTATCAAGTTGATCGGTCGCGCGAGGTCCGGTTGTGGCCCAAGGCCGCCATGCAGCCCATCGGCTGCAATGTCGCCTTCCGATAGCAAACCGGACGCGACGAACCTAGCTAGATCACCCCCGCCAGCCGCAGCGCCACGCCGGCGGCGCAACTTCCCGCCAGCACCGTCAGCATACCCAGCTTGAAGCGGAAGATCGCGGTCGCGGCCGCGATCGAGAGCACCAGCGCAGGGAGATCGACGCTGGACACCACCGGGCGGTCGAACGACAGCGGGAACGCATCCACCGGCACGGTCTCGCGGAACAGCGTGTGCAATGCGAACCAGATCGAGAGGTTGAGGATCACGCCGACGACGGCGGCGGTGATCGCGCCGAGCGCACCGGCCAATCCCGTGTTGCCGCGCAGGCGCTCGATATAGGGGGCGCCCACGAAGATCCAGAGGAAGCAGGGCGTGAAGGTGACCCAGGTTGCGAGCAGCCCGCCCAGCGTTGCCGCGAGCATTGGCGACAGCCCGCTGGCGTCGCGATACGCCGCCATGAAGCCCACGAACTGGAGCACCATGATCAGCGGGCCCGGCGTGGTCTCGGCCATGCCGAGGCCGTCGAGCATCTCGTGCGGCTTCAGCCAATGATAATGCTCCACCGCCTGCTGGGCGACATAGGCCAGCACGGCATAGGCGCCGCCGAAAGTGACCAGCGCCATCTTCGAGAAGAACAGCGCGATCTGGCTGAACACGTTGGCCTCGCCGAGGACCAGGAGCAGCGCGACCACCGGCACCAGCCAGAGTGCCAGCCACACCGCGCCGATGCGGATCGTCCGACCGGTGTCGGGGCGAATGTGCTCGGGCACGGCTTCACCGAGCATGCTGTCAATCGCGGCGCCGCTGCCGCCGCTGCCGTGCGCGGCCGGCGCAAATTCGGGCCGGCCGGCTTTCGCGCCGATATAGCCGATCACGCCGGCAACGACGATGATGATCGAGAAGGGGACCGCGAAGAAGAAGATCGCAACGAAGGCGGCGGCCGCGAGCGCGATCATGATGCGGTTCTTCAGCGCGCGCTTGCCGACCCGCACCACGGCTTCGACGACGATGGCGAGCACGGCGGCCTTGAGGCCGAAGAACAACGCCTCGACGAAGCTGACATTGCCGTAGGCAGCATAGATGTAGCTGAGGCCCATGATCGCGATGATGCCGGGGAGAATGAACAGCCCGCCCGCCATCAGCCCGCCGGCGGTGCGATGCATCAGCCAGCCGACATAGGTCGCAAGCTGCTGTGCCTCCGGTCCCGGCAGCAGCATGCAGTAATTCAGGGCATGCAGAAAGCGGCCCTCGGAGATCCAGTTCTTCTCCTCGACCAGGATGCGGTGCATCACCGCGATCTGGCCCGCAGGCCCGCCAAAACTGAGACAGGCAACGCGGAACCAGACGCGGAACGCTTCACCGAAGCTGATGCCGTGACCGGCATCAGCTCCTGCTTGATTGGCACGGGTGTCCATTACGCCTTGGCTTTGTTGGTCGGCCAGTTGTGAGTCTCGGCGGTGGCGTCGCGGCACCAGCGGTAGAAGGCATCGTAGAGCGTCATGCCGGCCTCGAGCTGTTCGAGGTCGTCATCGTACATCCGCGACAGCCCGAGCGAGGCGGCGAGCAGGCCGGGCGCCTCTGGTGCGAGATCCGGACGAGCGGTGTCGGCGCCGCGCACCAGCGTCGCGAGGCGGAGCAAGGGCGGCGTCGCGATCCCGAACTCCTCGATCATCACGTCGAAGGTGCAGAGCTCGCCGCGGTGGCTCCAGAACACGTTCTCGATGTCGAACGGGACTGCGTTGAAGCGCTCGCCGACGGCGACCACCTCGGACGGCGCCACGTACAGGAACACCGCATTGGGATCGACGAAGCGGCGGACCAGCCAGGGGCAGGCAATACGGTCGACCTTCGGCCGCGCCCGCGTCACCCAGATCGTGCGTCCCTTGGCATCGCGCGGCGGCAGCTTGCGCGTGTCGAGCAGCGGCAGTTTTGCGGCCTTCCACCCCTCGAAGCCGCCCTCCAGCGTCTCGGCCTCGACGCCGAGCTGGCGCAGCCAGGCCGCGGTACCCTGCGCGAGCTTCTCGCCGCGGAAGCAGGAGACGATGGCCCGGCGACCGGCAAATGCGCCGCCCCAGTCCGTCACATTGTCGTGGCTGAGCTTGATGGAACCTGGGATCAGCCGCCGGTCGGCGGCAAAATCCTCTTCTGTCCGCACATCGATCAGGACAGGCGCATTCGCCGTGCCGATCAGCCGTGCCAGCTTGTCAGATGATATTGTCGTGTAAGAAGACATGATGCGCCCTCGTAAGAACAACGGGACGCGATTCTTGGGCTTGTCGCCTCGTGGGGAGATCGCTCAATCCCCATAAACCCCAATACACCGAAACCGCGGCGGACTGTCAACGGCTTGTTTGGTCGATTTCACCCGTGGGCCCACCGGTCTATATTGCGGCCCAACGGATCAGCCCTTTCGGAGACTTACCAATGCATTCCCATTCCATCGAACAGTGGACCCATGACCATGCCTTTCTCGGAGAAAAACACGACGAGAACGAGCGGCGCACCTGGCTCGTGGTCGTCCTGACGCTGGTCATGATGGTCGGCGAGATCGTCGCCGGCTCGCTGTTCGGCTCGATGGCGCTGCTCGCCGACGGCTGGCACATGGGCACGCATGCGGCCGCGCTCGGCATTGCCGCCTTCGCCTACCGCTTCGCGCGCCGGCACCTCGGCAATGCGCATTTCACTTTCGGCACCGGCAAGTTCGGCGATCTCGCCGCCTTTGCCAGCGCGATCATCCTCGGCCTGATCGCGGTCGAGATTGCGTATGAGAGCGTGCTGCGGCTGTTCGCGCCGGTGCCGATCGTCTATGGCGAGGCCATTGCGGTGGCCGCACTCGGTCTCTGCGTCAATCTCGCCAGCGCATGGCTGCTGCGCGGCAGCCATGATCATCATCATCACGGTCATGATCATGGCCACAGCCATGCACATCATGACCACGACGATCATGACCATCACCACCATCATCACGACAACAATCTGCGCGCGGCCTATGTCCACGTCATGGCGGATGCCGCGACCTCGGTGCTGGCGATTGGCGCGCTCGTCGTCGCGATGTATTCGGGCTGGGTCTGGGCCGATCCTGCCGTCGGCCTGATCGGCAGCGCCGTGATCGCGAGCTGGGCGTTCGGCCTGATCAGGACGTCGGGCGCGGTGCTGCTCGACGCGCGCGCCGACGAGAAGCTGGAGCGGGTGATCCGCACGCGGATGGAGGTCGGCGAGGACCGTGTCACCGATCTGCATCTCTGGCAGGTCGGCCCCGGCCATTGCGCGGTGCTGGTGTCGCTGGTGTCTGACAAGCCGAAGCAGCCGGCCGTCTATAAGAAGCGCCTCGCCGGGCTGAAGGGGCTCAGCCACATCACGGTCGAGGTCGAGACTTGCCCACATTGACGTGATCCGCGCGAGCGGAATTCGGCGGCGTGGCCGGGGTTGATCCTCGGTCGCAACTGACCCAAGCGCTTGCCAAGGAGGGACCAAGGATGATGCCCGGGATCAAGCTCGCTCTCGCGGTCGCCGCACTCGCCCTGACCACTCAAGCGGCCGTCGCGCAGTCGGAAAAGACCGGCGTCGAAAAGCTCTACGTTCTCAATTGCGGCGAGGGCACCGCCGGCGACATCTCGCGCTGGACGCCCGGCCTCAACGAAGGCAAGACGATGGACTTCGTCGACAGCTGCTATCTCATCAAGCATGCCAAGGGCT
The DNA here is from genome assembly GCF_016616235.1 of Bradyrhizobium diazoefficiens. NCBI lineage: Bacteria > Pseudomonadati > Pseudomonadota > Alphaproteobacteria > Hyphomicrobiales > Nitrobacteraceae > Bradyrhizobium > Bradyrhizobium diazoefficiens. The sequence goes on from NZ_CP067100.1 coordinate 3,729,037, forward strand.
GGTTGCTGTGGGACACCGGCATCGCCGATGCCGTCGCCGCGATGCCGAACGGCCTTGCGCCAGCCGATCCCAAGGCGGTGACCTGGCGGCGGCCCAAGACGCTTGCCGCCCAGCTCGAGCAGCTCGGCGTCAAGCCCGACGACATCAAGGCGATGGCCGTCTCGCACACCCATCCGGACCATATCGGCAATGTCGAGCTGTTCCCGCAGGCCACGCTCTACGTCCAGAAGGCCGAATATGACTGGCCCGGCGCCAACAACGAGCCGCGCTTCAAGCCCTCGCACCCGGTCGAGCTGCTCGCGGGCGACAAGGACGTGTTCGGCGACGGCAGCGTGACCATCCTCTCGACGCCCGGCCATACGCCCGGACACCAGTCGCTGCTGGTGAAGCTGCCGAAAACCGGCGCGGTGGTGCTCTCAGGCGATGCCGTCCACTTCAAGGACAATTGGGACAACCGCCGCGTGCCCGGCATGAACTTCAACAAGGACCAGAGCGCGGCCTCGATGCGGAAGATCGCCGACACGCTCGCCAAGGAGAAGGCGCAGCTCTGGATCAACCACGACAAGGCCCAGCGCGACAGCCAGAAGATGGCGCCGGAGTTTTACGACTGACCCCTCGTGCGCCCCTGATGCCATGACGGTGGCAGCAGGGATGTGCTAGCCGCTCTCACAGCTCCGGGAGCAGGAGGCGGCCGTGGGCGAGTGGCTCGGAGTTGGGATCGCGCTGCTATCGAGCAGCCTCGGCGGCACCGCGGCCGCGATCACCCGCTATCTGGTCGGCGGGGCCGATCCGGTCCTGCTGGCGATCCTGCGCTGGGGCATCGGCTTCCTCTGCCTCCTGCCATGTGCGCTGATGCTGAGTGTCCGCTGGCCGCAGCGCGCCGACTGGCCTTCCGTGGCGCTGCTCGGCATCTGTTTCTTCGGCCTGTTCTTCATCCTCTATAACATCGCGGTGTCCTACACGACCGCGGCGCGCGCCAGCCTGGCGCTGGCGACGCTGCCGCTCCACACCATGATGGTCGGCGCGCTGCTCGGCGTCGAACGGCTGAGCGCGCGCAAGATTGCGGGCGTTGCCATCGCCGTGCTCGGGGTCGCAGCGGCGCTGGCCGCGGGCTTGGCGCAAAGCCCGCCCGGCGCCTGGCGTGGCGAACTGATCATGACCGGCGCCGTGTTCTGCATGGCGTTCTACAACGTGCTGTCGCGCCCGTTGATGCAACGCTCGAGCGCACTCGGATTTCTCACCGTTGGCATGGGTGCAGGCGCCGCCGTGCTGGTGGTCGCGGGGCTCGTGAAGGGCAGCTTCGCGGCGCTCGGTCACTTCACGACGGCGCAGTGGATCGCCGGCATCTACCTCGGCATCGGCGGCGGCGCGCTCGCCTTCATTCTCTGGGTCATGGCGCTGGCGCGGGCAACGCCGACCCGGGTCGCCAATACGATGACGGTCAACCCGATCGCGGCGACCTTGCTGGCCGCGCTGCTGATCGGCGAGCCGATCACGCCCAATCTTCTGGTCGGCCTGGTCGCCGTGTTCGCCGGCATCTGGATCGCGACCAGCGAGGCGAAGAAGGCCTAGCTCCGCGGCTCGGTCCGGATCAGGAACAACGCCGCCAGCGCCGAGAGGCTAAGCGCGGAGGAGACGATCAGCACCTTGGCGCCCATGACGTCGATCAGCAGACCGAAGGCCAGCGGCGCCACCGCCTGTGCCATGCGCGCCGGTGCGCCGATGATGCCGAGGCGATAGCCGAAATCCTTCGGGCCGAAGATCGAGAGCGGCAGCGTCCCGCGGGCAATCGTCAGGATGCCGTTGCCGGAGCCGTGAAACAGGGCAAACGCGCTCGCCGCGGCGCCGCCGAAGATCGCCACGATCACCGCGCCGATCGGATGGGTGAGGCAGGCGAGCCGTGTCGACCACAGCGGATGGAAGCGACTGAGGAAGCCGGCTTCGAGGACGCGCGCGGCCACCTGGGCCGGGCCGATCAGAGCGCCGGCCGCGATCGCCTCGACCGGCGTTGCGCCGGTTGCTTCCACGATGCGCGGAAAATGCACGGCCATCGCACCGGTGACGGTCCAGGCCGCGGCGAAGACGAAGGCGAGCAGGATCATGGTGCGATCGAGCGGCACGTGCGGCTTCTCGGCGGTCGCCGCGGCCTGCTTCGCGCCCTTGATCGCTGGCAGCATGAAGAAATTGAGGGGCAGGCCAATCAGGATATTGGCGGCGGCCCAGGCAAAGCAGGTCTCGCGCCAGCCGATGTGCGACAGGCCCCAGGCGGTGAGGGGCCAGCCGACCGTGGAGGCAAACCCCGCCATCAGCGTGATGCCGGTGATCGAACTGCGTGCCTCCGTGCCGTAGATGCGGCCGAGCGCGGCGAAGGCGGCATCGTAAAGTCCCATCGCCATGCCGATGCCGAGCACGAGCCAAGCGAACGCCATGACCGCAACGGAGTGAGAGAAGCCGAGCAGGACGAGGCCGGCGGCGATGATCAGGTTGGAGGCCGACAGCACCTGCCGCCCGCCGAAGAGATCGATCTGCCGCCCGACGCGCGGGCCGAGCATGGCGGAGATCACCAGCGAGGCCGAGAAGGCGCCGAAGATCCAGTTGGAGGAGATGCCGAGGTCGTGCGCCATGGGATCGGCGAGCAGCGCGGGCAGATAGTAGCTGGAGGCCCAAGCCAGGGTCTGCGTGGTGCCGAGCGCCAGGATGATCGGAAGCTGGCGCTGGCTCATGTCCCTGTCTTTCGGGGGCGGTGGTGTCATCAGTTCCATTTGCAGCTTGCGGCGCGAGCGCGTCAACGGTGCCTGCAGCATATTCGCCCTGTTGTGGGCGGGAGCCTTGGTTGCAAGGTCGCGGGCGGCCTTTCGCCCGTCACGAATGCACGCCATAATGGCGCATGCAATTGACCTCGCGCCTTGCGCTGATGAACTGGGTGGCCGGCCAGGGGCTCACCGGCCTGCCCGAACCCGACCTGCTCCGTGGTTTCTGCGAGCGCTGCTGCGCCGAAGGGCTGGAACTGTCGCGCGGGCTCGTCGTGATCGATACGCTGCACCCGATCTACGAGGGCCGCGCCTTCCGCTGGAGCGATACGCCGACCAACGAGAGCGAGGTCGTCGAATACGGCTCGACCGCGGAAGGCGATGCGGCCAAGAACTGGCGGCGCTCCGTGTTCTATCATCTGCTCGAGCACGGCGAAGACGAAATGGTGATCGATCTCGCCGACGCGCCCTCGCTGGATTTCTCGCAGATCGGCGAGCTCGCCGAAAACGGCCACCGCCATTATCTCGCCTTCGTGCACCGCTTCGGCGAGACCGGCGCGCTCGGACAGATGGATTGCCTCTATTCCTGCTGGACGACGCGGCGGGAGGAGGGGTTTCGCGACGCCGAGCTCGCCGCGATGCGCGATCTCGTGCCGGTGCTGGGGCTCGCGATCAAATCGGCGCAGCAGGTCGACATCGCGCGCACGCTCGGCCGCGTCTATCTCGGCCGCGATGCCTCGGAGCAGGTGTTGCGCGGGCGGATATCGCGCGGCGTCACCGAGCGCATCAAGGCCGTGCTGTGGTACTCTGATTTGCGCGGCTCGACCGGGATCAGCGAGAGCATCGGCCCGGACGAGATCATCCCGTTTCTCAACGACTATGCCCAGGCCGTGATCGACGCGATCCACGATGCCGGCGGCGACGTTCTGAAGCTGATCGGCGACGGCGTGTTGGCGATGTTCACCGGCGAGGACATGGCGCATGCCCGCCGCGCGGCGCTGCGCGCCGAGCACCTGTTCCGCCAGAACGTCGCGAAGCTGAACGCGCAACGGGCGGCCGACGGTCGTCCCATCACGTCGGCCTATATCGGCTTGCATGTCGGCGAGGTCTTTTACGGGAATATCGGCAGCGAGGACCGGCTGGATTTCACGGTGGTCGGCCCGACCGTCAACGAGGTCAGCCGCATCGCCTCGATGAGCCGCTCGGTCGACCGCGAGCTGCTGGCGTCCGCCGAGTTCTACAAAGGCCTCGATGCGGCCGGCCGCCGCTATCTCGTCTCCACCGGCCGCTACGCCTTGCGTGGCATTGGCCATGCGCAGGATCTCTACACGCTCGACCCTGATGTCGACGCGAGCGAGCCGGTGACGGGAAGCTACGAGCGGTATCTGGCGAATTAGCCGGGCTGTTCCCACACCCTCCGCAATGACGATTGTGGCTAGCAGCTCGCCGCGGCTTCGTCGCCGACCATGCTGGGCTGGCGATCCAGCGCCACCGCGGGCGAGAGCCAAATGATGAGCGCCTGCACGCCGAACACGGCGGCGGCGAGATACAGGCACGCTTCCGCGCTCCACAGGCCGCCGACGACGGCGCCCAGCGCCGAGCCGAGCGGACGGGCGCCATAGCTCATGATGTTGATGGCGGAGACGCGGCCCAAGAGGCGTGGCGGCGTCACCGACTGGCGCAGCGTCGTGGTCGAGATCACCCACAGGATCGGCCCGACGCCGAGCAGGAAGAAGCTCAAGGCCGCAAGCCAGGGCGAGGGGACCAGCACAGTCAGCGCCATCACCACCGCCGCAACGAAGCCCGTGATCGGACCGAGGCCGACCACGGTGCCGAACGCGATGCGCTGCATCACGCGCGTAGCAAACAGCGCGCCGATCACCATGCCGACGCCGTACATCGTGAGCACGGTACCGACGCCCGCGGCGGTCAGGCCGAGATGGCGTACGGCGTAGGGCACGAACACGGCGATCTGCAGGAACCAGCCGGTGTTGAAGATGAACTGGGTGATGAACACCGGCCGCAGCAGGGGATGGTGAAACACGAAGGCCGCGCCCTCGCGGATATCCTGCAATGGATGCCGCCGTGGCGAGGGGGCGCGCGAAGGCTCGTAGATGCCGGAGAGCAATACGACCGCGATCGCCGAGAGCGCCGCGGCAAAGCCGAAGGCCGGGCTCGCGCCCCACCATCCTACCAGCGCGCCGCCGAGCGCAGGGCCGCTGGCGAAGGCGACGGTGCGCGCAAGCTCGATGCGCGCGTTGGCCGCCGGCAACAGTTCCGCGCCGACCAGCGACGGCACCAGCGCCGGCGCGGCCACGCTGTAGACGACGGTGCCGCACACCGCCGCAAAGCCGAGCAGCGCCAGCAGCGGCAGATTGAGCGCGCCGAGCGCGAGCAGCAGCACGATCGCCGCAAGCGCCACCGCGCGGAGTGCCTCGGCACCCGCCATCAGCGAGCGGCGCGAGATGCGGTCGGCGAGCAGCCCGGCCGGAATGGCGAACAGGACGAAGGGCAAAGTCAGGGCGGTCTGGAGCAGGCCGGTCCGGCCTTCGGCGACGCCCAGCGTCAGCACCGCGACGATCGGGGCCGCCGCCAGCGCGATCTGCTCGGCCGACTGCGCGGCGAGGTTGGACCAGGCAAGGCGATTGAAGGTATCGGGGAGGCGAGGTGAATTTGGCATGGCTCATGTCCTGCACAGACGATCTGCGTCAGTATCGACTCCGAGGACCGACTAACCCACCCGCTTCCCGACAGAGCGGAGGCAAACGCGGCCAGACCGGGAACCGGCGCGGCTAGATGCAGTTGCAAATGAGTTGCAATAAGCTCTGACTTCGGTATTGTGCCAGCATGGATGCCCGATCGCCCGACATGACCTCCGAGGCCACCGGCTGGCGCGCTGATGCGCCCACCACGAAGAGCCTCGCCGAGGTGAATGCCACGGTCGCCATCCCCACGGCGGGAGTGTGGTGGCGGCGGCTGCTCGCCTTCGTCGGCCCGGGCTACCTGGTCTCGGTCGGCTACATGGACCCCGGCAATTGGGCGACCGACCTCGCCGGCGGGTCGAAGTTCGGCTACACGCTGCTCTCGGTCATCCTGCTCTCCAACTTGATGGCGATCCTGCTGCAATCGCTGGCAGCACGGCTCGGCATCGTCACCGACCGCGACCTCGCGCAGGCCTGCCGCGCGACCTATTCGCCGGCGGTGAATTTCCTGCTCTGGCTCGCCTGTGAAGCTGCAATCATCGCCTGCGATCTCGCCGAGGTCATCGGCACCGCGATCGCACTAAAGCTGCTGTTCGGCATTCCCCTGATCGGCGGCGCGCTGCTCGCCGCGCTCGATGCCTTCCTGCTGCTGCTCCTGATGAACCGCGGCTTCCGTTTCCTCGAAGCTTTCGTCATGGCGCTGCTCGCGGTGATCGCGGTGTGCTTCGCGGTGCAGATCGTGGCCGCTGCGCCGCCGGTCGCGGAGGTGCTGCGCGGCTTCGTGCCGAAGACCGAGATCTTCACCAATCCGGAAATGCTCTACATCGCGATCGGCATCATCGGCGCGACCGTGATGCCGCACAATCTCTATCTGCACTCCTCGATCGTGCAGACGCGCGCCTATGAGCGCAACGATGAGGGCCGGCGCGAAGCGATCAAATGGGCGACGACGGACTCGACCGTCGCCCTGATGCTGGCGCTGTTCATCAATGCCGCGATCCTCGTTGTTGCTGCGGCGACGTTCCACAAGAGTGGCCATTCGGATGTCGCCGAGATCGGCCAGGCCTTCGAGCTGCTCTCGCCGTTGCTGGGTCTCGGCATCGCCTCGACGCTGTTCGCAGTGGCGCTGCTCGCCTCCGGCCTCAATTCGACGGTGACGGCAACACTCGCCGGCCAGATCGTGATGGAAGGCTTTCTTGATCTACGCCTGCCGAGCTGGGCGCGCCGCCTGCTCACGCGCGGCATCGCCATCGTTCCGGTGATCGTCGTCACCGCGATCTATGGCGAGCGCGGCACGGCCGACCTTCTGGTGTTCAGCCAGGTCGTACTCTCGATGCAGCTGCCTTTCGCCGTGATCCCGCTGGTCCGCTTCGTCTCCGACCGCCGCAAGATGGGCAAGTTTGCAATCCCGCCCTACGTTGCCGCGACTGCATGGATCGTCGCGGGCATCATCGTGATTTTGAACGTGAAGCTGCTGGTGGATACGCTGGTCGGGTGATCAGCGCAGACGCCGAGGCTTCTGACGAGTTGTTGGAGGCCCGTCTGGTTGGGATACCCGACGCCGCGGTTCGTATGGACTGGATGGATTCACGTCGAGGTCGACGACCTTCACACATCTCTGGCGCTCGCGATGGCTCGAGCCAGCATGCCATTTGCCGGTGCGGAGTTCGACATTGCTCATGCCTGCCACATCGAGGCACTTCCACTCCCCTTCGGGCGGCAGGCCTGTGCGGGAGCTACCGGCGAACTGAAAGGCCAGCGTGCGTTCCTGGCCGTTGGTATGGCCCAAGATTGCCGGACAAATCGCGCGCGGGTGCCCTTGATAGAAACAGAGCACCTGTTGGCGCTCGATCATGGCCTGCGCGATCAAATCATAGTTGCTCGACAAGGAAGCCTCTACCGCCCGTCCATTTTCCTAGGGACAATTGCCAGCTTATGACCCTTTGCGCATCGATCAGTCCTGTGGCTCGGACGCGGCATCGCCCTGCGCGTCGACACGCAGCCAGCCCGACGGCGCGAGGCGCTGCTGCGGCAGGAAGCGGGCCTTGTAGTCCATCTTCTTGGAGCCCTCGATCCAGTAGCCGAGATAGACGTAGGGCAGGCCCTGGCGGCGGGCGCGGGCGATGTGATCGAGGATCATGAAAGTGCCCATCGAGCGGCTGACCTGGCTCGGCTCGAAGAACGAATAGACCATCGACAGGCCGTCGCTGAGCACGTCGGTGAGCGCCACCGCGATCAGCTCCTCGCCGCGGCCGGTGAGGCCGCTGTCGGGGCCGCGCTTGCGGTACTCGATGATGCGGGTCTCGACATGGCTGTCCTCGACCATCATGGCGTAGTCGAGCACGGTCATGTCGGCCATGCCGCCATGGCGGTGACGGGCGTCGAGATAGGCGCGGAACACCGAATATTGCTCGGAGGTCGGCATTGCGCTGCGCTGCTCGCCGATGATGTCGGCGTTGCGCGCGAGCACCTTGCGGAAGTTGCGGGAGGGACGGAACTCGTTGGCAACGACCCGGACCGAGACGCAGGCGCGGCACTGGTCGCAGGCCGGACGGTAGGCGATCGACTGGCTGCGGCGGAACCCGCCATGGGTCAGGAGGTCGTTGAGGTCGCCGGCGCGGTCACCCACGAGGTGCGTGAACACCTTGCGCTCGTGCCGGCCGGGCAGATAGGGGCAGGGCGAAGGCGCCGTAAGGTAGAATTGCGGGGTATCGCGCGAGTGCTGGGTCAAGGGACGTCGTGGGCCTCCGAACTGAATATGAGCATCGCGCTACGGAAGCTCCCGGTCAATTGGCCTGCGCGGCAGGTCAGATCAGACAGCTTAATGGGTCCGGGTTGATAGGTCCTTGATCACCAGGTTCTGGCGCTGGCCTGCGGCAGAGGGGCGCGGACGGAATTGTTGATCACGACCGTTCCCAGCACGAAATCATGCAGCAGGCGACGGCGGCAGTTGAACAGGCCGACCAGCACCACGAAGGGCGTCAAGAACGAGACCGTCACCCAAAACAGCACGGCATGAGTGGCGCCAAGCACGAAATAGCCCGGCGCGCCGTACCAGGTGCGCAGCTCCAGATCCATCAGGCGCATGCCGATGGTCGCCGAGGAGGGACCGCCGATACAGGCGCCGTAATAGACGATGGCCCAGACCACGGAAGCCGGCCAGGCGATCCCGAACAACAGAAAGCCGACGCCGAGCGTGACCACGCCGAATACGAAAATGAAGACATAGCCGAGGATCACCGGCACCGAGATGATGACGAGGTCGATCAGGAAGGCGAACGCCCGCCGCGTTGCAACGCCGCGGAACAGTTCCGGATGCAGGTCAGGGTCGTAGGCGTGCGGCTGCACCGCGCCGTCATTGCGCCAGGTGCCTGAACTACCCGAGTCATACGACATGGTCCGTCCTCCCAAGGGCTCAAGGCAGGACATGGGAACAGGCCATCTCCGTGCCAAGGGCGCGGGGATTAACAAGCGGAAATATTCCGGCGATTCGGGGGCGGAGAATGCTTGGCGGTGAGCGCCTAGCGCCGCGCAAACTCCCATGTCGTCCCGGCGAACGCCGGGACCCGTAACCCCAGGGAGAGGTTTGGCGAAGACTGGCGTGCTTCCTTCGCCGGTGCTCATACCATGCACCATCGAGAGATTACGCGGTATGGGTCCCGGCGTTCGCCGGGACGACATCGAAGCAGTGCGGGCTTACCTCTGGCTCCGCAGCTTCTCCGCCACCTTCGGCGCAAAGTAGCTGAGCACGCCGTCAGCGCCGGCGCGCTTGAAGGCGACGAGGCTTTCCATCATCGCGCGCTCGCCGTCGAGCCAGCCGTTGTTGGCGGCCGCCGCGATCATCGCGTATTCGCCGGAAACCTGATAGGCGAAGGTCGGCATTGCAAACGTGTCCTTCACGCGGCGGACCACGTCGAGATAGGGCATGCCGGGCTTCACCATCACCATGTCGGCGCCCTCGGCAATGTCGAGCTCGACCTCGCGCAGCGCCTCGTCAGTGTTGGCGCTGTCCATCTGATAGGTGCGCTTGTCTCCGGTGAGCGTCTTGGCCGAGCCGATGGCGTCGCGGAACGGACCGTAGAAGGCAGAGGCGTACTTTGCCGCATAGGCCATGATCTGCACATCGAGCAGTCCGGCGCGATCCAGTCCCTCGCGGATCGCAGCGACACGGCCGTCCATCATGTCGGAGGGCGCGATGATGTCGCAGCCGGCTTCGGCCTGCACAAGGGCCTGGCGCACGAGCACGGCGACTGTCTCGTCGTTGAGGATCTTGCCGTCGGCGATCAGGCCGTCATGGCCGTGGCTGGTGAACGGATCGAGAGCGACGTCGCAGAGGATGCCGATATCAGGAAACTCCTTCTTGATCGCGCGCACCGCCTGACAGACCAGATTGTCCGGATTGGTCGCTTCCGAGCCTTCCTTGTCGCGCAAGGAGGGGTCGGTATAGGGAAACAGCGCGAGGCAGGGGATGGTGAGCTTCGTGGCGCGCTCGGCCTCGCGCACGGCCTGATCGACGCTGAGGCGGTCGACGCCCGGCATCGAGGCGACCTGCTCGCGCTTGTTGTCGCCGTCGATCAGGAACAGCGGCCAGATCAGATCGTCTGTGGTGAGCACGTTCTCGCGCACCATCCGCCGGGCCCATTCGGCCTTGCGGTTGCGGCGCGGACGGACGGTCAGATCGAGGGCATGGGGCGCGGCCGTGCCGGTCCCGCGCGACACCTCGCGCAATTCGATCGGACGTCCGTATTTGATCGCCATCACTCTTCCTCCGGCTGGAATTATTCTTATACCAGCTCGCCTGGTTCCCGTCACCGCGGCCTGACCTGCCGCATGGGATAGCAGCCGATTGATTTTGCCGGGCGAAGCAGCCAGAAGGGGGCCATGTCCGAGATCTCCACCCGCGATGCGGCCCGCGACGGCGCTCTTGCCAGAGACGCCGCCCGAGATCATGCGATCTCAGTGGCGGCGATCTCGTCGGAGCGGACCGAGTCCGACGACAATGTCTGGACGCGCCGGCTCGTGCTGTTCCTGCGGGTGATGGCGCTGCTGTCGATCCTGAAAGGTCTCTATCACTGGGCCCAGGTCACCGGCTTCGTCGGCGGCGAGGACGAGGCATTCGAGAACCAGTCGATGGCCTGGCAGGCCGCCACAGTCTACTTTGCCGTGATCGAGCTGGTCGCCGCCGTCGGCCTGTGGCTGGCGACGCCGTGGGGTGCGGTGGTGTGGCTGACGACCGTGGTGTCGATGGCGGTGATCGAGCTGATGTTCCCCGGCATCTATGGCGGCAGCCTGATCGTCGTCGGCGTCGAGGCCTTCATGCTCGCCGCCTATCTCGCGCTTGCCTGGATGGCCGCGCGCGAGCGGCCGCCATAGCACACAGGCGACATAACGCTCTCTCGTGCCCAGGACGCAGCGCAGCACGCAGTGATGCGTTGTAGAGCCGGGGCCATCTCTCTGCGATCTCGCCTTGGCTTCTGGGTCCCGGCTCCGCGCTCCGCTTCGCTGCGCTTGTCCGGGACACGAGCGTTGCTCGTGGTTGACCGCTGGTTGCGTCAAATTTGCCCTAAGTTTTCGCTAACCCGGCCGTTTCGCCACAGCTGTTACGCGGCCGTTTCGAAACAGGGCGGGGCTGTTCTGGAATGCGACAGATGTGGCGGACGGAGGGTGAACAGGACCTTGCGAAGGTCAACAGAGGGTTGCGAAAAGTGCTTGTGGCACAGGCTTAATCCGCAATTCACTGTCTTAAATTCATGATCTCTTTATTCTCTTATTTAAGCCGATGTTCAAACGGCCCCCTTAAGTTGCACCTATCAGGCGGGACACAAGTTTCGTCGAATAAGTGTCGATAAAAACGACAACAGGGGAAGTGTCATGATGAAAGCCGTCGCAACTGCGGCAGATACCGCAGAGCGCGTCTCCGGCCAGCAGGGTTCGGTGCAGTCGCTCTATCTGGAAGCTTTGACTCTGGTGGAGCGGCTGCATCGCCGGCTCCTCGACGTCATCAAGGACGAGTTCGATCGCCGCGGCCGCGCCGACATTAATTCGGTGCAGGCGCTGCTGCTCTACAACATCGGCGACAAGGAGCTGACTGCGGGCGAACTGCGCACGCGCGGCTACTATCTCGGCTCCAACGTCTCCTACAATCTGAAGAAGCTCGTCGAGCTCGGCTTCCTCGATCATCAGCGCTCGCGCGTCGATCGCCGCTCGGTGCGCATCCGTCTGACCCCGCAGGGCCAGGAAGTCCGCCGCATCGTCGATGCGCTCTATCAGAAGCACGTCAAGACGGTCGAGCAGGTCGGTGGCATCTCGGGCGAGGAGTTCTCCACGCTCAACAAGTCGCTGCACCGTCTCGAGCGGTTTTGGACCGATCAGATCCTGTACCGCCTCTGATTTTCTGGAAGGGATCAAGGCCAAGCCGGCCCGCAACAAGACCGGCAAGCCTTTCCGAACGTGCCGAACTTCCCCAATCGCGCCAGCCCGGCTTTGCCTGGACCGGTGCGTTTTGCCTTTTTGCACCTGCGAAAAAAAAGACGGCACCGCGGAACCAGTTTCCGGCTCGGCGCTTATCTCCTTCGGATCGGAGACATGTCGATGCTGGTTGAGCGCGGGCTTCAGGCGATGAACGTGGAACTCGTGAGCGAAGCCTACGCCATTGCCGCGAATTACCTCCGCCGTTCCGGTGTGATCCCCGATTCCCTCGTCACCGACGAATGCCTGCTCGGAATCATCGTCAAGCTGTTTCAGCATGGCGAATTCAACAAGATCAGGCTCGCCAACAAGGCGATCGCCCGGTTTGAGGCCGAGCCTGAGGCCCGCGCGGTTGCCTGATCAAAACTGCCAAAAATTGAGAGAACCAGAGGGTGCCATGGAAGCTGCCATCGACCGCATCATGCAGACCTATGACCTGCTCGCCAACCGCACCGCGGCGGCGAGCGAGGAGGCGCGCGTGAAGGTGACGAACTACCTCAACACCTTGATGGAAGCTGGCGAAAAGGACCCCCACAGGTTGACCGTCTGCGGCCTGACGTACTTGCGCCAGCTCGACGGTAGCGTGGATCCCGTGAAGGCGGGGTATACCGGGCTTTAGGCCCGGATCGGACCTTCCCTCGACCATCCGCACGCGGGCCATTCCCATCCGGAGGCCCGCGGGCCAAATCCCCTGATCCCCACCATATCTTGCACAAATCTTGCCCTTGACCCGCAAATGCTTGGCCGGGGGCGGGCGATGTGGTAGATCGCGCTCGCCGCTTCCGATCGCCACACCAGACCGCCCGCAGCCCGCCAAAAGGCTGCGGCGGTGGAGATATTCGCAAGATGACCTCAGCCAAGACCGCCTCCGCGCCCGATTCGTTTTTCACCGCCTCGCTCGAGCAGGCCGACCCGGAAATCGCCGCCGCCATCAAGGGCGAACTCGGCCGGCAGCGCCATGAGGTCGAGCTGATTGCTTCCGAGAACATCGTCAGCCGGGCCGTGCTGGAAGCGCAGGGTTCGGTGATGACCAACAAATACGCGGAAGGCTATCCCGGCGCGCGCTACTATGGCGGTTGCGAGTGGGTCGACGTCGCCGAGAACCTCGCGATCGATCGCGCCAAGAAGCTGTTCGGTGCCAACTTCGCCAATGTGCAGCCGAACTCCGGTAGCCAGATGAACCAGGCGGTGTTTTTGGCGCTGCTCCAGCCCGGCGACACCTTCATGGGCCTCGATCTTGCGGCTGGCGGCCATCTCACGCACGGTTCGCCCGTCAACATGAGCGGCAAATGGTTCAAGGCCGCGCACTACACCGTGCGCCGCGAGGACCAGATCATCGACATGGATGCGGTCCAGAAGCAGGCCGAAGAGGTCAAGCCGAAGCTGATCGTCGCGGGCGGCTCGGCCTATTCGCGCGCCTGGGACTTCAAGCGCTTCCGCGAGATCGCCGACAGCGTCGGTGCGTATCTGCTGGTCGACATGGCGCACTTCGCGGGCCTCGTCGCCGGCGGCGTGCACGCCTCGCCCGTGCCCTATGCCCACGTCACCACCACCACGACGCACAAATCGCTGCGCGGCCCGCGTGGCGGCCTGATGCTGTGGAATGACGAGACGCTGACCAAGAAGTTCAATGGGGCGATCTTCCCGGGCCTGCAGGGCGGCCCGCTGATGCACGTGATCGCGGCCAAGGCGGTCGCCTTCGGCGAGGCGCTGCGGCCGGACTTCAAGGTCTACGCCAAGAACGTCGTCGAGAACGCCAAGGCGCTGGCCGAAGCGATGAAGAGCCACGGCTTCGACATTGTCTCCGGCGGCACCGACAACCATCTGATGCTGGTCGACCTCCGGCCGAAGGGCCTGAAGGGCAACGTCTCGGAAAAGGCGCTGGTTCGCGCCGCCATCACCTGCAACAAGAACGGAATTCCGTTCGACCCTGAGAAGCCGTTCGTCACCTCGGGCCTGCGTCTCGGCACGCCGGCGGCGACGACCCGCGGCTTCGGCGTTGCCGAATTCCAGCAGGTCGGCGGCATGATCGCCGAGGTCCTCAACGCGATCGCGCAGTCCGACGACGGCAAGGCGCCGCTGGTCGAAGCCGCGATCAAGGAGCGGGTCAAGGCGCTCACCGACCGGTTCCCGATCTACCAGTAAAGTCCAAGAAAACCGGCCAAGGCAAACGGATGCGCTGCCCGAACTGCAACAGTCTCGATACGCAGGTGAAGGACTCGCGTCCGACCGAGGACTCTTCCGTGATCCGCAGGCGGCGCGTCTGCGTCGCCTGCGAATTCCGCTTCACGACTTTTGAGCGCGTGCAGCTGCGCGAGCTCACGGTGATCAAACGCAACGGCCGCCGCGTGCCGTTCGATCGCGACAAGCTGATGCGCTCGGTGCAGATTTCGCTGCGCAAGCGCCAGGTCGAGCCTGAAAGGGTGGAGAAGATGGTCTCCACCATCGTGCGCGAGCTCGAGACCGGGGGCGAGGCCGAAATCTCCTCCGAGGTGATCGGCGAGACCGTGATGGAGCATCTGCGCACGCTCGACGATGTCGCCTATGTGCGCTTCGCCTCGGTCTATCGCAATTTCCGCGAGGCCAAGGATTTCGCCGACGTGCTTGGCGAACTCTCCGGTGAGGAGGAAGCGCGGCTCGCCGCGATCCGCAAATGATCTTCCGCATCCTGGAAGATCAGTTTGCGGAGAAGGCCCGCGAGGCCAGGGACGCCGATCGTCGCTTCATGCAGCTCGCACTGGCGCTCGGTCGCCGTGGGCAGGGGCGCACCTGGCCCAATCCGGCCGTCGGCGCCGTCATCGTCAAGAACGGCGTCATCGTCGGCCGCGGCTGGACCCAGCCGGGCGGACGGCCGCATGGCGAACCCGAGGCGCTGCGGCGCGCGGGCGAGGCCGCGCGCGGCGCCACGCTCTATGTCACGCTGGAGCCGTGCTCGCATTTCGGCAAGTCGCCGCCATGTGCCGATGCGGTGATCGCGGCCGGCATCACGCGCGTGGTCGCCGCGATCGAGGATCCCAATCCTGAGGTCGCCGGCCAGGGCCACGCACGGCTGCGCGCCGCCGGCATCACGGTGGACGTCGGCCTGTGCGCGGCAGAGGCCGCGTTCGATCACGCCGGTCATTTCCGCCGCATCTGCGACCACCGCCCGCATGTGATCCTGAAGCTCGCGGTCTCGCCCGATGGCAAGATTGGCGCTGCCGGCGGCAAGCCGCTCGCGATCACCGGCGAGGCCGTGCGCGATCGCGTGCATCTCTTGCGCGCGCAGTGCGATGCCATCCTGGTCGGCATCGGCACGGTGCTGGCGGACGATCCGCAGCTCAACTGCCGCCTGCCGGGCATGGCGGCGCGCTCGCCGGTGCGCGTGGTGCTGGACCAGAGCCTGCGGACTCCCGCATCGAGCCAGCTCATGCGCTCCGCGCGCGAGACGCCGCTTTGGGTGGTGGGCTCGGAGCTTGCCGAGGCGGCGGCAGCGACGCGGCTTGGCGCAGCCGGCGCGCAGATCATTCGTGTAGCCCCGGGCAGTGCGTCCGGGCTCGATCTTGCAGCCCTGCTGCATGCGCTGGCCGGGAAAGGCATCTCGCGGCTGATGGTCGAGGGCGGCAGCCGCGTGGCAGCGTCCTTTGTGGCGGCCGACCTGGTCGACGAGATCTGGCTGTTCCGCGGCGCCGAAGCGGTCGGCACCGACGGCGTGGCTGCGCTCGATGCAATGCCCCTGTCGAAAATCACGCAGTCGCCGGCCTACAAGGTTCATGCTAGCGAGACCTTCGACCGGGATACTCTCACCATCTACGAGCGCACCTAACATGTTCACCGGCATTGTCACCGATATCGGCGAGATCGTCGGCTTCACGCCGACGGCGCAGGGCCAGTTGCACCGGCTGCGCATCGCCTGCAGTTATGACCAGACCACCATCGCCGACGGCGCCTCGATCGCCTGCAACGGCGTTTGTTTGACGGTGGTCGCTTCCGGCGTCACCGGCGACAAAGACTCTCCTCAAAGGACCTGGTTCGACGTCGATGCCGCTGCCGAAACGCTGGCGCTGACGACGGCGAAGCACTGGAAGGCCGGCACACGGCTCAACCTCGAGCGCGCGCTCAAGATCGGCGACGAGCTCGGCGGCCACATCGTCGCCGGCCATGCCGACGGCATTGCGACCCTGGTCAGCCGCGAGGACCTGCCCGACATGGCGCGGTTCGAGCTCTCGACCATGCGCGAGCTGGCGCGCTTCATCGCCACCAAGGGCTCCATCACGCTCGACGGCGTCTCGCTGACGGTCAATACGGTGACGGACGTGACCTTTTCGGTGCTGATCATCCCGCACACGCTTGACGTCACGACGATCGGCGGCTGGAAGGCGGGCGACGAGGTCAACATCGAGGTCGATCTGATGGCCCGCTACGCGGCGCGGCTGACGGAAATGACGGTTTAAAACTTGGCTTACTTGCCTGCGGCGACTACATAACGCGCCGACCCCAGTAGAACGGATTGAACGATGGCAGACGCGCGGCGCGCACCCCTGAAGGATCAGACCGACATTTCCGGCGCCCGCGCGCTGATTGTCGAGGCGCGGTTCTATGACGATCTCCAGGACGCACTTCTGGACGGCGCGGTCGCCGAGCTGAAAGCGGCCGGCCTGACGCATGATGTGATCACGGTTCCCGGCGCGCTGGAGATCCCGGCGGCGGTGGCCATTGCAGTCGACGCCGCTGCGGCGAACGGCAAGCCGTATGACGCGGTGATCGCGCTCGGCTGCGTGATCCGCGGCGACACCATCCATTTCGAGATCGTCTCGCAGGAATCTTCGCGCGCGCTGATGGATCTTGCGGTGGCGCGCAAGCTGCCGCTCGGCAACGGCATTCTCACCGTCAACAACGAGGACCAGGCCTGGGCGCGGGCGCGCGCCAGCGAGCTCAACAAGGGCGGTGACGCCGCGCGCGCCGCGCTGGCGATGCTGCGGATCAAGCGCCGCCTGGCGCGGGCCTGAGCCATGGCTGACATCAAGAAACCAGCGGGCCCGGCGGAGAAGAAGGCGAACCGGCGCGGTGCGGCGCGGCTCGCCGCCGTGCAGGCGCTGTACCAGATGGACATTGCCGGTGCCGGCATCAACGACATCTTTGCCGAGTTCGAGAGCCACTGGCTCGGCAACGAGGTCGAGGGCGACACTTACCTGCCCGCGGAAGCCGCGTTCTTCCGCGACGTTGTCTCCGGCGTCGTGCGCGACCAGAAGAAGCTCGATCCGCTGATCGACGAGGCACTGTCCAAGGGCTGGCCCTTGAAGCGGATCGAGGCGATCCTGCGCGCAGTGCTGCGGGCAGGGGCCTATGAATTGGAGCATCGCAAGGACGTGCCGGGCCGCGTCGTGATCTCCGAATATGTCGACGTCGCCAACGCCTTCGTCGACCGCGAGGAGACCGGCATGGTCAACGCCGTGCTCGACCAGATCGGCCGGCAGTTTCGCGGTGATGAATTCGGGCGAGGGTAGGGCGGCGACGGAGGTTGGGACCGACATCGATGGCGACCTCGAGCAATCCTTCCGCGGAAGACTCCCTCATCGCGCGCTATTTCAAGCCGCTGGCGACGGATCCAGGCGCGTTCGGACTGGTCGATGATGCCGCGGTCCTGTCCTCATCCGGCGACGACATCGTCGTCACCACCGACGCCGTCGTCGAAGGCGTGCATTATCTTGTCACCGATCCGCCTGATACCATCGCGCGCAAGGCGCTGCGGGTGAACCTCTCCGACCTCGCCGCCAAGGGCGCTGTGCCCGCCGGCTTCGTGCTGACGCTGGCGCTACGCAGCAAGGAGGACGCCTGGCTGCGGCCGTTCGCGGATGCGCTGGGCGAGGATGCGAAAACCTTCGCATGCCCGCTGCTCGGCGGCGACACGGTCTCGACGCCGGGGCCGCAGATGATCTCGATCACCGCCTTTGGCCGCGTGCCGAAGGGCCGCATGGTCGGCCGCGCGGGCGCAAGGCCCGGCGACCGCATCCTGGTGACGGGGACGATCGGCGATGCCGCGCTTGGCCTCGACGTGCTCACCGGCGGCGCCGTGGCCGCCGCGCTCGCCTCCAATGCTGCCGCAAGCCAAGCGCTGATCTCGCGCTACCGCGTGCCGCAGCCGCGCAATGCATTGGCGCTGGCCGTCCGTGATCATGCGTCGGCTGCAATGGACGTCTCTGATGGCCTCGCCGGCGATCTCACAAAACTCTGTGCCGCGTCCGGCGTCTCGGCCACCGTCAACGTGGCGGGCGTCCCCCTCTCAGCCGCGGCGGCAGGCCTGACGGCGCGCAACGTCGTCGGCATCGAGGCGCTGCTTGCCGGTGGTGACGATTACGAGGTGCTGTGCACGGCGCCGCCGGCGCGGAGCGATGCGTTGGTGGCCGCGGGCCGGGCAGCGGGCGTGGCTGTCACCGTGATCGGCACGATCGTCGCAGGCCATGAGCGGCCGCGCTTTTGGGACGGGCAGGGCCGGGAACTGGCCCTGACGCGCCTGTCGTACAGCCACTTCTGAATTCAAGTCCGCCTTGAATCCCATCGGCCCGCCGGCTTTTCCGGTGCCGCAACCCCGGCGACAGCATGCGGATGTATCAGGCCCTCCGATGCAAAAGCAGCCAATGGACATGATTCGATGACGGCGGCCGTTTCGAATGTGGGCGAGGCGCGGGTTGTTCCCGGCAGGGAGTGCGGAAGCTGCACGCTCTGCTGCAAGGTCTACAATGTGGTCGAGCTCGGCAAGGCCGCCGGCAAATGGTGCTCGCATTGCAAGCCGGGCCGGGGCTGCACCATCCATGACAATCTGCCGCGCGAGTGTGCGGCGTTCAATTGCCTCTGGAAAACCATGCCGGCGCTGTCCGTGCAATGGAAGCCCGACCAGTCGAAGATGGTGCTCACCTTGCACCCTGAAACCAACAACATCCAGGTCGTGGTCGATCCCGGCCAGCCATCGGCCTGGACCCGGCAGCCCTATCACGGCCAGCTGCGCGCATTGTCGAAGAACAACATGCCGAAGGGCCGTCTTGTGGTGGTGTTCGTCAACGACCTGGGGAGGCTCATCCTGCCCGACCAGGATGTCCAGCTCGGCGTCCTCACCCGCGAGCAGGTCGTTTCGGTGACGCAGGAGGCCGGTCCCAGCGGCGCTGTCTACGAGATCAAGATCTTCAACCGGCGCACGACGGCCGACGGGCAAACGCTGGAAATCGCCTCGGCGTCCCGTCATCCCGCAAGGTCCGCCGCCTGAGGCGGCAGGGACCAATCCTCCTTGCCGTATCGAAGCACAGCTTGCAGGCATTTCCGCACGGCGGGCGTCTTCGACCTAAATACCTGCCCGGATCGACGTTTTCCGTCGCTTCCGGCGTTGCACCCTCAATTTGATTTTGGCAAGCTTGGCGCCGACTGGGGCCGTCCCTTCGGGCGAGGGACGGCCTTGTTCAAAATCAAGGCGCCGCACCGCACGACGGACAACAAAAGGCGCCGGGGGTACGTTCATCAAGGATCTGAGGCAAAAATCACATGACAGCATTATGGTTGATCGTGCTCTGCGGAGTGCTTTCCGTCGTCTACGCGATTTGGGCGACGTCTTCGGTGTTGAGCGCGGATGCGGGGTCGCCGCGCATGCAGGAGATCGCGGGAGCCGTGCGTGAAGGCGCACAGGCGTATCTGCGGCGCCAGTACACCACGATCGGCATGGTCGGCATCGTCATCTTCGTGCTGCTTGCCTATTTCCTCGGGCTTTATGTCGCGGTCGGCTTCCTGATCGGCGCCATTCTTTCAGGAGCGGCCGGCTTCATCGGCATGAACGTCTCGGTTCGCGCCAATGTGCGCACCGCCCAGGCTGCGACGACGTCGCTCGCCGGCGGTCTCGAGCTCGCCTTCAAGGCGGGCGCGATCACCGGCATGCTGGTGGCCGGTCTCGCGCTGCTCGGCGTCACCCTCTATTTCGGCTTCCTGGTCCATTCGCTGAAGCTCGCGCCCGATAGCCGTACCGTGGTCGATGCCATGGTGGCGCTCGGCTTCGGCGCCTCGCTGATCTCGATCTTCGCCCGTCTCGGCGGTGGCATCTTCACCAAGGGTGCGGACGTCGGCGGCGACCTCGTCGGCAAGGTCGAAGCCGGCATTCCCGAGGACGATCCGCGCAACCCGGCCACCATCGCCGACAACGTCGGCGACAACGTGGGCGACTGCGCCGGCATGGCCGCCGACCTGTTCGAGACCTATGCGGTGACCGCGGTCGCCACCATGGTGTTAGCTGCGATCTTCTTCGCCAAGACGCCGATCCTGTCCAACATGATGACGCTGCCGCTCGCGATCGGCGGCATCTGCATCATCACCTCGATCATCGGCACGTTTTTCGTCAAGTTGGGCGCCAGCCAGTCGATTATGGGCGCGCTGTATAAGGGCCTGATCGCAACCGGCATCCTGTCCCTGATCGGCATTGCCGGGGTGATCTACGCCCTGATCGGCTTCGGCAAGCTCGAGGGCGTCGACTACACCGGCATGGCGCTGTTCGAATGCGGCGTGGTCGGCCTCGTCGTCACCGCGCTGATCATCTGGATCACCGAATACTACACCGGCACCGACTATCGGCCGGTGAAGTCGATCGCCCAGGCCTCGGTGACCGGTCACGGCACCAACGTGATCCAGGGCCTCGCCGTCTCGATGGAGGCGACCGCGCTGCCCGCGATCGTCATCATCGCCGGCATCCTGGTCACCTATAGCCTCGCCGGCCTGTTCGGCATTGCAATCGCGACCGCCACCATGCTGGCGCTGGCCGGCATGGTCGTCGCGCTCGACGCCTTCGGCCCGGTCACCGACAACGCTGGCGGCATCGCCGAGATGGCGGGCCTGCCGAAGGAGGTGCGCAAGTCGACCGACGCGCTCGACGCGGTCGGCAACACCACCAAGGCGGTGACGAAGGGTTACGCGATCGGCTCCGCCGGTCTCGGTGCCCTCGTGCTGTTCGCGGCCTACAACCAGGACCTCAAGTTCTTCGTTGCGGACTCCGCGCATCACCCGTACTTCGCCGGCGTCAATCCGGACTTCTCGCTGAACAATCCTTACGTCGTGGTCGGTCTGCTGTTCGGCGGCCTGCTACCTTATCTGTTCGGCGCGATGGGCATGACGGCGGTCGGCCGTGCGGCCGGCGCAATCGTCGAAGAGGTGCGCCGCCAGTTCCGCGAGAAGCCGGGCATCATGCAGGGCACCGACAAGCCGGACTACGGCAAGGCGGTCGACCTGCTGACCAAGGCGGCAATCAAGGAGATGATCATCCCCTCGCTGCTCCCGGTGCTGTCGCCGATCGTCGTCTATTTCCTGATCTACGCGATCGCGGGCGGCGGCGCGGCCGGCAAGTCGGCGGCATTCTCGGCCGTCGGCGCCATGCTGCTCGGCGTGATCGTGACCGGTCTGTTCGTCGCGATCTCCATGACCTCGGGCGGCGGCGCCTGGGACAACGCCAAGAAGTACATCGAGGACGGCCATTTCGGCGGTAAGGGCAGTGATGCCCACAAGTCCGCGGTGACCGGCGACACCGTCGGCGATCCCTACAAGGACACGGCGGGCCCCGCGGTGAACCCGATGATCAAGATCACCAATATCGTGGCCCTGCTGCTGCTGGCGATCCTGGCGCACTGAGCAGCGCAGATGCGACAACACAAAACCCCGCGGTGCGAGCCGCGGGAATTCGATGCTGCGCATCGCCCCGGAATGACGCTACGCCTCACTGCACATCCATCTGCAGCCCTTCCTTCTGGATGATGCCGGCGAACTTCTTCGTCTCGGCGTCCACGAAGGCGGCGAATTGCTCGGGCGTGCCGTAGTCGGCGCGGGCGCCCATGGCGACGATCTGCTTCTTGATGTCGTCGCGCTCGAGCATCGCCTTGATCTGGAGATTGAGCGCTTCGAGCACAGGTGCCGGGACGCCTTTCGGCAGGAACACCGAGAACCACGACGACACGTCGAAACTGGCAAGCTCCGGCGCGCTCTCGCGCATGGTCGGCAGGTTCGGCGCGAGCTCGCTGCGCTCGGGCGTGGTGACGCACAGGCCGTTGAGCGTGCCGTTCTGCACTTGCGGCAGGCTCGGATAGAGATTGTCGAACAGGATCTGGATGTCGCCGGCGAGCGCAGCCTGCAGCGCGGGGCCGGCGCCGCGGAACGGGATATGCGTCATCTTCAGGCCGGTGAGCTGCAGGAACCAGGCACCGGTGAGATGAGGGCTCTGGCCGACGCCGGAGGAGGCGTAGCTGAGCTTGTCCGGGTTGGCCTTCAAATACGCGACCAATTCGGCAATCGATTTGATGCCGGTCTTCGGATGTGCCGAGACGATGTTCGGGATCCGGATCATGTTGGTAACAGGCTGGAGCTGGTCCGGCTTGTAGGTGAGGTTCTTGAAGATGCTGTAGGCGATCGCGTTCGGTCCGGGATTGCCGATCAGGATGGTGTGGCCATCGGGCCTGGCGCGGACCACCTCGGCGGTGCCGATCGTGCCGCCGCCGCCGGAGCGGTTTTCGACCACGGCCGACTGGCCCCAGGCGGTTTGCAGATGCGCGGCCAGAAGCCGGCCCATGACGTCGGTGGAACCGCCGGCCGCGGCCGGCACGATGATGCGGACGTTCTCGGTGGGCTTCCAGTCGGCCAGGCTCGATCGCGGCAGGATCGCCGCGGCCGAGAGGCCGGCAGCGGCGGTCAGCACGCGACGGCGGGACAACAAACTATTGGGCACGAATCCACTCCCTGCTTCTTGTTTTGCAGGGAGCGTAGGGAAGGCCGCGCGCAACGGCAAGCCGCGCGCGGCGGCAAGCGCCGAACGGACAGCGGCAGGACGCCGCAGGCTGAAAGATCAGTTGAAGCTCAGCAGCTTGAACAGCGGCGCAAGGTAGCTCATCTCCTGGCCCGACGTCGCCGTGGTGCGGCTGATGAAGTCGAAGATCTTGCCGTCTTGCAGGCCGTAATTCGCCAGCCGGCGCACGCGCCGGTTCTTGTCGAAATAGATCGCGATCACGCGCTGATCGACCACCTTCTGGTTCATGAAGGCGACCGGACGCTCCGAGCGCTGCGAGATGTAGTAGAACACTTCGCCGTCGAGGGTCGCGACCGTGGAGGGCGTCCCCATCACGATCAGCACCTGATCCTGGCTCGCGCCGATCGGGATTTGCTCGAGCGCGCCGGGCGGCAGGATGTAACCCTTCTGGAACTGCTCGCCGGTGCAGCCCGCAAGCGCGCCACCGACCAGAGCCACGGCCGCGAGCATGCGCAGGCCGCGCCAGCGTGCAAAAAGGCTGCGCTGCTTGTCGGCGCGCAGGCTGGTCTGGTTCGTTATCGTCATAGCGGAACTGATTCCGTCCCCTTGCGTCGCGCGAGGCGCTGAAGTACCGGGCGGAGGCTCTGAATGCAACACGCGCGCGCCCGCTTGCGGAAACCACAATGCTTTGGCCGTTCAATCACTTCAGGAAACCCCGGCTAGCCCCGGCCGGCACCATTGAAGCCATCTATGGCATGATCGTGACGCAGGCGCGAGAACCCATATTTTACCGCGACTTGGGGGTGCCCGATACGGTTAACGGGCGTTTCGACCTGTTGCTGCTGCATCTCTGGCTGCTGCTCCGCCGCCTGCGCACGGTCCAAGGTTCGCCCTACGGCGCCACCGCACTGTCGCAGGCGCTGTTCGACCGCTTCTGCGAGGACATGGACGACAATCTGCGCGAGATGGGGGTGGGCGACCAGACCGTGCCGAAGCGGATGCGGGCCTTTGGCGAGGCATTTTACGGCCGGGCGCAGGCCTATGACCAAGCCATGGCTAGCGATGGCGAGGCGCTGGCAGCGGCGATCTGCAAGAATATCTTGAATGGGATCGGTATGGACCATGCCCGGCAGCTCGCGGCCTACGCCAAGGCCAGCGAGGCCGATCTGGGCCGGACCGGCGAGGCCGCGCTTCTCGGTGCCGCCTTCAAGTTTCCCCCGGTGCTGCCTAAGGATGTCGCGCCATGAACCGACCGAAGACCGGATCCGAGCCCGATCCCTGGCGGGCGCCCGTGATCGTTGCCCAGATTCCCGACACGGGCGTGCATCGCGAACTCGAGGCGTCAGCCGCCGAGCGGCAGGCCATGGCGGATCTGGCCAGCCTTCGCGAGATCCTGTCCGCCCAGGCCAGCTTCGAGGTCGTGCCGAAGAGCGGCGGCCGCTACCAGGTCACGGGACATGTCCGTGCCCGGATCGGCCAGACTTGTGTGGTCACGCTCGATCCGATCGAAAGCGAGATCGACGAGGAGGTGGACCTGATGTTCGCACCCGAGGCCGAAGCGCGCCGCCTCGCCGACCTGATCGAGGAAGGCCAGGACGACCGGGAGCCGCCGGAGGTCGTTGATCTGCCGGAGGCGATCGTTGGCGGCATCATCGATCTCGGCCGGCTTGCCACCGACGCACTGTTCCTGGCGGTCGATCCGTATCCCCGCAAGCCGGGGGCAGTGTTCGAGGCGGAGATTGCCGCGCCCGATCCCGAGGACCATCCGTTCGCGGCGCTGAAGGCGCTCCAGGACAAGAAGAAGGGCCAATAGCTGCCGATTTGCGTAAGACCGCTTGCCAGCGAACGCGAGGCGTTTGCGGCAGTGGTTTGAAAGGCAGGCTCATCTATTTGATTTTCTGGAAATTTCTTGTGATTTCGCCGGTCCGTGGCCGGATCGCCCCGAATGCAAAAGGCTGGGGGCAAGAGGTTGTTTCGGGATAACAAAACGCTATTGTCGCGCCCCGGTTCGGGTGCGACGTGGCACTTGACCGGTCGCCCCGTTCATGGCGAACCCATTATGCGGTCCCGCTCGTTCAGGACCGCACCAGACCAGGTTTCCAGGACTTCTATGTCAAGCAAGGTTCGCATCGCGCTCGACGCCATGGGGGGCGACGCCGGCGCCGCCGTGGTCATTCCTGGCGCCGCCATCTCGCTTGGCCGGCATCGCGACACCGAATTCTTGCTGGTTGGTGACCGCGCCAAGATCGAGCCTGAGCTCGAGAAGCACCCTCAGCTCAAGGCCGCCTCGAGGATCATCCATACAGAAATTGCCGTCAGCGGCTCGGACAAGCCCAGTCAGGCGCTACGGCGCGGCCGCAAGACTTCGTCGATGTGGCTGGCCATCGACGCCGTGAAGAAGGGCGAGGCGGACGTCGCGGTCTCCGCCGGCAATACCGGCGCGTTGATGGCGATGGCCCGGTTCCACCTGCGCACGCTGCCCGGCATCGACCGCCCGGCCATCAGCGCAATATGGCCGACCAGGCGTGGCGAGTCGGTCGTGCTCGATCTCGGCGCCACGATTGGCGGCGATGCGCGCCATCTGGTGTCGCTCGCGATCATGGGCGCGGCCATGGTGAGCGTGGTGTTCGACAAGAAGCGCCCCACGGTCGGCCTGCTCAATATCGGGACCGAGGAGATCAAGGGGCACGAGGAGATCCGCGAGGCCGGCGAGATCCTGCGCGCGATGAACCTGCCGGAACTCGATTATGTCGGCTTCGTCGAAGGTGACGGCATCGGCAAGGGGGTCGCCGATGTGATCGTGACCGAGGGCTATAGCGGCAACATTGCGCTCAAGGCTGCCGAGGGAACCGCGCGCCAGATGGCGGACTTACTCCGCAACGAGATTCAGCGGAGCTGGCTGTCCAGGCTCGGTTACCTGTTTGCCCGCAATGCCTTCCAGGCGCTGCGCGACAAGATGGATCCGAACAAGTCGAACGGTGGCGTGCTGCTCGGGCTGAACGGGCTTGTGGTCAAGAGCCATGGCGGAATCAACGCCGAAGGCTTTGCCTACGCGATCGATGTTGGCTATGAGATGGCTCACTACGATCTCCTGAACAAGATCAATCAGATGCTCAACCGCGAGGGTGGTGCACTCAATTCGGTGCAGACCGCGCAGGAGGCTGTTTCGTGACTCAAATTCGTTCGGTCGTGCTCGGCTGCGGCTCTTATCTGCCGGAGCAGGTGGTGACCAACGCCCAATTGGCGGCGCGCATCGACACGTCCGACGAGTGGATCGTGCAGCGCACCGGCATTCGCGAACGGCACGTCGCGGCCGAGGGCGAATTCACCTCGCATTTGGCGACGAAGGCGGCCCAGGCCGCGCTCGCTGATGCCGGCGTGGACGCCCAGTCGATCGAGCTGATCGTGCTGGCGACCTCGACGCCGGACAATACGTTTCCTGCGACCGCCGTCGCCGTGCAGCATGGGCTCGGCATCAACCATGGCGCGGCCTTCGACCTCCAGGCGGTGTGTTCCGGCTTCGTGTTCGCGCTCGCCACTGCCGATAATTTCCTGCGCACCGGCGCCTACAAGCGCGCGCTGGTGATTGGCGCGGAGACCTTCTCGCGCATCCTCGACTGGAACGACCGCGGTACCTGCGTGCTGTTCGGCGACGGCGCCGGCGCAGTTGTGCTGGAGGCGCAGGAGCAGCCGGGCAAGGCTGCGACCGACCGCGGCATCGTCACCACTCACTTGCGCTCCGACGGCCGCCACAAGGCAAAGCTGTTCGTCGACGGCGGACCGTCCTCGACCCAGACCGTCGGCCATCTGCGCATGGAGGGCCGCGAGGTCTTCAAGCATGCGGTCGGCATGATCACCGACGTGATCGTCGATGCCTTTGAGGCGACGGGGCTCAATGCCGACAGCATCGACTGGTTCGTGCCGCACCAGGCCAACAAGCGAATCATCGACGCCTCCGCGCATAAGCTGCATATCGCTCCGGAGAAGGTGGTGCTGACGGTCGACCGTCACGGCAACACCTCGGCGGCCTCGATCCCGCTGGCGCTGTCGGTGGCCCGCAAGGACGGCCGCATCAAGCGCGGCGACCTGGTTCTGCTGGAAGCGATGGGCGGCGGCTTCACCTGGGGCTCCGCGCTGGTGCGCTGGTAGCAACAGTCGATAAAATTTTGCCGGAATCCGCGCGGATTATCGATGCGCCTGCATTGATGAGCGCTGTTGACCGCTGTATCGTAACCTCATAATTTCAGACAACAATTGTTCGCCGTGATGTGGGGCAGGGCGATGACCGATCAAAGTAAAACCGTAACGCGTGTCGATCTCTGCGAAGCCGTCTACCAGAAGGTGGGCCTGTCGCGCACGGAATCGTCCGCCTTCGTGGAACTCGTGCTGAAGGAGATCACCGACTGCCTTGAGAAGGGCGAGACGGTGAAACTGTCCTCGTTCGGCTCCTTCATGGTGCGCAAGAAGGGCCAGCGCATCGGCCGCAATCCGAAGACCGGCACCGAGGTGCCGATCTCGCCGCGCCGGGTGATGGTGTTCAAGCCGTCGGCGATCCTGAAGCAGCGGATCAACGCCCAGCACCGCACCAATGGCGATGCCAGCAAGGCGCAACCCGAGGCGTAATCGCCTTTCGGAAAGGATCTAGCATTTGGACAAGGCGCCGGATGCGTTCCGAACCATCAGCGAAGTAGCGCAGGAACTCGACATTCCGCAGCACGTGCTGCGGTTCTGGGAGACGCGATTCTCCCAGATCAAGCCGATGAAGCGCAGCGGCGGCCGCCGCTACTACCGCCCCGACGACGTCGACCTGCTCAAAGGCATCCGCCGGCTGCTCTATGGCGAGGGCTACACCATCCGCGGCGTGCAGCGGATCCTGAAAGAGCACGGCGTCAAGTCGGTACAGGGCCTCGCCGACAGCGCGGCCGCGGTCTCGTTTGGCGCCATCGAGGACGCCATCGGCCAGAGCCTGATGGAGCCGGACGATGAGGCGCCGATCAAGGGGGTCGCGGATACCGACGATGACGACTACCAGGGCGATGAAGAGGAAGGCATCGACTTCCGCTTCGCCGAGATCGACGACGAGGAAATCCTCACCACCTTCCGCAAGGGCGGCACTGCGGCGCCGTCCGGTCCGAGCGCGCTGGACCGCGAGCGGCTGGGCCGGGCGCTCGCCGACCTCGTCGCCTGCCGGGAGATGCTGGACCAGGCGCTGAAGGACGGCTGAGGCGGTTTTCGCCGGCTTTGCGGCCGGTTCCTCGGACGTCGGCCTCCGCCCGGTAGAGAGAGCCAGCAAAATGGTGTGACCTCGCCTTGCGCAAAGCGGCGATCCTAGCTAATGGAACGGCATTCGGAGCGTGGCGCAGCCCGGTTAGCGCACTAGTCTGGGAGACTAGGGGTCGGAGGTTCAAATCCTCTCGCTCCGACCATTTTCTTCTCAAATGGACCAAAGCTTTGCGCGATTGCGGCGTTGTGCGGGCACTGCTGCTCGGGCGGCGCTTTGCCGCGCGCCCAAGTCCGGACGACGAATGTGATCTGACGCGGCCCCATCGCGTCCGCGATGGAAGCCTGCGCGCTCTCCAGCCGTTTGGCCAATCCGCTGGCGCTCAGGTCCAGCACCGCATCGGCGGCCAAAAGGGAGATCGACAGGACCGCGATCGCCGCAGCGACGGCCATCGCCTTCCATTCTGGTGACTGCATTAGTTGACTTTCTCAGGTACTTGTCCGCCTGCACGGATAGGTGGGGCGTTTTCGCCAGGTTCAAGCCCCGGGGCACGCTCGCGCACGCGTTCTTGAAGTGCGACAGATCTGTAACAAGGCGGCGCGTGTTACGCCGACGGCCGCAGATATCCGACAACCATCCTAGTTGTCTCGTCCACCAGCGTCTTCACCGTCTTCTCCGACAGCATCCCGGCCTGGTGCAGCACCGTGTTGTGCGCGACCGCCTCGATGGCACTGGCGCAGATGAAGGTCGCGATGTCGAGGTCGATCTTGCGCATCTCCTTGCGGCGGCTTTCGAAATAGGCGCGCACGAGGGCGTGGACCTCGTGATTGAAGGCTTCGACTTCGGCAAGCCGCCCCGAGCGCGGGATCTGCTCGGCGAGGACGCGATGCAGTTCGGGATCGATGTGATGGGCCCCGATCGCGACGGTGACGAGCCGGCGCACCGCTTTCTCGACCGGCATGTCCGCGACCTCGACGAAAGCGGCGCGGACGATTGTCATGATCTCGCCGTTGTGACGGTCGATCACGGCGGCGACCAGCGCCTCCTTGCCCGGAAAATACTGGTAGAGCGAGCCGACGCTGACGCCGGCGATCTCGGCGATGCGGTTGGTGCTGGTCTTCTCAAAACCTTCGCGGACCAGAATGCGAGCGGTCGCCTCGACCAGCGCCTCGACGGTGGCGCGCGAGCGCGACTGCGAGGCATTTTTCCGGGGCTTTGTCGGCGGCTTGCGCGCCATAAGCTTGCGATCCCGAATGCGAGTGGAAAAAGCGAGTGATCGCTCGCATTATATCCGCGAGCGGCGGCCTTTCGGCAAGCCGCTTTGTCGCCATATGGATGCTGAACCAGGCGGAGTGGACCATGAGCGTTGCAAGACTTGTGTCAGCCTTTCAGTTCTGCCCTGATACCTGCGTGTTCGGTGCGCGGGCGTCGCGCGATCCCGCGCCGAGCCTGCAAAGCCGCGCCTTCAACCTGCTGCTGCGACAGCTTCCGTACAAGGAGCGGCTCGCATCCGCCGAGGCGGTGCAGGCTCATGTACAGAAGCTCGCGCTGCAGCCGGCCTCGTTCGAGCCGACGGGGCTTGGCCGCGGCGTCGAGGCGACGCTGACCAAGATGGGCGGCTGGCCGGTCTATTACACCGCGCCGTCCTCCGGCCATGAGGGCTGCAACTTCGTCATGTTCCTGCATGGCGGCGGCTACATCAACGAGATCGTGCCGGCGCATTGGCGCTTCGTCGGCGAGATGACGCGCAAGGCGGGCGTCGTTTGCGTCGTGCCGATCTATCCGCTGGCGCCGCGCGCCACGGCAAAAGACGTCGTGCCGGGAACGGCCGAGCTGTTGCGGATGCTGTTGGAGGACGCAGGGCCGGCAAAGGTCACGGTGGTCGGCAACTCGGCCGGCGCCGGGCTTGCGCTCGCCGCATGCCAATGGCTGCGCGATCGCCGTCATCGACAACCGGACCGGCTGATGTTGATCTCGCCTGCGGCCGATGCGTCTGTGAGCCGCCCCGAGCACGCCCAGATCGCCGCGCGCGATCCGATCCAGGACATTCCGGGGATCATCGAGGCGGCGCGGCTCTATGCCGGCGAGGTCGATGTCGGCCATCCCTTTGTCAGCCCGCTCAACGGTGCCTTTCGTTCGCTGCCGCCGATGACGATTTTTTCCGGGACGCGCGATCTGCTCTACCCCGACAGCGTCGATCTCGCCGAGCGGGCGCGGGCGGCGGGCGTGCCAGTCGAGCTGCATCTGCTCGGTGACCAGCCGCATAATTATGCGCTGATGCCGACGCCGGAAGGGCGGCAGGCGCGGTCGATCATCTTGCGGGCGGTGGCTTGAGGGAAAGCGTGATCATTGTCACGCAAGGCTCGATCAGTCTGGCGCTGGCGCTGTCCGCTCGGAGGGCAGCCCCGGGCGCTTCCTTGATGGACGTCGTATTGCAGGGTCTTAGGCGTGACTCTTGATCTCGTAACGGCCCGGCACGCATTTGTAACGCTCAAGGCGCCAATTGACGTGATAGATCGGATGCTCGCCCATCCATTTCGCCAGCGGTGCTTGTGCGCCGATCGCACACTGCATCATCGACATCTCGGGCGTCATGTTGCTGTCGGTCACGATTTCCTCGACGCAACTGCCTGAGCTGGCTGCGCTAAGCCGGCAGAGCACGGCTACCACGGTCACGAACATTCCAGTCACCTCATTCGGTCGTTTCTGACCACGAAGAGTATGCAAGCGGAGTGCCAGAGCCTGTGACGCCAACAACACGCTGGCCTGGCCGAATCGACCCAGCGTCCACCGTCATTTGACGATTCGGATTGTAAAAAATGCCCCTAAACCGAAGCCGGAGAACTACGGGGAACCCCCAGGAATAAGTGCAGGAATGAGCGATTGTGGGGGCAGCGCCGCGCTAGCCGCGCTTCACAACGAGCGTGCGGCCGATAGGCTTCGATGGCGTTGCGGAAACCCGTCAAAAGAGCGGGACCGCCGCGGGACCAAACGAAACGCGAGGGCAGAGCATGAAAGTACGACCGACAGGCGTGATCCCGCCGATGACGACGCCGTTCCGCAAGGACGGCGAGATCGACTTTGAGCTTGTAGCGCCGCAGGTCGACTGGATGATCGGTGCCGGCGCGCATGGCGTCGCCGCCGGCGGCTCGACCGGCGAGGGCCACACGCTCGATCACGAGGAATACCGCGACCTGATGGCGGCGACGGTCGCAGCGGTGCGGGGACGTATTCCCGTCATCGCCGGCATCATCGTCGATTCCACGCGCGATGCGATCCGCCGCGGCAAGCTCGTGCGCGACATGAATGTCGCGGCGCTCCAGGTCACGCCGGTGCACTATCTGTTCAAGCCGGACGACGAAGCGATGGTCTCGCATTTCCGCGCCATGGCCGATGAGACCGGCATGCCCATCATCATCTACAACGTCGTGCCGTGGTCGTATCTGTCGCCGGCGCTGCTGACGCGGATCATGACCGAGGTGCCGCTGGTGGTCGGCGTCAAGCAGAGCGCGGGCGACCTCAAGCTGTTTGCGGACCTCATGATGATGGCCCCGGACAAGCTGATCTACAGCGCGGTCGATGCCCTGATGTATCCGTCCTACACGCTGGGGGCCCACGGCTCGATCGCCGCGATCCTGAGCGCGGCGCCGCATGCCTCCGTCGCGCTGTGGGATGCGGTGAAGGCGGGCGACCATCCGCGCGCGCTCGACCTGCACGGGAAGCTGCTGACGCTGTGGAACGCGATCATTGCCGACAACCTGCCGGCCTGCACACGCTACGCGCAGATGCTCCAGGGCTTGCCGCAGACGTATCCGCGTGCGCCGATGCCGGAGGCCTCGCCGGCGCAGCAGGCCGCGATCCGCAAGGCGCTGGAGGCGCTCGGCGCGCTGAAGGGGCCACAAGTCGAAGCGGCCGAATAGTCCGCGGGCCGAAATAACTGGCATCGAACAGCCGCGCCGATCCGCTTTAACAGCGGATGCGGCGCTGCTACATTTTTTGCCAGCGCCCCGATGCTTGGCGCAGCCAAAGAAACATAAGGGGAGGGGCCGAGGTCCCATGAAGGATTTTGCAGGAAAGATCGCCGTGATCACCGGCGGCGGCACGGGAATGGGACGCGAGCTCGCGCGGCAGCTCGTTGCCGAGGGTTGCAATGTCGCGATGTGCGACGTCTCGGAGGCCGCGATGGCCGAGACGAGGCGGCTCTGTGAGGTCGAGAAGCTGCCGCAGGGCCTGCGCGTCACGACGCATGTCGCCGACGTCTCGATCGAGGATCACCTCAAGCGGTTTCGCGACGAGCTTGCCGAGCAGCAGAAGACGGACCGCATCCATCTCTTGTTCAACAATGCCGGCATCGGTGGCGGCGGCAGCCTGTTCACCAACACGCGCGAGCAGTGGGAGCGCACCTTCAACATCTGCTGGGGCGGCGTCTATCTCGGCGTGCGCACCTTCTTGCCGATGCTGGTGGCGGCGGACGAGGCCCACATCGTCAACACCGCAAGCGTCAACGGCTTCTGGGCCTCGATCGGCATGAACCAGGCGCACACCGCCTACAACTCGGCCAAGTTCGCGGTGAAGGGGTTTACCGAGGCGCTGATCAACGATTTGCGCCTGCACGCGCCACACGTCAAATGTTCGGTGGTGATGCCCGGCCACATCGGCACGTCGATCGTCTCCAATTCGCGCAAGGTGCAGAGCGGGGACGGCTCGGAGCGGCTCAACGCCGACGAGATCGCGCTGACCCGTAAGCGCATGGCCGCCGCCGGCGTGCCAGACGCAGACAAAATGTCGGATGAGGACATCCAGGCGGCCTTCGCCGAGCGCGCCCGCAGCTTTCTCGAGGATGCACCGACGACCGCCGCGCAGGCCGCGAAGATCATCCTCGACGGGGTCAAGGCGGAGCGCTGGCGCATTCTTGTGGGCGAGGACGCAAAGCGCCTTGACGAGCGCGTGCGCGCAGCGCCCGAGCAGGCCTATGACCGCGCCTTCTACGAAAGCTTGATCCAGGAGGTCGGCTGGCGCCTCGGCTGAGTCGCTTTGGCCGCTGCTGTCGACGAGCGCGCCTATGTAGGTATGATGGTTATCATGGCAAGGGACGCGCGGATTATTTTGCGTGCCACCTCTTGCCAGTTTGCTTGCCGGTTCGCCGCCTTATGACGAATTGGAATATCACGCATGCGGCATAGCCCATCGTTCAAGCGATGGTGATCTTGATGGGCTCTCAATTGACGCGCGGCAGCTTGGTCACGGAAGCAAAATAGTTTAGTCAATCAAGCGTAACGCGATGATTAGAGCGTAGCTCCCGATGATACCCGCATGCCTCTCCGACGAGTGGACCCTTTGCCCGGAGAGAGAGGACATCTCCGCTGAATTCACGAGGCTGCTCACCGCAGCCCAGGAGGGCGGCGCCACGATCGCAGAATGTCTGATGATCGCGCGGCAGCTCAAGCGGGGCGACGAGCAGTCCTGGCATCGCGAGTGGAAGAAGCTCGCACGCGTGAACCGGCAGCGCGCCGAGGCTGCGTTCGCGGAAGGCCACATGGCGACGGCGCAGCGCAACTGGCTGCGGGCCTTGAATTACTATGGTGCGGCGGCGATGCCGCTGGATCCGGCCGACGAGCGCCGCTGGGTTGCGGTGCTCGCGATGCAGGAATGCGCCCGTCGCTATCTTTCTGCGCGCGGCCCGGCCGGTGAAGTCGTGACGATCCCCTGGCTCGGCGGTCATTCCCTGCAAGGCTACTTGCTGCCCGCGCCGGCGGCGAGTGAGCGGGCTCCGACCGTGATCTGCATCGGCGAGCCCGGCCACCGCAAGGAGGAATTCCTGTTCAAGCTGGCGCCGCATGCGCGCGAGCGCGGATTCTCGATGCTGGCGCTGGACCTGTTCGGCGACCAGCGCGACGATTATCTCGACGCGCTGTTGCGGCGGCGGGATCTCGAGAGCGCGATTCCCGCCGTGATGGATTATCTGGAGACCCGCCGTGACGTCGATTTCGATCGCGTCGCGATCCTCGCCGACGGCTGGGGCTCTTCCTTCGTGGCGCGCGCGGTGTTGCAGGAGCCGCGGCTTGCGGCCGCCGTCTGCGACGGCGGCCTCTGGGACCTGCACGAGCGGGCCTTCTTCGCCAGCCGGTTCGCAATGAACGACGTCAGCATCGTCCCGGTGCCGCATGCGCCGCTGATGGCATCCGGCGCCGATTGTCCGGTGCTGATCACGCTGGGTGAGGACGGCTGGCTCAAGGCCGATCGGGCCCGTCAGATCGTCCAGACGTCCCGGCTCGGCAGCAGGTCGGATGTCATGCTCAAGGTGTTCACGGCGGCGGAGACCGGCGCAGCGCAAGCCCATGCGGACAATCCGAGCCTTGCCAACGAATACATCTTCGACTGGTTGGAATCGCGGCTCGGCATGGCGCGCGTCTAAAACGCGATGAGATTGGAATGAAACGTCATCGCGCTTAGCTTATGTCTGAGCATGATCTTTTCGGAACACCGCTTCGCACTTTTCCGGATCGTGCTTTAGCGGCGGCCCGCGTCAGAAGTCGAGGCTGAGGCGGACGCAGGCCTTCTCGAGACGGGTTTTCAGCATCGCGAGCTTGGTGGTGAATTCGGTGAGCTCGTTCTCGTCGAATTCCTGGAAGACGAATTCCTTGATGGTTTTGTACTGCTCGTTGAGGCTCGCCAGGTGCTTCTGTGTCTTCTCGGTCAGGGAGAGCCGGACCACCCTGGCGTCGGTCGGGGACGGACGCCGGCGCAGCAGGCCCTTCTTTTCGAGCAGCTTGGACTGGGTGGTGACGAAGGACGGATCGACGTGGAGCAGCTTGGAGACCACGTTGACCGGGATGCCGTCGTCCTTGTCGAGGTCGGAGATCGCCATCAGGATCAGCCATTGCGGGCCGCTGATGCCGAGCGTTCTGGCCCAGAACTGACGCAGCTCCTCCAGATACATGTTGATCGACGATATCTCCCAGGTGAAGCGCCTGATGATATCGAGATTTCCGATGGAGCGCAGGCGCGCTCCTTCCTTCCTCGTTGCGGACACAGCGTCACTCCCGTGATCTGATTCTTCTGGCTGGTGTCATGGAAGGCCATAGTCCACGCAAGCCTGCCCTGACGCAAGTGCAGAGCAGGGTAATTTGGTCACTAAAACTACAAAGATGACCGACTCAGCATACCGGTGCGGCGGAGTGTTGCTCGCGAGGCACAGGCTTAGTGAAACCACAAAGCTTATCAAATAAACTATTTTGATTAGCAGAATGACCCATGCATATTGATCCGTGACGGTGGGGGTACTCGATCGTCCCGTTGCAGGTGGTTCGCTCACGTCCCGCGCGTCGAATGCGGGTGTGTCCGAAAGCGCGAAGCGGCCGAGCGGATTTGAAGAGACGGAGATCTGGGGGGCCTCACGGTCCGGTCTTCGCAAAATGAGCAACTTGGAGGTTTTTAAATGAAAGTGGTGAAGAGCCTTTTGCTCGGCACTGCGGCGGGTCTGATCGCCGTCGGTGGAGCCCAGGCGGCCGATCTTCCGGTCAAGGCCAAGGCGGTCGAGTACGTGAAGATCTGCACGCTGTACGGCGCGGGATTCTACTACATTCCGGGCAGCGACACCTGCATCAAGCTCGGCGGCTATCTGCGTGCTGAAGTGGCGCTCAATGCCGGCGGCAACTACAACGCCCAGTACAACGGCGTGTTTGCGGCGAACAACCGCCTGACCAACTACTACTCGATGCGCGCTCGTGAAGATCTCAACATCGACACGCGCACCGCGACCGAGTACGGCGTGGTCCGCACCTACTTCGATGCGGTCTTCACCTGGACGACCGGCAGCTATATCGGCACCGGCTCTGCCACAGGTACCACCGCCTACAGTGGCACGGTGGCCGGCACGACCAGCATCAACCCGACGGACGGCGGCATCTCGGGCGGCGCGCTCGGCGTCTACTACGCCTTCATCCAGTTCGCCGGCTTCACCATGGGCAAGGCGGTATCGCAGTTCGACGCGCCCTGGATCAACTATCCCGGCAACAACTTCGACCAGCTGGTCGGCGGCAGCGGCTCGACCAACGGCGTCGCCCAGTTCACCTACACGGCTGATTTCGGCCAGGGCGTGACGGCCGCGATTTCGGCGCAGGACCAGACTCAGTTCTTCACGACCAACATCTGGAACACCGCCGGTATGAGCACTTCGGGCGTGCTCGGTGGCGCCTACGGCTCGAACGACATCGGTGGCACCCGATCTCCCGACCTCGTCGGCATGGTCCGCGTCGACCAGGCCTGGGGCATGTTCCAGGCGTCGGTTGCCGCGCACGACAACCACGCCGCCTACTATGGTGCGACCGAAGTCACCGGTCACCCCGAAGACAAGTGGGGCTGGGCCGTTCAGCTCGCACTGTCGATCAAGAACATCCCGACCGGTGCAGGCGATGTGATCAACGTCTCGGGCGTCTACACCGATGGCGCGAGCCGCTACAACTTCCAGTCGCTGGCTGCGACCAGCTACTCGATGTTCGGCAGCTCGAACGCGGCCTATCAGAGCATCGGCTTTGCCGGCGTGTCTGACGCGGTGTTCGGCCCCGGCGGCGGCATGGAGCTGACCAAGACCTACGGCTTCCGTGGTGCCTTCACCCACAACTGGAGCCCGTACTGGAACACGGCGCTGTACGGCGCGTGGGCTGCGGTCAACTACAGCGGCACGGCCAAGGGCCTGATCTGCGGCAGCGCCGCGTTCGCCACCCTGACCGGCACCTGCAACCCGGATTTCAATATCGGCCAGGTGGGTGTCATCACCCGCTGGACGCCGGTGAAGAACCTGACCTTCTCGGCTGACTTCACCTACAGCCATCTCGACCAGAAGTACTCGGGCGTGATCACGACCCCGGCACTGACGTCGGTTGCCAAGCCGGCGGCCACGTACGAGCTGAAGGACCAGGACACCTACAGCCTGCTGCTGCGCGCCCAGCGCAACTGGTAAGCTCAAGGTCGCTCCGATCCGATGAAGCCCTGGCGGGACACCGCCGGGGCTTTTTCCGGATGCGGCACGATTTCGGAAAAACGATGTGCCCGCGGCCGATGAAGACGAGCCATGCGATTCGATCGGCTTCAAACTTATTTACTTACCTGAGTTAATCAGCTATATAGTCTTCAGCCGATTACGAAAGTCACGGCTCTTAGCTTCACGCTAAGCCTCCAGAAACCTCCGGCGATGCCCCGCCGGAGGTTTTCGTTTTTTGGGCAGAGCGTTTCAAGCGAAGTGGATACCGGTCCGCGCAAAGAAAACGCGTCAGACAAGAAGCTAGCCGCGCATCGTGCGGACGCGTGAGTTCGGCCGGTAGGCGAGGCGGCTGTGACCGACGCAATAGGGCTGACCGTCGGGCGCAGTATTGCCGCAGAAACAGAAGTCCTCTTCGCCCGGGCTCGAGATCGGCCAACGGCAGTGGTTCTCGGACAATTCCAGCAGCGAGCAGCGATTGGCGTCGTCGATCGGCCCGGTCGTCACGGGTACATCGCTCTCGCCATAGATCGTGGCCAGCATCTCGTATTGCAGTCGCGGCACGGCGCGCCTCGCGCGGGCCGGCGCAAGCTCTCGCTCGAGCTTGCGGTCATCCCCCGATCTGCCGCGCGTCAGATTGAGCCGGGACAGCTTGCCGATCACGGCATTGCGGCTGACGCCGATGTCGGCGGCGATCTCGCGGCAGGACAGGCCGGCCTCGAAGTGCCGCTTCAGAAGTTCAATTCGTTCGTCAGTCCAAGTCGGTGAAGTCGGTGAAGAAGTTGGTGAGAGAACAGGCATTGTAACGGTCCCAGGTTTGCAGATGTCGGCCATCCGCATCGCAAGATCCGTCCGCCTCACGTCCGGCGCGCGCTCACGTCCTGCCATTGTCGCGAATCGACAAAAGCCCGTCCTTGATGGCGAGACGGATGCCTTCCTCGATCAAGGTACGTGCGACGCCGGGAACGCTGGTGCCGTGGGTGCCCTGTCTCACCAATTTCTCCAGATAGGTGATGGTCGAGAGCGCCAAGGTTACGGGAATGCGGTCAGTCTCGGCTTTTTCGGTGGCCATGGCCGAACGCTAGCCTCTTACTCAGGTACATAAAAGTAACGATTAAGACTCTATTTAGGTTCGGGGGTGGAAGTCAAATGCGGGTTGAGCGCAATGCTCAGCCCGTTGGAATCGCAGATGAAATTGGACATGACTCAGCGCGCCGCGCGGCAGGCCGGGCGACGGCGCGGCATCAACGGGTCAGGGAGCGCAGGCTTTGGCTCAGCCGTGCACGATCGCTTTTTCGATCATGCAGTGGATGCCCTTGGCGCCGTTGACGGTCTGGGTCACCCGCAGATCGGCCGCCAGGCTGCACAGCGTATAGGCGTCCTCGCGCGACAGGCCTCGCGTCTCGCCGAGCAGCGCGATCATGTCGCGCAGCGCCCGCACCACGCACTGGTCGAGATCAGGGTCCATCGCCATGGTCATGTAGTGCGTCGCCGTCTCGGCGCGGGGATAGTCGAGCCTGAGGTCCTTGCGCAGCGTCAGGCGGAAGCGGCCCCGGAGCGCGGTCTCGATCGCGGTGACGCAGACCTCGCCGTCGCCCTGCACGCCATGGCCATCGCCGCAGGAGAATAGCGCGCCCGGAACGAACACGGGCAGATACAATGTCGCGCCGGCGCCAAGCTCCTTGTTGTCGAGATTGCCGCCCATCGCGCGCGGAATCAGGGAGGAGATGCGGCCCCAGCTAGGTGGCGGCGACACGCCCATCACGCCGAAGAACGGCTTGAGCGGCAGGTCGAGACCCCACGGCATGCGCGCGACCATCCGCGATCGGTCCAGCGGGATGTTGAGGATGCGCGTCTCGTGGAAATCGTCGGGTAGGGTGCCCGACAGGGGCTTGATCATGTTCCAGCCCCAGTCCTGCCGGAGCTGGACGTCGAGGATCTCGACCGCGAGCACGTCGCCGGGTTCGGCGCCCACGACCGCGATCGGGCCGGTGAGGATGTGGCCGGGCAGCATGCGTTCGTTCCTGGCGTGAACCTCGTGCATCTCCGGCGGAATGTGAAATGTGTCGCGCTCAGGCAGCATGTCGGGACCGCCGCTGATGGTGTCGACCGTCACCTCGTCGCCGCTCGCGACCGTGAGGACCGGCTTGAGCTTGGCTTCGAAAAAGCCCCAATGGCAGGTCTCGGGGCTGGAATGCAGGTGATGATGGGTCATTTGCCGCGTCCAATCGGTATTGCTCGTTACGCCCGGGCTTGACCCGGCGATCGATCCTCTTTCAAGAAGCTTTCTGTAGATGGCCGGGCCGGTCAAGCCCGCGCATGGCACGATCATTCCAGCGAGGCTCCCCTGTATTTCGTTCTTTCCAAGACGCTCGGCACCGCGCTGCTGCCGATCAATCTGCTGGTCGAGCTCGGAATCCTGTCGCTGCTGCTCATGGCGACGCGCTTTGCGGCGCTCGGCCGCAAGCTGGCCGCGACCACGCTGATCCTGCTGGCGTTGGCTGCGTTCTCGCCGCTTGGCAATCTCCTGCTGTATCCGCTCGAGTCGCGATTTCCGGCGTGGGACTCCTCGCGCGGCGCGCCTGATGGCATCATCGTGCTCGGCGGCTCCGTCGACACCGATTTGTCGGCAGCGCATCGCACGCCGGTGGTCCCGCGCGCGGCGGATCGCTTGTTTGCGCCGGCCGAGCTGGCGCGCCGCTATCCGAATGCGCGCATCGTCTTCACCGGAGGCACGGCAAGCCTGATCCCGACTGAGGCGAGGGAAGCCGATTACTCTGCGCCGATCCTGGAGAGCATCGGCATAGCGAAGGAGCGACTGATCCTCGAGCGCGACTCCCGCAATACCTGGGAGAATGCGATCTTCACCAAGAAACTGGTGGCGCCGAAACCCGGCGAGCGGTGGCTTCTGGTCACGTCCGCCTTCCACATGCCGCGCGCGATGGGCATCTTTCGCAAGGCCGGATTTGACGTCGAAGCTTATCCGGTGGACTGGCGTATGGGCGGGCGTGACGAGCTCTTCGCCTTTACCCGCAATGGCGCCGACGGGCTCGGCAAGACCGACGTCGCAGTGCGCGAATGGATCGGCCTTTTGGCGTACCGCCTCATGGGACGGACCGGCGAGTTGCTTCCGGGACCCGGCACGGACTAGAACGGGGGCTGCCAAACAAGAACACACGGCGCGCGAGCGCCGCCCGGAGGACGCCATGCAGCAGCAGAGCGCAGACAGGATCGATCTGGCCGGCCTCGTTGCCGATCTCAACAGCCTGTTGCGGCTGAAGACGACGGTGATCGGCATGAAGCTGTTCGCGCAAGCCGCGGAGATGGAGGCGATTCCAAAAATCCGGCGGCCGAACGCGATCCATACCACCGACCAGATCGTCAGCATGGCCGCACGGCTGGGCTGGACCGTCGGCATCACCGGCGACGATCTGGTCGGCGCACAGTGCCGCGCGGTGATTGGCCTCAGCCCCCAGGACGAAAAATGGCTCGCCGGCGAAAACTATGTCGGCGTCTGGCACGGCACCGCGGAGGACGCGCGCAAGCGCCAGGAGGCGCTGGACGTGGTTCCTTTCGGGCAGTATCAGGCGCTCGCGGTCAGCCCGCTCGCCAGCGGCAGGCTCGATCCGCCCGACATCTGCCTCGTCTACGCGACGCCCGGGCAGATGATCATCCTGATCAACGGGCTGCAATATACCGGTTACAAGAAGTTCGAATGGGGTGTGGTCGGCGAGACGGCTTGCGCTGATTCCTGGGGCAGGGCGCTCAAGACCGGCGAGCCCAGCCTGTCCTTGCCATGCTATGCCGAACGGCGCTATGGCGGCGTGCCGGATGAGGAGATGCTGATGGCCTTGAAGCCTCATCATCTCGCCAAGGCGGTTCTGGGCATGAAGGCGCTGGCGAAGAACGGCCTGCGCTATCCGATCCCGCCCTATGGCATTCAAAGCGACGTCCGTGCCGGCATGGGCGTGAGCTACGCAAAAAAGTAAAGGCCGACCATGAGCTCAGCGAAATTCGACATCGTCGTCTACGGCGCGACCGGTTTCACCGGCCAGCTCGTCGCCGAATATCTGGCTGCGCATTACAAGCACGACAAAGCGTTCAAATGGGCGATGGCGGGCCGCAGCCTCGACAAGCTCAAATCGGTGCGCGAGGCGATCGGCGCGCCCGCCGATACGCCGCTGATCGTGGCGGACGCTTCCGATGCCGCCTCGCTGAAGGCGATGGTGGCGCAGACGAAGTCGGTGATCACGACCGTCGGTCCGTATCAATTCTATGGTGAGGACCTGCTCGCGGCCTGCGTCGCAGGCGGTACGGATTATTTCGATCTCTGCGGCGAGCCGGTCTGGATGCGGCAGATGATCGACAAATACGAGGCCGCCGCCAAGGCGAGCGGCGCACGCATCGTGTTCTCCTGCGGTTATGATTCCGTGCCGTTCGAACTCGGCACGTTCTTCGTGCAGGAAGAGGCGAAGCGCGTGTTCGGCGCGCCGGCGTCGCGCGTGAAGGGGCGCGTGCGCGACATGCGCGGTGCGCTCTCGGGCGGCACCGCGGCGAGCGCGAAAGCGACCTTCGATGCGGTCGCCAAGGATCTCAGCCTCGTCGCCATCCTCAACGACCATTTTGCGCTGACGCCGGGGTTCACCGGCGTGAAGCAGCCCAAGGGCAACAGGGCGGCCTTCGAGGAGGATCTGCAATCCTGGAGTGCGCCGTTCACAATGGCGCTGATCAACACGCGCAACGTCCATCGCTCCAACATGCTGATGGGCTTTCCCTATGGCCGCGAGTTCGTCTACGACGAGATGGTCCTGACCGGCCCCGGCGAGCAGGGCGAGGCCAACGCGAAACGCGTGATGGCTGCCAACGCCGAGAAGACTGGCCCGAATGCGCCGAAACCGGGCGAGGGGCCCTCGAAGGAAGAGCGGGAGAGCGGCCTCTTCAATCTGCTTTATGTCGCGATCGCGCCTGATGGCCGCATGGTCCGCGCCGGCGTCACCGGCGACCGCGATCCCGGCTATGGCTCGACCTCGAAGATGATCGCCGAATGCGCAGTTTGCCTGCTGCGCGATGCGACGGACGTCGCCGGAGGAATCTGGACGCCGGGCGCAGCGATGCAGCACAAGCTGATCAAGCGGCTGCAGGACAATGCGGGGTTGAAGTTTGGGGTGGAGGGGTAGACGGCGTGCATCACGGACGCTGTCATGCCCCGCGAAGGCGGGGCATCCAGTACGCCGCGGCCTCTCGGCTCAA
Organism: Bradyrhizobium diazoefficiens; assembly: GCF_016616235.1. Lineage (NCBI taxonomy): Bacteria > Pseudomonadati > Pseudomonadota > Alphaproteobacteria > Hyphomicrobiales > Nitrobacteraceae > Bradyrhizobium > Bradyrhizobium diazoefficiens. Next base: position 3,771,143 of record NZ_CP067100.1, read on the forward strand.
TCACTGCAGTCTCTGGAATACTGGATCGCCCGGTCAAGGCCGGGCGATGACACTGAGATGCTAGCTACACCGCTCGCGCATCATACGCGTACATGAAATCCATGCTCTTTGCTCCCAGCGGCAGCAGCCACTTCACCATCTGATTGCGCATCCAGGCGCCGGTGGCGCTGAATTCGCGCTTGTTGTTGCCGTTGCGGCGGGCAATGGCGACGATCTTCTCGGTGCGGGGGCGCCGCTCGGCCTCGAAGGCCTGGAAGGTGGCGGTTAGCTCCTGGCCCTCCTGCATCAGTCGGGCGAGCCGCATCGCATCCTCCAGCGCGAGTGAGGCGCCCTGGCCGGCATGGGGGCTGGTCGCATGCGCGGCATCGCCGATCAGCAGCGAGCGCTTGCGCGACCAGGTCGGCAGCGTCGCGACATCCAGCGTGTCGGTGACCACGATGTTCTCGGCGGCTTCGATGATGTCGGGAATCGGGGCGTGCCAGCCGCGATGGAAGCCGCGTAGATGCTGCTTCAGCGTCGCCTGGTCGAGCGCGCGGAACATCGCCGCGTCCATGCCGTGCGCGGGCTGCGTGCTCCACCACATCACGCCGTCGTTCGGATCCGGGCTGCAATAGCCGTAGCCGAAGAAGCCGCTCTGGCCAAACGTGGTCTCGACGTGTCGTCCGATCGGCCTGCCATCGAGCACCGCATGCGGCACGAAGCCGCCGAAGCCGATCAGGCCGGTGTTGAACGGTTGCGGCCCGTCCGGCACCACCTGGCGTCGCGTGATCGAATGCACGCCGTCGGCGCCGATCAGGAAGTCGCCTTCGGCGGTGGTGCCATCGGCGAAATAGGCGATAACAGGCTGGTCGCCGCGGTCCTCGATCTTGACCAGGCGCTTCTCGAAATAGAGCGAGACGCAGGCGCACCAAGCCTTGTCGATCAGCATCTCGTTCAGCGTGGCGCGGCAGACATTGACCGCCGGCTGGCCGAAGCGCTGTTCCATGTCGCGATTGATCGAGCCGAGCCGCTCGCCTTCTTGCGAATAGAAATCGAAGGATTCGGCAATCGAGCCGCGGCTGATCAGCTCGTTCGCAAGCCCGATCTCGTCCATCACATGCATGCCGTTCGGCGCGATCTGAAGCCCGCCGCCGATGCCTTTCGAATAGGGCCAGGCCTCGTAGATCGCTGATTCGATGCCGGCGCGGCGCAGCAGGATCGCGGCGACAGGGCCGGCGATGCCGGCACCGATGATCAAGGCCTTGCGGGGACGGTTGGACATGGCTTGCTCCTGACGTTTCCGTGGTGCTAGGAGAAATCACGGCTGCTAACTATCTTAGCGGCTAAGATATATATCGACTAAGATATGAGGTAGGCCTTGTCAAGGACGAAAGCGCGCGCGGCGTTGTTGGAAGAGCTCGAAGAAGCGATGCGCAGGTCGTCTGCGCAGGGCGTGCTCTATGGCCAGACCGTTGCGAACGTTGCCGGAATTGCCAATTCCGACCTCGAATGCATGGACATTCTTTATCTCGAGGGTCGTGTCACGGCCGGCCGGCTCGCCGAGGTAACGGGGCTGACGACGGGTGCGATCACCGGCGTGGTCGACCGGCTCGAGAAGGCTGGCCTCGTGCGCCGCGAACGCGACGAGAAGGACCGTCGCAAGGTCTTCATCTCGGTCGTGCCGGAGCAGGCCATGAAGATCGGCCAGCTCTACGTGCCGATGCAGCAGGCGATGGAGAAGATTTGCAGCGGCTATTCCGACGAGGAGCTGCGTCTGCTGCTGCGCTTCGCAACGGACGGCTACAAGGGCGTGCTCGCGGCCACCGAGGCGCTCAAGAGCCTCATCGACACGCCGCCGGAGCAGCGTCCCGATCTCAAACTGAAGAAGCTTCGTCCGAAACGTTGATTTTGTAGATTTGCGCGGCCGCGATCATGCCCCACATCGCCCCCAGCATCATCCAGAAGTGCCGCCAGTGGTCGGTGTCGATCACGAAGCTCTCGCCGACGGTGCCGACGAAGGCGGAGAAGATGGCGAGATAAGCGCGCTGCCAGGGCACGCGGACGAAGATGTGCCGGAAGCCCATGATGACGGTGGTGAAGACCAGCGCCGGGTAGCACACGCCGGAGAGCCAGCCGCCGGACATGAAGGCATTGAGGTAGGAGTTGTGGGTGTCTTCGGGGAAGAAGCGGTGGAACTGCAGCGGGCCGATGCCGAACGGCAGGTCGAGCGCCATCTCCGCGCCGAGAATGTGGCGGCCGAACCGGCCGAAGCGGCCTTCGTCATAGCTCTGGTCGAAGCTCGCACGCTGCTTGAACATCTCGGCGATGGAGTCGAATGACAGCAGCACCGCGATCAAAGCGAGGCCCAGCACCGCGGCGACGATCGCCATGACGATGATGCGGGAGCGCTGCGCGTTGGTGCGGCTGGTCAGCACCATCAGCGCCAGCATGAAGGCGGAGGTCAGCACCAGTCCGCCCCAGGCCGCGCGGGAGAATGCGAGCAGGATCGCCAGCGACATGATGCCGAAGGCGATGACGTTGCGGAAGGCCTTGAGGAGCTTGTCGGAGACCACGCTCTGGAGCGCGAACAGCGCCGGCAGGATCAGGAAGGCGCCGAGAACGTTGGGGTCCTTGAACGTGCCGCGCGCGCGTCCGTAGAGCGTGAGGAGATCATCCCCGCCCGGAACCAGGTGGAAATAGCCGGCGATTGCCGAGAGCGAGGCCACCATCGCGCCGACCACGAGGCCGCGCCGCAGCATGTCGAGCCGAGCGGCCGTGTCCTCCGAGACGATCATGGCGAAGAACACCACGGTCACCGCCATGTACCACGAGGTCGCGATCCAGCTCGCCACCTCGGGCTGTTCGAACAGCGGGACCGCGCTGATGGTGTAGCCGACATTGAGCAAGACCAGCAGCGCTACCAGCGGCATCAGCGCGAGCCGTAGGCGCAGGCCGGTAGCGAAGAAGATGACGGTCGCGAGCAGCGTCGCGATCTCGTAGGGGCTCGGCTCGATGAAGACGATGGCGCCGGTGGCGCCGACCAGCCACACCAGCGTGCGCTGGAGCGCCAGCACGCCGGGCGCAGCGCGAACCGCTGCATTCATCTCCCCGGCTGTCGCCGCATATGCCATCACACGCTCATACGCTTACGCAACTCATACGCCACAAGCACCGCTGTCATGCCCCGGCTTGACCGGGGCATCCAGTACGCCGAGCCGTTCGTGGCAGTTTCCGCTGCCGGCGATTACTGGATCGCCCGGTCAAGCCGGGCGATGACAGTGGGGCTCGGGCACGACAAAACTCAATACGCGTTCTCGTTCTTGGTCAGCAGCGAGACCGGCGTTTTCAGCAGGATGTAAAGGTCGAACAGCACCGACCAGTTCTCGATGTAATAAAGGTCGAACTCGACGCGCTTCTGGATCTTCTCTTCGTTGTCGATCTCGCCGCGCCAGCCGTTGATCTGGGCCCAGCCGGTGATCCCGGGCTTGACGCGATGGCGGGCGAAATAGCCGTCGACGGCCTCGTCGAACAGGCGGCTCTGGAGCTTGCCCTGCACCGCATGCGGGCGCGGACCGACCAGGGAGAGATTGCCGGAGAACACCACGTTGAAGAGCTGCGGCAGCTCGTCGAGGCTGGTCTTGCGGATGAAGCGGCCGACGCGGGTGACACGCGGATCGTTCTTGGTCACGACCTTGGAGGCGGTCGGGTCGGCCTGATGGTGGTACATCGAGCGGAATTTGTAGACGTCGATGCGCTCGTTGTTGAAGCCGAAGCGCTTCTGGCGGAACAGCACCGGGCCGGGGCTGTCGAGTTTCACCGCCAGCGCGACGAGGCCCATCACCGGCAGCGCCGCGAGCAGCGCAAGGCTGCCGACGACGCGGTCGAACAGCCATTTCATCACCAGATCCCAATCGGTGATCGGTGCCTCGAACACGTCCAGCGTCGGCACCTCGCCGAGATAGGAATAGGAGCGGGGCCGGAAGCGCAGCTTGTTGGTGTGGGCGGAGAGGCGGATGTCGACCGGCAGCACCCAGAGCTTCTTCAGCATCTCAAGGATGCGCGTCTCGGCCGAGATCGGCAGCGCGAACAGCACGAGGTCGACGCGGGTGCGGCGGGCGAACTCGACGATGTCGTCGACTTTGCCGAGCTTGCGTGCGCCGGCGCAGGTGTCGAGCGCGCGGCTGTCGTTGCGGTCGTCGAACACGCCGAGCACGTGGATGTCGGAGTCGTCCTGCGCCTTCAGCGCCTCGACCAGCTCCTCGCCATTGCGATCGGAGCCGACGATGATGGTGCGGCGGTCGAGCCGGCCCTGACGGGCCCAGTTGCGCACCAGCGAGCGCAGCACGAGACGTTCGCCGATCAGCGCGGCGAGGCCGAGAAAGAAGAAGGCGGCGAGCCAGAGCCGCGACATGTCGCTGCCGAACTTGGCGAAGAAGGAGACGCCGATGAACAGCAGGAAGACGAACGACCAGGACGAGATCATCCGCCTCATCTGCCGCAGCTGCCCTCGGAACAGTTGCACCTGGTAGATGTCGGCGGCCTGGAAACAGACCACCGCTGCCATCGCGACGGCCACGATCTGCGCAGGATAAACCCAGCTGAAGCCCGACATCGGCATGACATAGCCGGCATAGAGCGCGGCCCCGACGAGGCTCAGCAGCGTGAAGTCCGCCGCGCGCACGAAGCCTGTGATCACGATCGGCGAATAGGCGCGGGCGACCTTCTGATTGACGACCTCGAGCGCAGCCGGCGTCAGCCGGCGCCGTCGTTCGACGAAGGGTTTATCAACCGGGCCGGCCGCGGCGCTGGTCGCGGCATCGAGCATCGAGCGTGCGTTGAGCGGTTCCACGGGCGTCCACGTCCATTCCGAAAAACCCGGGGGCAGCAATCTTGCGCCCGGGCGAGCATCCCCTGGCAGCTCGATTATCGAACAAATCGGAAGATTTTCTAAAGCGGCCTTGAGGATGGTTAATGATTGGCAAATGCGTGGCGATAGCCCGCGAGCACGCCGTCGACCATCGCCTGCTGGGAGAAATGTGCGGAGATGCGCTGGCGGAGGGACACCGCGCGCTCTGCCGTTGCCTCGGGATCGTCGAGCGCAGCGGCGATCGCCTCAGCCATCGCCTCGGCGTTGCTTGCCGCGAACAGGGCGGGACTCTCGGGCCCGAAAATCTCGGGGATGCCGCCGACCCGGGCCGCGATCATGGGAATGCCGGCGGCTCCCGCTTCAATCACGACATAGGGCATGGAATCGCCGCGCGAGGGCACGACCAGCAGGTGCCCTTTGGAGAAGCCGTAGCGCGCCTTGACGTGACCGATGAAGCGGATGGCCTTCGCGAGGCCGAGCTTCTCGACCTGCGCTTTCAAGGCCGCCATTTCCTCGCCGTCGCCGCCGAGGGTCAGCGTGACCTTCCTGCCACTTGCGTGCAGGCGCGCCACCGCATCGACCAGCAAATCCGCGCCCTTGATGTGCCTGAACTCGCCGACATAGCAGAGATCGGTCGCATCCTCGGCGGTGATGACAGGCTCGAATTCTTCCGGTGTCACGCCGTTGAAAACGCAATGCACCACGCCCTTGGGCGTGCCGACGATGCGCTGATAGGTGTCGCGGGCGAACGCGCTCTCGAACAGGAACAGATCGGTCGCATCCATCAGCGTGCGTTCGAGCCGGGCGTAGAACTCGCCCTTGAAGGTGTTGAGAGGATAATGCAGCGAGCCGCCGTGCGGGGTGTAGATGCGGATGGTGTCGTCCGAGCGCCGCCGCATCCGGACGAAGGCGCCGGCCTTGGCGCCATGGCCGTGCATGACGTCGGGCTTGAGGCTGGCGATCAGGCGCCGCATCCGCAGCCATACCAGGACATCATCGGGCGACGGTTCACGGCGGATCGCGAGGCGATGCACGCCGAGCTTCAGCCGCGGCGCGAGCTCGGCCAGCGCCTTGTCGGCGCGCTCCCCGCCGGTGAGGCTGTCGGCGAGGATGCCGACATAATGGCCGCGGTCGACTTGGCCGTTGGCGAGGTCGAGGATGTGGCGGAAGATGCCGCCGACGGGAGCGCGCACGGCGTGGAGGATGCGGAGCGGCCGGTCGGGAGAGGGGGGCATGATCAGAACCAGCGCGGCGTCCGGCGAATGCTCGAACAATCTTCGAAATATCGAGATGGATTAAGAGCCCTCGTGGTTAACAAACGGTGACGAGTGCGAGTTTGCCGGTCGCCGCGCGGCACGATTAACGCAGCGGCAACCTTAATGGAGTGTAATCGCCCCGGTTGAGGTAGAGTCGCAGCATTGCCCTGCGGGAGTGTTCGATGCGTTTAGCGTTCTGGCGTGCCGGCAAGGACAAGGCTGTGATCGAGCGGGCCGTGTCGAAGTCCAAAGCTGAGCCCAAGGTCGCCGAGGCCATGTTGGCCGAAGCCGCGCCCAAGGTTGAAGCCAAGCCTGCGCCCGCTGCTCCGAAGCAGGCTCCTGTTGAATCCGGCGACATCGACCTGCACGCGCTTGGCGCGGTGCTGGCGCGCAAGCGCGGCTGGATCATCGTGCCGACGGTGCTCGCGCTCGTCGCGTCCATTGCTGCCGTCAATCTCGTCACACCGCGCTACAAGTCCGAGGCGCGCATCCTGATCGACGGCCGAGAGAACGTGTTCCTGCGGCCGAACAGCGACCGCACCGAGGAACGGCAGGCGCTGGACGCCGAGGCCGTCACGAGCCAGGTGCAGCTCGTGCTGTCGCGCGATCTCGCGCGCGAGATCATCAGGAAGAACAAGCTTGCGGAACGGCCCGAATTCGATCCGGTGCTGCAAGGCATCTCGCCGCTGAAATCGCTGGCGGCCATGGTCGGCATCGGCCGCGATCCGTTCTCGATGACGCCGGAAGAGCGCGTGCTCGACGCCTATTACGAGCGCCTCCAGGCTTACGCCGTCGACAAGTCGCGGGTGATCGTGATCGAATTCCAATCCGCCGATCCGGATCTCGCCGCGCGCGTCGCCAACTCGATCGCCGACGGCTATCTCGTGCTCCAGCAGGATGCGCGCCAGGAGCAGGCCAAGAACGCCAGCCAGTGGTATGCCGGCCGGATCGACGAGCTGCGGCGGAACGTTTCCGAGGCCGAGGCCAAGGCCGAGGATTTCCGCTCCAAGTCGAGCCTGTTCGTTGGCACCAACAACACCACGCTGTCGAACCAGCAGATGGGCGAGGTCAACACCCAGCTCAACAACGCGCGTGCGCTGAAGGCCGATGCCGAAGCCAAGGCGCGGCTGATCCGCGAGATGCTCCAGAGCGGCAAGCCGATCGAGGCCTCCGAGGTGCTGAACTCGGAATCGATTCGCGGGCCGTCCCAGCAGCGCGTGCAGCTGCGGGCACAATTGGCCGAGCAATCCTCGACGCTGCTCGGCAATCATCCGCGCATCAAGGAGCTGAAGGCGCAGCTTGCCGATCTCGACAACCAGATCCGCGATGAAGCCGCCAAGATCGCCCGTTCGCTGGAAAACGATGCACGCTTCGCCAGCGGCCGGGTGCAGGAATTATCGGCGAGCCTCGAGCAGCTCAAGAAGCAGGCGACGTCGACCAACGGTCAGGACGTGCAGCTGCGCGCGCTCGAGCGCGAGGCCAAGGCGCAGCGCGACCTGCTCGAGACCTATCTCGCCAAATATCGCGAGGCCAACACCCGCGAGACCATCGACACCGCGCCGACCGATGGCCGCATCATCTCGCGCGCCATGGTCTCGAACACGCCGGCCTATCCCAAGAAGCTGCCGATCGTGCTGATCGCGACGATCGCGACGCTGCTGCTCTCGTCCGGCGTCGTCGTCACCGGCGAGCTGCTCCGCCAGACCGCGCCGCGCGCGGTGGCTGTGTTCGCTCCGGTGCAGGCGCCGGTGCGGCAAGAGCGGGTGGTCCAGCCGTTCGTCGAACCAATTGTCGCTCCGGTCGTGGAAGAGCCCGCACCGCTCCAGCCGGAGCTGACGGCCGATGGCGACGTCAGCGAATTCTCCGAGATCGAACGTCTGGCCGATTCCTTGCGTGCCGCGGGTCCAGCAGCGAAGAAGGTCACGGTTCTGGGCACTGCGTCCGGCGAAGCCATTACGCTCTCGGCGCTGACACTCGCGCGCCATTTGGCGCGCGACGCACGCGTCATCGTGGTCGATCTCGCCGGGTCCTCGCTGACGATCGCCGCGGTGTCCGTCGATGCCACGGCGCCCGGCCTTGCCGAGCTGATGCAGGGTGAGGCCTCGTTCGCGCAAATCATCACCCGGGATAAGCTCTCGCGGCTGCACCTGGCCATGGCCGGCCGTCCCGGTTTCGAGCGCAGCCTGCTGCAATCGCCTCGGGTGACGCTCGCGATCGACGCGCTGCTTCGTGCCTACGATCACGTGCTGCTTGATGCGGGAAGCGCATCCGACCTGCCGGCGGAGCTGCTGACGGCGCATGCCCGCGCCGTCGTGGTGCCGGATGCGTCGATGACCCAGGACGCGCGCACGCTGATGTGCGAGCAGCTGACGGCCGTCGGCTTCAGCGAGGTGACGATGCTGAGCAGGCCTGTGCAGCCGTCGAATGCGCTGGAAACACCAAGCGTGGTGGCGGCATAGGCGAGGGACGTCGTCGTCGTTTATCGGCCAGTTTAGCAACGGCCGCACTGCCTCTTACCCTTCCCTGGAGGGGGAGGGGTCGGCTTACATTGAGCGAAGCGAAATGTGAGACGGGGTGGGGTGACAGTCTCTCCGCGGACGCGCTGCCCGAGTGGAGAGATCACCCCACCCCGCTCGCGCTTCGCGCGATCGACCCTGCCCTCCAGGGGAGGGTAAGGGCGGCAGCCCGCGAGTGAATAGATTATCGGCGAAGCCTCGGAGCCTACCCGAACGCCTGCCGCAGCTTGCGCGCCAGATCAAACAGCATCTGGTTCTGCTTCACCAGCCGCTTGCCATGGCTCAGCGAGGACATCGCCATGGCCGCGAGCTTGCCGCGCGAGGTCAGGGGGACGAAGCTGTCGAAAATGTCGTCGTCGTCCTTGCAGAACATGCGCTTGTACTCGTCCGAGCCGATGCCGAGGTCGAGCGAGCGGTAGCCGCGCTCGGCGTAGCGGTCGATGATGTAGCGCATCAGGATCAGCCCGGGGCTGTAGCGGGCGTGCTCGGACATCGTGTAAGTGTTGAACATCATCGAGAAGCGCTGGCCATCGGCGACGCCGGCAAAGATCGCGATCACCTCGTCGTCGCATTCGAGCGCGTGGATGTCGATAACGCGGCCCTCGCCGCGCGGCGACAGGCAGGCGCTGCGGACGAACTGTTCGACGCCCGGCTCGGCGAAGACGTTGGGCAGCTTTTGTTCCGCCATCCGCGCCGGCTTGACGCGGAAGAACCAGTCGAGCAGGCGGGTGACGTCCGCATCGGTGGTAGCGAGGTGATAGCGATAGCCGGGAAGCGCCTGGAGCTTCTTTTCCTTGCTCTTGAGGCGGCGGCGGAAGGAGTTGCTGATCCGCGATGCGGGTGGCCCGCCTGGCTCCATGAGCAGCAGCGGGCAACCGTTGATGGAGCTCTGCCGCGACAGAAGTGCAAACGGGTTCTGCTGGTCGTGCCAGCGCAGCGGCTGCTGGGTTAGTGCGAGCACGTCGACATGTTCGCGCACCGGCGCAAGCAGCGCGTCGAGATCGGCGATGGTAGCCTGCGCTGCGAACTCGGCGTTCCACAGGCCCATGTTGAAAGTCGTGTGCTTGCCCCCCATGAAGCAGGCGGTGCGCACGCCATGGCTCTGGCGCAGGGAGAGCGGCAGCAGCAGGAGCGGCTGGCGCTCGGCGTCGCGGGCGATGACGATGAAGGGGCGGGCGCCTTCGTGGCTGCCGACGAGCCGCTGCCACGGGCTCAGCAGGTCGAAGCGCTGGTAGGGCGTGAAGAGGTGGCCGCTCTCCTCGGATGCGCGCCAGACCGCCTCAGCCTCGCCGAGATCGGTGACGATATCGACATGCACGATCCGGCTCGCTTTCGACCGCGCGGGCGATTCTGCCGTCCGGCTTTGCACCGCCGCAGCCATGGTCATTCGCGAAACCTGTCGAGAAATGAAAAAAATGCGTAGTTCGGCCTGTGGCCGACCTTTGCAAAGAAATGTCAATAAAGGGTAATGACAACGGGCGAGGGAACGGCCGCCGGCGAACGCGAAGGTGGGATATTGGCTGCGGATGACAGATGGCTGGAGCGGCTGCGCCTCGAGCTGGCCTGGTTCACCGGCCAGGCTGCGCTGCGCAGCCGTGGCGCCGGCGCCATCCTGCGCTTCTCGCGCGTGCGGCCGCGGCGGCGCGGCGGATTCCAGCCGCTGCGAAAGCACGAGATCACGCCGCAATTCCTCGATCGCGCCATCCGTGCGCTGAAGCGCTGGCGATACGACTTCCTCGGCATGGACGAGGTTTGCCGCCGTGCAGTGACGCTGCCGGAGAAGCGGCGCTTCGTGGCCCTCACCTTCGACGGCGCGCCCAAGGACCTCATCAGCTTCGCGTATCCGTTGCTGACGCGTCATGCGGTTCCTTTCACCATCTACGTTCCCACCGCCTTTCCCGACGGTGTCGGAGAAGCCTGGTGGCTCGGCCTCGAGCAGGTGATCGCGCGCGAGAGCCGCATCAACCTGATGATGGGCGGGAAGGAGCAGCGCTTTACCGTCACAGGCAATGCCGAGAAGCAGGCGCTGTTCTCGCTTCTCGAAGGTTGGCTGCGCTCGCTGCCCCCGCCGGATCTATCGACGGCCATCGCCGATCTCTGCACGCGCTACCGGGTCGACCTCGCCGCGCTCTCGCGCGAAGCGTCGATGGATTGGGAAGACCTGGCGAAGCTGGCTGCCGATCCGCTGGTGACGATCGGCAGTGCGACCGTGAACTATCCTGTTCTTGCCAACATGAAGGACGCGGCCGCGCTGCGCGAGATGACCATGGGCAAGGCCGTTGCGGAAGCCGCCTTTCGCCGCGATGTCAGGCATCTCGCCTTTCCGTTCGGCGACCGCTCTTCCTTCCGGCGCAGCCATGTCGTGATGGCGGAGGAGGCCGGATTTGCCAGCGCCGTGTCGACCATCCCGGGCATCGTGGATGCGGAGGGGCGCACCAATCTGCGCGCGCTGCCGCGGATTTCCTGGGATGGCCGGATGCAATCGCTGCGCATGCTGCGCGTGCTGGTATCAGGTGTTGCCTTTGCGCCGGTGAGACCGACCGGCAGCGTCACGAGCCAGACCTGACGCGGTCCGGCCGCTGCATCCAGCTCACGATCGGCATCGCCGGCAGCACCCAGCCCATGCCGACCACCACGTAATAGACCGCCTGCCGCCAGCCGGACGCGGCGATCCACGGCATCTGCGCCAAGGCCATGCCGAGCAGGGCCCAGACGGTGGCCAGCACCAGGAGCAGGATGGCGCCGAGGAACTTGCGGGTGCGGATCGTCATGGCGGGACTTGCGGCTTTCGCGTAACTTGCGCTGCGGGAGCGGGGGACTATAAGGGGCACGCAGTCCGGTTCAAGTCTCTTAGCCAAAGGCCTGGTTTAGCTCCTGAAATGGCGCCGATTTCCGTCCCGTCCGAACCGCAGCGCGCTGTGCGCTGGTGGCTGATTTCCGTGGCCGCGCTGATCGCGCTGATGGTGCTGGTCGGCGGCGCGACCCGGCTGACGGAATCCGGCCTTTCGATCGTCGAGTGGAAGCCGGTCACGGGCAGTGTTCCGCCGCTCTCGGAAGCGCAATGGACTGACGCCTTCGAGGCCTACAAGGAGATCCCGCAATACCGCGAGCTCAACGCCGGCATGAGCCTGTCCGAGTTCAAGCAGATCTTCTGGTGGGAATGGAGCCACCGGCTGCTCGGCCGCTTCATCGGCGTTGCCTATCTGCTGCCGTTCCTGTTCTTCCTCTGGCGTGGCGGCCTCTCCAGTGAGCTGAAGCGGCGGCTGTGGCTGCTGTTCGCACTCGGTGGGCTCCAGGGTGCGGTCGGCTGGTGGATGGTCGCCTCGGGCCTCACTGAGCGTGTCGAGGTCTCGCAATATCGGTTGGCGACGCATCTGATGCTGGCGCTGCTGATCTTTGCCGGTATCGTCTGGACCGTGCGGCGGCTCAAGGAACGGCCGCAGATCGCCGCGTCCGCGCGGCTGCGCTTCACCAGCGCGCTCTTGCTCGGCGTGACCTTCGTGCAGATCTATTTCGGCGCGCTGGTCGCGGGCCTGCGCGCGGGCCGCGCCTTCAACACCTGGCCGCAGATTGACGGTGCGTTGATTCCGTCCCCGGACCGGCTGTGGTTCGAGACGCCATGGTGGCGCAACATGTTCGACAACGTCCTGACGGTGCAATTCGAGCACCGCATGACCGCCTATGCGCTGTTCGCGCTGGCGGCATTGCATGCGTTCGATGCGCTGCGCTCGCGTGCAGGTTCGGCGGCGAGCGGAGCCGTGTGGCTGTTTGCGGCAGTAAGCCTGCAGGCCGTGCTCGGCATCCTCACGCTGCTCAACCAGGTGCCGATCGGGCTCGCACTCGCGCATCAGGCGATTGCGATCGTGGTGCTCACGCTGGCGGTGATGCAAGTGGAGCGGCTCGCCTCGCGGCAATCTGCGCAAGCGCAGCCGCAAGCGGTTCCGGTCGGGCAGGTCGGTTGATGCTGGCTGATCAGCAATAGCCGTAGATGCCGCACGAATAGGGCAGGCGCCAGAAGTAGTCGACCTGCTTCCCGCCGTAATACGAGCCCTGATAGTCGTAGTCCCACGGGCGGCCGTAATAGCCCGGCAGCGTATGCGAGCCGGGCAGCAGCGGCGTGCCCGGCAGGTTGCGGATATAGCTGCCGATGCCATAGGCGGGCGAGATCAGCGCATCCGGATCGGTTTCGACATAGACCTTTGGCGGCCCCTGGGGCGACACGGCCCGCCGCTTCGGCGTCGCCGGCAGATCAGCGGCGAGGGCGGTTGAGACCGTCAGCATCGCCGCAAGGGCAGGCACCATCCAGCGCAGCATCGTCGGCTCCGAATCAAAGGGGCGATCCAAGGACGATGTATGGGGCAGATATGGTTAATGACTGTTAACTGGAACGGCTACCGTCATTTCGGGGCGGCGCGAAGCGTCGAACCCGGAATCCAGAGATGACCAGACGATGCCGAGGTTCCGGGTTCGGTGCTCCGCACCGCCCCGGAACGACAACAATTAGCCCAGCGCCTGCTCCAGATCGGCAATCAAATCTTCCTTGTCTTCGATGCCGATCGAGAGCCGCACCACGTCGGGGCCGGCGCCGGACTTGATCTTGGCGGCGTCGTCGAGCTGGCTGTGCGTGGTCGAGGCCGGGTGGATGACGAGCGAGCGGGTGTCGCCGACATTGGCGAGGTGCGAGAACAGCTGCAGCTTCGACACCAGGCTGACGCCGGCGTCATAGCCGCCCTTGAGGCTGAAGGTGAACACCGCGCCCGCGCCCTTCGGCGCATATTTGCGCGCGAGCTGGTTGTACTTGTCGCTTGCCAAGCCCGCATAGTTCACCGAGGCCACCGCCGGATGGCCGGCGAGGAATTCGGCGACTGCCTTGGCATTGTCGCAGTGCTTCTGCATGCGCAGCGGCAGCGTTTCGATGCCGGTGAGGATCATGAAGGCGTTGAACGGCGACAGCGCAGGGCCGAGATCGCGCAGGCCGAGCACGCGGCAGGCGATCGCGAAGGCGAAATTGCCAAACGTCTCCTGGAGCCGGATGCCGTGATATTCCGGGCGCGGCTCCGACAGCATCGGATACTTGCCGCCCTTGGACCAGTCGAACGTGCCGGCATCGACGATGATGCCGCCGAGCGAATTGCCGTGGCCGCCCAGGAATTTTGTCAGCGAATGCACGACGATGTCGGCGCCGTGATCGATCGGCCGGATCAGATAGGGCGAAGCCAGCGTGTTGTCGACGATCAGCGGAACGCCGACCTTGGCTGCCACAGTCGAGATCGCCTCTATGTCGGTGATGCTGCCGGCGGGATTGGCGATGGACTCGATGAAGATGGCTTTCGTGCGCGGCGTCACCGCGCGCTCAAAGCTGGCGATGTCGTCGGGATCAGCCCACACCACGTTCCAGCCAAAACTCTTGAACGCATGCGTGAACTGGTTGATCGAGCCGCCATAGAGTTTTCGCGCGGCAATGAATTCGTCCCCGGGCTGCAGCAATTGCTGCAACACCACGACCTGCGCTGCGTGGCCGGAGGCCACCGCGAGTGCAGCCGTGCCGCCTTCGAGCGCGGCGACGCGCTCTTCCAGTACCGCATTGGTCGGATTGCCAATGCGAGTGTAGATATTGCCGAATGCCTGCAGGCCGAACAACGAGGCGGCGTGGTCAGCGTCGTTGAAGACGAAAGAGGTCGTCTGGTAAATCGGAGTCGCGCGCGCGCCGGTGGTGGGATCGGGCTGGGCACCGGCATGCACGGCGAGCGTTGAAAATCCCGGAAGGCGATCGCTCATTGAGGGCGTCCTGTTCTTTTGGCCTGAAATCGCGCGGCATGCTGATGGGCGCCGTGGCCGCCGTCAAGCTGCCGCTTCATATCGGAATGATCTTGCTACGCATTGTCGCGTTCGCGAAATGAATCCTTCGCGATAGTCTCAGCTCTGCTCGGTCTTGTTTTTGGCGGCGCGATCGGATGCCGCGGTGTCGCCGCCCCCGACACTCATTCGATTGAGGGAGAGCCGCATACCTTGCGTCGGCGCCGGCGCCCGCTTGGAACTGAGCGTGCGTGAATTCACGCCCATCCAGGAGATTTCGGACGACAAGCGGCCATATTCGATCTTGGGGCAGCGGTTCATCACCACCTTGATGCCGACGGATTCCGCTTTCGCCGCCGCCGCGTCATCGCGGGCGCCGAGTTGCATCCAGATCACCTTCGGCAACGGATCGAGCGTGAGCGCCTCTTCGACCACGGGCATGATGTGGCTGGAGTTGCGAAAGATATCGATCATATCGACGGGATGACCGATGTCGGAGAGCGAAGCGACGAAGGGCTTTCCGAGCAGCTCCTTGCCGACATGGCCGGGATTGACCGGGATCATGTCATAGCCGCGCTGCGCCAGATATTTGAACGCGAAATAGCTCGGCCGCACATTGACCGGCGAGGCGCCGACCATCGCGATCGACTTCACGCTGTTGAGGATGCCGCGGATGTAATTGTCGGGATAGGCGTCGTGGTTCATCTTTTTCTTTCTGGGACCCTCATGGTGAGGAGCGCGGCACGCGCGTCTCGAACCACAATCGGGCCTCTATCCTTCGAGGCGCCGCGTTCCGCGGCTCCTCAGGATGAGGAATTGGTTATTCATCCCGCCAAGTCGGCTCGCGCTTCTCGATGAAGGCCTTGATGCCTTCCTCGGCGTCGCGCGCCATCATGTTCTCGGTCATCACCTCTGCCGCATAGCGGTAGGCGTCCGCAAGGGTCATGTCAGCCTGGCGATAGAATGCCTCCTTGCCGAGCTTGACGGTGTAGGCGGATTTCAGCGCGACCTGTTGCGCAAGCTCGATCGCGGCGCCGAGTTCAGCGCCGGCGGGCACCACGCGATTGACGAGGCCGATCTCGCGGGCGCGGTCGGCCGTGACAGGCTCGCCCGTGAGCAGCATCTCCATCGCCTGCTTGCGCGGGACGTTGCGCGACAGCGCCACCATCGGCGTCGAGCAGAACAGGCCGATGTCGACGCCGGGCGTGGCGAACTTCGCGTCCTCAGAGGCGATCGCGAGGTCGCAGCTGGCCACGAGCTGGCAGCCCGCGGCAGTGGCAATGCCTTGGACTGACGCGACCACGGGCTTGGGCAGGTGCACGATGGCCTGCATCATCGCGCTGCAGGCGTTCATGATCTCGGCGAAGAAGGCGCGGCCGCGATCAGGATCGGTGCGGCGCGCGGTCAGCTCCTTCATATCGTGTCCGGCGCAGAACGCGGGACCGTTGGCGGCAATGACGGCGGCGCGGATGCGCTTGTCTTCTGCAATTGCGTTGATGCTCGCATGCAACTGCCCAATCATCGCCCCCGAGAGGCTGTTCCGCGCGGCCGGTCGGTTCAGCGTGAGTACGGCAACGCTGCCAACGATCTCGCGCAGGAGGATCGGCGGCTCCGGGGAGGGGAAGGGCTGGACTGACATCGGATATTCCAGTTGGATGACACACTTAACTTAATGTAACAGGCGAGGACAATCGAGGGTGAGGGGCGGTATGGCGGCAGCGAAAATGAGCGTGGCGGAGGTCGAACGGTTTCTTCGCGACCAGTTTCCCCAGGCCTTCAGCGGCGACGACATCGCCATCGAGAGCGCGGACGGCCAGACCTGCCTGTTGCGCCAGTGTTTCAGCGAACGGATGCTGCGGCCGGGCGGAACCGTGTCCGGACCGACGCTGATGGCGCTCGCCGATTTCGCCATGTACGTGGTGCTGCTGTCCGCCATCGGGCCGGTCGGGCTCGCGGTCACCACCAATCTCAACATCAATTTCCTCCGCAAGGGCCAGCCGGGGCAGGACGTCCTGGCGGAAGCGCGGCTGCTCAAACTCGGCAAACGCCTGGCGGTCGGCGAGGTGAAGCTGTTGTCCGGCACCTCGCCCGATCCGATCGCGCATGTCACCTCGACCTATTCCATTCCAAATGTTTGATGTTTTTGCAGGTAATATAGCACCATATTTCTAAGTAATTGATTTCGCCAAACTAATTTACATTCTCGGGCATTGACCGTGGCGCGTCTCTTCTTTAGAAAACCGCGCAGTCCGGTGCGGTGTTCGCGCCGATGCTCCCCGTCCACGGAAACTCTGACATGAAAACCTTTTCGGCAAAGCCGGCTGAGGTGACGAAGAAGTGGGTGCTGATCGACGCCAAGGGTCTGGTCGTCGGCCGTCTCGCCACCATCGTCGCCATGCGCCTGCGCGGCAAGCACCTCCCGACCTACACCCCGCACGTTGATTGCGGCGACAACGTCATCATCATCAATGCGCAGCATGCGGTCCTCACCGGTCGCAAGCGCGAGCAGAAGACCTATTACAAGCACACCGGCTACGTCGGCCACGTCAAGGAGCGCACCGCGCGCCAGATCCTCGAGGGCAAACATCCCGAGCGCGTGCTCGAGAAGGCCGTCGAGCGCATGATCCCGCGTGGTCCGCTCGGCCGCGTGCAGATGGGCAACCTCCGTGTCTACGGCGGCGCCGATCACCCGCACGAGGCGCAGCAGCCCGAGAAGATCGACATCGCCAAGTTGAACCGCAAGAACACGAGGGCCGCATAACATGGCCGAATCCATCCAGTCGCTCGACCAGCTCTCGCAGCTCAAGACGGCGGCGGCGCCTGAGGCGCCCAAGCACGAGAAGAAGGTCGACAAGTTCAACCGCGCCTATGCCACCGGCAAGCGCAAGGACGCGGTCGCCCGCGTCTGGATCAAGCCGGGTGCCGGCAAGGTCACGGTCAACGCGCGCGAGGTCGAGGTCTATTTCGCCCGTCCCGTGCTGCGAATGATGATCGAGCAGCCGTTCTCGGTGGCCCAGCGTTCCGGCCAGTACGACGTGATCTGTACCGTCGCCGGCGGCGGTCTGTCCGGCCAGGCCGGCGCGGTCCGTCACGGCATCTCGAAGGCGCTCACCTATTTCGAGCCGGAGCTGCGCACCGTGCTCAAGAAGGGCGGCTTTCTCACCCGCGACTCCCGCGTGGTCGAGCGCAAGAAGTACGGCAAGGCCAAGGCCCGCCGCTCCTTCCAGTTCTCGAAGCGTTAATCGCTTCGGTCGCATTCGCCGCGAAAGCGGCTTCAATGAGATGCAAAAGGGCGCTGATTTCAGCGCCCTTTTTGTTGTTCGTTTGTATGCAAATTGATGGCGTGTTTCCCGAAAACTTGGGCACGCACGAAAACCTGAATGGAACCCGCGAGACATAGCGTCGCATTTGGAAGGGCGCGCAAATCGGATGTGCCGATCGCGTAACTGCTATGTCTTAGAGGGGGCCGACATGATGTCGCTCGATAGCATCACGCTCTATTTGGTTGCCACCATGGTTGCCGCACTGCTCGGCGCCATGATGGTTTTTTTCGGCAGGCAGGAGAACAGTCCTGCGCTGAAATGGTGGGGTACCGCTTATCTGCTCGGTGCCGCCTCCGTCGCGCTGTGGACCGCGGCCGGCGACAAGTTCGGGCCACACCTCTATCTCGCGTTAAACGCGGTCGGTTTTGTCGCCTGCGGGATGGTGTGGAATGCGGCGCGCGTCTTCCACGGCCGCAAGCCGAACTGGCCAGGCCTCCTCGTCGGCGCGCTCGCCTGGGTCGCCGCCGCCATGCTGCTCGATCCCACAGCGTCCATGCTGCGCATGATCGTCGGCGCCGGCATCGTCTCGGTCTATGCGGCGCTGACCGCAAGCGAGCTCTGGGTTGAGCGGCGCAAGAGCCTGCAACGGCGCTGGCCGGCCTTCGTGGTGCCGGTGATGCACGGCTGCGTCTTGATGCTGCCGATCCTGCTGGGCAGCTTCCTGCGCCCGCACGATGCCGCCTTCTCGACGAGCATCTGGGTCACCGTGTTTGCGGTCGAACTCGTGCTCTACGCCGTCGGCACCGTGTTCGTGATCTTCATGCTGGTGTCGGAGCGCACCGTGACCGCGCACCGGACTGCCGCATCGACCGATCCCCTGACTGGCATGCTCAACCGTCGTGGCTTCTCCGAAGCCTGCGCGCGCGTGATCGAGCGCGAGGCCAAGGCCGGGCGCCCGGTCACGGTGATGATCTTCGACATCGACCATTTCAAGTCGATCAACGATCGCTTCGGCCATCCTGCAGGCGACGAGATGCTGAAGCTGTTCTCGACCGTGGTCGTCAGCAATTTGCGCATCTCCGACCTGTCGGGCCGCATCGGCGGCGAGGAGTTCGCCGCGCTGCTGCCGTGTGCGCTGGAGGAAGGCGTGCTGGTCGCCGAGCGCGTGCGCGAGGCGTTCGAAACCTCCGGCGTCGTGGTCGACGAAGGCCCGGTCGACACCACCGTCAGCATCGGCGTCGCGGGCGGTCCGGCCGGCACCGAGCTCGAGGTGCTGCTGGCCTCGGCCGACACCGCGCTCTACCAGGCCAAGCGCGGCGGCCGCAACCGCGTCGAGGCGGCGGAGGAGTTGCCGCTGTCGCTGGAGAACTGGCGCCGCCAGAGCGCCGCGCGGACCGGCGCGCAGCAGGCGCGTCCGGCCACCGCATAAGGCGCGGGAGCTTGCGGTAAGCCTCTGTTTACCATTCGATCCCTACCATTGCGGTCATGGAATCGATCCGTCGACAGAACCCGCAGGCTGCCCTGATGTCGCTCGAAGCTGCTGCGGCCTCGGCACGCGGCGGCTTCGCGTGTCTGTTCTCCACCGCGGATGAATACGAGAACGCGCTGATCACCGAACGCCGCGCCCAAGGCCGCTACACGCAAGGCCGCTACACGCAAGGCCGCAGCTACTGGCCGGTCGCGCTGTTCATCGGTTGCACGCTGATCGTGGCCGGCATCGCGCTGCTGCTCGCCTGAGAGCGGCGCATTTTTGACCGGGCAGGGCGCCGTTTCGGCGCCTTTTTCTTTGCCGGCTGCTGCGGTAGATACGCCCATCGAACAATAAAGGGTGGAAGCCGATGATCACCGAGATCGCGCAAATCGATGTCAAGCCGGGTAGCGAGAAGGACTTTGAGGCCGCCGTCGCCAAGGCCAAGGCCGCTTTCGGCCGCGCCAAGGGCTTTCACGGTTTCGAACTGCACAAGTCGATCGAGAAGCCGCAGCGCTACCGGCTGATGGTGAAGTGGGCGACGCTGGAAAACCACACCGTCGATTTCCGCAGCTCGGAGAATTTCACCGAATGGCGCGGCCTCGTCGGCCAGTATTTTGCCTCGCCCCCGGAGGTCGAGCACACCGAAACCGTGCTGACGGCCTGACTAGGGGTCAGGCCGCCTCGGTCAGAGGCGGCGCATCGTACGCTTTGAAATGGTCGATCATGACCTTGGCGATGGCGACGAGTGGTAGCGCCAGCGCAAGGCCCCAGACCCCGAAGACGACGCCAAGCAGGATCTGGAACGCAAACAGCGTGGCTGGCGGGATGTCGAGCGCCTGGCGCTGCAGGATCGGGGTCAGCACGTAGCTCTCCATCGCGTGCACGCCGAGGAACAGGATCACGGCCGACAGCGCCGGGACCCAGCCCGAGGCGAGGCTCGCCAGCACCACGACGACGCCGGCGATGATGGCGCCGACGGTCGGGATGAAGGCCAGCAGGCCGGCCTGAATTCCCAGGATGAACGAGCCCGGGATGCCGATGGCCGCAAGGCCAGCCCAGGTTACCGCCCCGACCGCAAGCATGACGATGATTTGCGCGATCAGCCAGCGTTCAAGCGTCTCGCCGATGCGGTCGACGATGAGGGTCGCGCGGATGCGATGCTTCGCCGGCGCGAGAAACAGCAGCCCGTCGTGATAGACACCCGGCTGCGCGGCGAAGGACAGTCCCAGAAACAGCACGATGAAGATGTTTCCCACACCGTGGATGGTGCCGAGCAGCAGCTTGAAGGTCTGGCTCACGATCGCTCCGCCGCTGGAGGCCAGCGCGCCGGCGCCAGGCAACGGACTGTGCGGTGGCGCTGCCGGCGAAGGCGTCGAGTCCGGCGGTGTATTGGCCGCGGCGTCAGATGCAACGTTGCCGAAATCGAAGAAGCTGGTGTCGACGCCGTGGTTATCCAGGAACGACTTCACATTGCCGATCTGCGACTTGATGGTGTTGCTGAGCAGCGAAGCCTGCTCGGCGATGGTCGCGCCGCCGAGATAGGCGATGCCAGACAGCATGGCGGCAAGCGCGAGGCAGACGATCGCGAGCCGCACCGCGTGCGGCAGCCGGACATGGCGGCCCAGCCCGTTGGTCAGCGCGTTGAGGCCGACGCCGAGCAGCATGCCGGCGAAGATCAGCAGCAGGGTGGCGGCAAAATACCAGGTGAAGACCAGAGCCGCGGTGAACAGGACGACCCCGATGCCGCCGACCGCAATCCCCCAGGCAATATCGGAGCGGGTCTTGGCCTGTTCATCTCGGAAGACGCTCACATCATGTCCTTTCGGGGCCGACAGGAAGCACTCTTTCGTGAAATCTGACTAGGGATCAAGCCCGGGCCGTGCGCCGGATTGAAGCGCTCGCGGCCGCCAGGGGTGAAGGCCGCGGACGCGTGGGGTCCTTGGCGGAGCATTTGCGCGAAAATAGCATTGCCGTCCCGCGATCCCTTCTGTTGAATTTGTTCCATTCGAAGGGCATGTTCGGAGAATCTTGTTGCGGGGAGGTCGGAACGGGAGATGAGAAAGCCGGTCGTCGGCGTGATCGGGAACGCCCATCGCGTCGAAAATCGATTTCAGGTCCAGATGGTCGGCGAGCGAAACTTGCGCGCCGTGGCCGAGGTCTCCGGCGGTTTGCCGGTGATGTTCGCGGGAGCCCCTGATATCACCGACATCAGCGCGCTGCTCGACACGGTCGACGGCATCGTCCTCACGGGGGCTCGCGCCAACGTCCACCCGACCCGGTTCAATGTCGACCCCTGCGAGAAGCACGAGCCCTACGACATCCACCGCGACGAGGTCGCGCTGGCGCTCTCGGTCGCCTGCGTCTCCCGCGGCATTCCGCTGTTCGGCATCTGCCGCGGCCTGCAGGAGATGAACGTCGCCTTCGGCGGCTCGCTACACCCCGAGATCCGCGAAATCCCCGGCCGCATGAACCACCGCATGCCCCGCCTCGAGAACGGCGAGATTCATCCCGATCCGACCGTGATCTTTGCCGACCGCCACGAGGTCGACCTCACGCCCGGCGGCGCCTTCGCAAAGATTCTCGGCTGCGACAAGATCCGGGTCAATTCGCTGCACGGCCAGGGCATCCTGGAGCCCGGCAAGCGCGTGCTGATCGAGGGCGTCGCCGAGGACGGCACCATCGAGGCGATCCGCATCGCCGAAGCGCCGACCTTCGCGCTCGGCGTGCAATGGCACGCCGAATACGACCCGCAGCGCAATCCGATCAACCGCAAGCTGTTCGAGGCGTTCGGTGAGGCGCTGGTGGCGCGGCAGCGCGCGGCGGCGTAGGCACGCGGACGCAGGCATGGATGAGCGTTCAAGCACGCTCTCGCCACATCGTCCGAGCGCAGTGGTGGTGACGGAGATCGGCGTGAATTTTCCAGAGAAGTGAGGCGGAGCAATCGTCGCCTCCGCACCTCACTGCGCCGCACAATCACAGCGGCGGCATGCGCGCCGCTGCATTGAGGTCTAGGGAACGAACACCATATGATCGGCAAGGGAGCCCTTGCCGTGCAGATCATGAAGGCGGCCCTCGTTGCGGCGATTTCCCTCGTCGCTTTGATCTTCTGCCTGCTTCCCGGAGCAGCCGAGGAGAACGGCCGTCCTGCCCTGGCTGTTACGATCGACGGAGCTATCGGACCGGCGGCGGCCGCCTATGTGAAGGACGCCTTGGCAAGGGCCGGCGAACGACGCGCCGAGGTCGTGATCCTGAAAATGAACACGCCCGGCGGTCTCAATTCCAGCATGCGCGAGATCATCGCGAACGTGCTGGCCTCGCCCGTTCCCGTGGTGGGCTACGTTGCGCCGGCAGGCGCCCATGCGGCGAGCGCCGGGACCTATATCCTCTATGCGACGCATATCGCTGCGATGGCGCCGGGCACCAACATCGGTGCCGCGACGCCGGTGCAGATCGGCGGTTCGTTTCCGGGCCTGCCGAGCGGCGCACCCGACAAGGATGGCAAGGATGGCAAGGACAAGAAGGATGAGCCGAAGGATGCGATGACGGCGAAGGCGACGAACGATGCCGTCGCCTTCATCCGCAGCCTCGCCGAGCTGCGCAATCGCAACGCGGATTGGGCCGAGAAGGCGGTCCGCGAAGCCGCCACCCTTTCTGCCAATGGCGCGTTGCAGGCGCAGGTCATCGACCTCGTCGCCCGCGATCAGGCCGAATTGCTGAGGCAGATCGATGGTCGCGTGGTCGAGGTCGCCGGCGGCAAGACCCGGCGCCTCGCGACCAAGGACGCCGTAATTGAAGCGGTCGATGCCGGCTGGATCTCGCGATTCCTGGCGGTCATCACCGATCCCAATGTCGCCTTCATTCTCCTGATGGTCGGCATCTACGGCCTGATCTTCGAGTTCGTGTCCCCCGGCGCGGTTGCTCCGGGAGTCGTCGGGACAATCTGCCTGCTGATCGGCCTCTATGCCCTCAACCTGCTGCCGATTAACTATGCCGGCCTCGGCTTGATGCTGGTCGGGATCGCGCTGCTGGCCATTGAGGCGTTCAGTCCTACCGTGGTGATCGGTCTCGGCGGCGTCGTCGCCTTCGTGCTGGGAGCGCTTATGCTGGTCCGGGTCGAAGCGCCGGGCTACCGGCTGTCGTGGACGGTCATCGGCATCGTCGCGGCGATGTTCACCGGCTTCGTGCTGGTCGTGTTCGGCGCGCTTCGCCGTGCCCGCAGAGGTCCGGGCCGGGCCGGCGTACAAGCCATGCAAGGTCTGTCCGCCGAGGTGCTCGACTGGAACGAGACCGAAGGTCACGTCTTTACGCATGGCGAACGCTGGCAAGCGCGCGGCGCCGAAATCTTCAGGCCCGGCGAGCGGGTCGAGGTCGCCAAGGTCGTCGATTTGACGCTGGTGGTCCGGCGTCCGGGCCAAGGCGAAGGAGGTCAACTCTGATGATTGAATATTCGATCTATGCGGTGCTTGCGCTGCTCGTCGTCATGTTTCTCACCCAGGCCGTCCGCATCCTCAGGGAATACGAGCGCGGCGTCGTGTTCACGCTCGGCCGCTTCACGGCAGTGAAGGGGCCGGGTCTCATCATCCTCATTCCGGTGGTGCAGCAGGTCGTCAGGGTCGATCTCAGGGTGATGGTGCAGGTGGTGCCGCCCCAGGACGTGATCTCGCGCGACAACGTCTCGGTCAAGGTCAACGCCGTGCTGTACTTCCGCATCGTCGATCCCGAGCGCGCCATCATCAAGGTCGGCGATTACATGGCCGCGACCAGCCAGCTCGCCCAGACCACGCTGCGCTCGGTGCTCGGCAAGCACGATCTCGACGAGATGCTGGCCGAACGCGACAAGCTGAACGCAGACATCCAGGAGATCCTCGACAAGCAGACCGACGTCTGGGGCATCAAGGTCACCGGCATCGAGATCAAGGACGTCGATCTCAACGAGACCATGGTGCGCGCGATCGCCAAGCAGGCCGAGGCCGAGCGGTTGCGGCGCGCCAAGGTGATCAACGCCATGGGCGAACAGCAGGCCGCCGAAAAGCTCGTCGAGGCCGGCCGCATCCTGGCGCAGGAGCCCCAGGCGATGCAGCTCCGCTATTTCGCGGCCCTGCACGACATCGCGGGCGAGCGGTCGTCGACCGTCGTCTTCCCGTTGCCGATGGGGCTATTCGAGCATTTGATGCCGCGACGTGAGACGACGTGATTGCGCTCCGCAAAGCCGGAGCCCTCGAGTTGAGCCGATTCTTGCAATGGATGAATCAACAGATCGCGGACGGAGTAGCGGAGGAGATGGAGTGCCGGTCGATCAACGGGTCCTCATGGGCGAGCGATGGTTTAAACATGTTTTGTCCGGAGGACATTTGAGGTCAAATACCGATGGCACTGGCCCAAAACGAAAAGGCGCCCCGCAAGGGCGCCTTTTGTCTGTGACGGTCTTCGAGCCGGTCAGCCCGAATAGTACATCTCGAACTCGACCGGATGCGGGGTCATTTCGAAGCGGGCGACTTCGGTCATCTTCAACTCGATGTAAGCGTCGATGAAGTCGTCGTCGAACACGCCGCCGTTCTTGAGGAAGCCGCGGTCCTTGTCGAGGTTTTCCAGCGCTTCGCGGAGCGAACCGCAAACGGTGGGGATCTGCTTCAGCTCTTCCTTCGGCAGGTCGTAGAGGTCCTTGTCCATCGCCGGACCCGGATCGATCTTGTTCTTGATGCCGTCCAGGCCCGCCATCAGCATCGCAGCGAAGCCGAGATAGGGATTGGCCATCGGATCTGGGAAGCGCACCTCGACGCGCTTGGCCTTCGGCGAAGCGGTGTAGGGGATGCGGCAGGAGGCCGAGCGGTTGCGCGCGGAATAGGCGAGCAGCACGGGGGCCTCATAGCCCGGGACCAGACGCTTGTAGGAGTTGGTCGACGGGTTGGTGAAGGCGTTGATCGCCTTGGCGTGCCTGATGATGCCGCCGATATAGTGCAGGCAGGTCTCCGACAGGTCGGCATATTTGTTGCCGGCGAACACCGGTTTGCCGTCCTTCCAGATCGACTGGTGCACGTGCATGCCCGAACCGTTGTCGCCATAGACCGGCTTCGGCATGAAGGTGGCTGTCTTGCCGTAGATGTGCGCGACCTGGTGGATGCAGTATTTGTAGATCTGCATGTGATCGGCCATCAGCGTCAGCGTGTCGAACTTCATGCCGAGCTCGTGCTGGGCGGAGGCGACTTCGTGATGGTGCTTCTCGACCTTGACGCCCATCTTGGCCATGGCGCCCAGCATTTCCGAGCGCATGTCCTGCACCGAATCCTGCGGCGGCACCGGGAAGTAGCCGCCCTTGGTGCGGACGCGATGGCCGAGATTGCCGCCTTCATATTCCGTGTCGGAGTTGATCGGCAGTTCCGAGGAGTCGAGCCGGAAGCCGGTGTTGTAGGGGTTGGCCGAATAGCGCACGTCGTCGAACACGAAGAACTCGGCCTCGGGGCCGACGAACACGCTGTCGCCGACGCCCATCGACTTCACCATGGCCTCGGCCTTCTTGGCGATGCCGCGGGGATCGCGGTTGTAGGGCTCGCCGGTGGTCGGCTCGAGCACGTCGCAGGTGATCACCATCGTGGTCTCGGCGAAGAACGGATCGATCGTCGCGGTCACCGGATCGGGCATCAGGCACATGTCGGATTCGTTGATCGCCTTCCAGCCGGCGATCGAGGAACCGTCGAACATCGTCCCTTCGGCGAAAATGTCCTCATCGATCATGCTGACGTCGAACGTCACGTGCTGCCACTTGCCGCGCGGATCGGTGAAGCGCAGGTCGACGTATTTGACGTCGTTGTCCTTGATCGATTTCAGGACGTCTTTGGCGGTCTTCATGCATACCCCTTTTGGCTCTGCGGGTCGGTTTCCAGGTGAGCAGATTCGTTGTCGCTTGCGGCGAGTTGGCGCAACCGCACAAACGAAATCAGGCCGCCGAAGCAGCCTATTTTCTTTCAGAGTGTCGCAAAATGCGGGATAGCACCCGGCTCAGATAGCGTCCAGCCCGGATTCGCCGGTCCGGATGCGGATCGCCTCTTCGATGTTGGAGACGAAGATTTTGCCGTCGCCGATGCGGCCGGTCTGCGCGGCGCGGCGGATCGCGTCGATGGCGCGCTCGACCAGATCGTCGCCGATCACGATCTCGATCTTCACCTTGGGCAGGAAGTCGACGATGTATTCTGCGCCCCGGTAAAGCTCGGCGTGACCCTTCTGCCGGCCGAAGCCCTTGGCCTCGGTGACGGTGATGCCTTGGAGGCCGACTTCCTGAAGCGCTTCCTTCACCTCGTCGAGCTTGAATGGCTTGATGATGGCTTCGATTTTCTTCACTGCGCGCCTCCCGGCCTTTCGATCAAATAGCAACGTCTTCGTCAGGATGCGCTTTTCTCACGCACGATCGTGTCTTCGCTATGCCGGAATTCCTGACCACTCCGGCAACAACGGCCGGCCACACCCTGATAAAAGCCAGTGAGCACGACAAACCGAAGCGGCTTCCTCGAAAGCAGGGTCTATGCCAAGTTGCAAATGCCCTGATTATTGAAGCGTTATCAGCCTTTTAACGAGCATCTCTGATAGGTGGCGCCGACCGGTCCAAAATACCGAAGACTACGAAATAGGCAAACGGTTCAATATGTGTGCAGTTCGTCGTTTCATCGGGTGGGCCGGCATGGAACGTGCCTGTTGAAAAGGCGTTTGGACCAGGGAAGTGGCATGGAAATTCTGACCAACGCCGAAATGCAGCGCGCTGACCAGCTCAGCATCGCGGCCGGCACGCCCGGCTTCAAGCTGATGCTGAGCGCCGGCCAGGCCGTCGCCGAAGCCGCCAATGCGCTGGTGGAGGAGGGGCCGATCCTGATCGTCGCCGGCCCCGGCAACAATGGTGGCGACGGTTTTGTCGCAGCCGCCGAGCTCGCCGCGCAGGGGCGCGAGGTCTCGGTCATCCTGATGTGCGAGCGCGACCAGCTGCAGGGCGACGCGGCCTCCGCCGCGCGCGGCTGGAAGCATCCAGTGCTGCCGTTCAATCCGCAGGCGATCGGACGACCGGCGCTGATCATCGATGCGCTGTTCGGCGCCGGCCTCAGCCGTCCCGTCGAGGGCGAGGCGCGCGAAATGATCGAGGCGATCAACGCCAACGGTGCCGTGGTGCTTGCGGTCGACTTGCCGAGCGGCATCAACGGCACCAGCGCCGCCGTGCTCGGCGCGGCGGTGAACGCCGCCGAGACCGTCACCTTCTTCCGCAAGAAGCCGGCGCATCTCTTGCTGCCTGGCCGGATGCATTGCGGCCGCGTGAGCGTCGCCGACATCGGCATCGAGGCGTCGGTGCTGGGCGAGATCAGGCCGCAGACCTTCGAGAACGATCCGGCCGTCTGGGGTGCAGCCTTTCCGGTGCCGCGCATCGACGGCCACAAATACGCGCGGGGTCATGTGCTGGCGGTCTCGGGCGATGCGGCTGCGACGGGGGCTGCGCGGCTCGCCGCGCGCGGCGCGCTGCGGGCCGGCGCGGGCCTCGTGACGCTAGCAACGCCGCGCGATGCGCTCGCGATCAATGCCAGCGCGCTGACCGCGGTGATGGTTCGCCCTGTCGACACCGTTTTCGAATTTGGCCAGCTGCTCGAAGACAAACGCTACGACACCTGCATGATCGGCCCTGGCGCGGGCATTGGCGATCGTACCTGCGATCTCGTCCATACCGCGCTGAGCGCGCAGCGGCATCTGGTGCTGGACGCCGACGCGCTGACGAGTTTTGCCGCCAATCCCGAGCGGCTGTTCGAGTCGATC
Source organism: Bradyrhizobium diazoefficiens (assembly GCF_016616235.1). Classification (NCBI taxonomy): domain Bacteria; kingdom Pseudomonadati; phylum Pseudomonadota; class Alphaproteobacteria; order Hyphomicrobiales; family Nitrobacteraceae; genus Bradyrhizobium; species Bradyrhizobium diazoefficiens. Next base: position 3,799,075 of record NZ_CP067100.1, read on the forward strand.
AAGACCTCGCAGGACAATGCGGTGGTGCTGACGCCGCACGAGGGCGAGTTTCCGCGCCTGTTCTCCGACCTCAGCAACAAACATCCGGGCCGCTCGAAGCTCGAGCGCGTCCGCGTCGCCGCCGAACGCTCCGGTGCGGTCGTGCTGCTGAAGGGGCCGGACACGACGATCGGCGCCCCCGATGGCCGCGCCACCATCGCCGCCAACGCGCCGCCCTGGCTCGCCACCGCCGGCGCCGGCGACGTGCTCTCCGGCATCATTGCCGGGCTTTTGGCGCAGGGCGTGCCGGCCTTCGAAGCCGCCAGCATCGGCGTCTGGATGCATGGCGAGGCGGGACGCGAGGCGGGGCCGGGCCTGATCGCCGAGGACCTGACCGAGACCCTGCCGGCAGTGCACCGGCGGATCTATGATGCGCTTGGGGTGGAGTACTGAGCTGTTGCTATGACGGGTAGGATGGGTAGAGCACCAGCGAAACCCGTTATCTCAAATTCGGCGCGATCCCGACGGGTTTCGCTGCGCTCTACCCATCCTACGACACCTCACTCCGCCGCGTACCAGCGCACCAGCCGCGGCGCGGCCCAGTCGGCCATGACGGATTCGATCAGCCATCGGCCGGGTGAGGTCGCCGCGAACGCGATACGCTGGGTCTGGCCGGGCTCGATCGCGAGCGTGTCGAGCCAGTAGGGCTTCCAGCCATCATCAAGCTTGTCGAGCAGGCGGAAATGGTGGCCGTGCAGGTAGACGATGGTGGTGGTCGGGGAGGGATTCTTCAGGGCCAGCACGACGGTCCGGCCGGTCTTGACCCGGAAGGCGGGGGCGGAGGCCGTGGAGAAGCTTGCCGTCCGTACCCAAGCGGTCTCAGGTGCGCCGAGCGCGACATCGAACCGCAGGGCGCTTTTGAGGTCGAGCTGGACAGGCAGATCGTTCGAAGGGAGCGGCCGTGGCGGCTCCAGCGGCGTGCCCCGCTCCAGCTTGCCGGAGACCGTGAGGCTCCCGACCCGGTGCGCCTCCTTGCCGTCATGCAGCAGGAATCGGGCCGATGTGGCAGCATCCACGAAGGCATCGGCCCGCGCTCCTGGGGCCAGCACCAGGGCACCATTACGGGCCGGGAACGGCTCGGCCGGCTGTCCGTCCAACGCCATCACCTGGACCTCGTGGCTTTCCAATTTGATTGCCAGAACAGAACGTTGCGAGCCGTTGATGAAGCGCAGGCGTAGCCGCTCGCCGGCCGCGGCCGAGAGTTCGAATGAAGTCTGCCCATTGATCGTATGAAGCGCCGTGGTGTCCTTGGGATCGTGGCCCGGCGGCAGCGCGGTGCCGTCCGGTCGCAGGCGCCATTCCTCGATCAGCAGAACCTCGTCACGATCGACGGCGACCCGGCTTGGCTCCCCGGCAATGATCGGAAGCGGCCGCGCTGGCTGTTTCAGATCGTCCTCGAACAGGCGGAAGTCAGCCAGTAGGGTTCCCGCGCTTGATATTGAAATAACTGATGTTTCAGTCGTGCCGGGCGCGGCGGGTGCGCGCCCCCGATAGGGGTCGGCCACGGCCGCGCCGTTCAGGCCATACCAGACGGGCGCAAGCGGCACAGGCAGGTCATTCCGAAACACCACTTCGCAGCGGTCGCCACGCCTGAGGCGGACACCCCTGGTATGGCTTGCGGCGGCAAGCTCCCAGATTGGTGTAGCTTGCTGACCCGGCCTGAGAGCGAGTGTGGCCGGCTTGGCCTGAAGGAGCACCTGGGCGGTTACCGGCGGGGCTGCGCCGCCGACCATCAACCCCGCCGCGGAGGCTCCGAGGCCGGCCAGAACCTCGCGTCGAGTTGGGTCAAAAAACCTCAGTTTCATGTGCTGATCCGGACCATGGCGCGCTGGATAAGTCCAGCCGCCGTGCCTACTTCAAACAGGGCTCCAACCGGCCATTTTTTTGCTGCGAACAGTCGGGCACATGCTATAAGCCCGGCCGCCCGCGGCATCGCGGCCGGTCTTGATGCAAATTTACGCGGGCGTGGCGGAACTGGTAGACGCGCTGGATTTAGGTTCCAGTGACGAAAGTTGTGGGGGTTCGAGTCCCTCCGCCCGCACCAAGCGCTTGTCGCGTTTGCACGGATTACGAGGACCTGCTTCCTCGCGGACGTTTGTCCGCGGAAAGCTGGTCCGATGAACCACCGGCATTGAGGCATTCGCCTCGCGCCGGATCGATTAATGACAGCGTCCCGACGCGCAATGTGCCGGGACCGAACGAGAAGAAGATTGGACGCCATGCAGGTCACAGAAACCCTCTCGGAAGGTTTGAAGCACGAGTTCAAGATCAGCGTTCCCGCGTCTGATCTCGACGCCAAGGCCGGCGCCAAGCTCGTCGACCTCAAGGACAAGGTCCGCATCAACGGCTTCCGTCCCGGCAAGGTGCCGGTCACGCACCTGAAGAAGGTCTATGGCCGCTCGGTGATGGCGGAGACCATCGACCAGACCATCCGCGACACCAACACGCAGCTGTTCTCCGAGCGCGGCTTCCGCCTTGCGACCGAGCCGAAGATCACCATGCCGAGCGAGCAGGCCGAGGTCGAGGAGCTGCTGAACGGCAAGACCGATCTGACCTATACGGTCGCCATCGAGGTGGTGCCGTCGATCGCGCTCGCCGACTTCAAGAGCTTCCAGGTCGAGAAGCCCGTCGCCGAAGTCTCCGATGCCGACGTCGACGAGGCGATCAAGCGCATTGCTGATTCCAACCGCACCTATGCTGCGAAGGGCGAGGGCGCCAAGGCCGAGTCGGGTGACCGCGTCACCGTCAGCTTCAAGGGCACCATCAACGGCGAAGCCTTCGAGGGCGGCACCGGCGAGGGCATCCAGGTCGCGATCGGCTCCAACACGTTCATCCCTGGCTTCGAGGAGCAGCTCATCGGCATCGGCGCTGGTGAGACCCGCACGCTGAAGGTGTCGTTCCCGAAGAACTACATGAACGACAAGCTCGCCGGCCAGCCGGCCGAGTTCGAGACCACCGCAACCCTGATCGAGGCGCCGCAGGACATCGCGATCGACGACGAGTTCGCCAAGTCGCTCGGGCTTGAATCGCTCGACAAGCTGAAGGAAGCCGCGCGCGAGCGTCTGGCTGCCGAGTTCGCCGGTGCGACGCGCCAGCGCGTCAAGCGCGCGCTGCTCGACCGCCTCGACGAGGCGCATCGCTTCGAGGCGCCGCCCTCGCTGGTCGACGAGGAGTTCAACCTGATGTGGAACTCGGTCAAGGCCGAGATGGATTCCGCCGGCAAGACCTTCGCCGACGAGGACACCACTGAAGAGGCGGCCAAAGAAGAGTACCGCAAGATCGCCGACCGCCGCGTGCGCCTCGGCCTCGTGCTCTCCGAGATCGGCGAGAAGAACAAGATCACCGTGACCGACGACGAGGTCGGCCGCGCCGTGATCGAGCGTGCCCGCCAGATGCCCGGCCGCGAGAAGGAGGTCTGGGACTTCTATCGCAACAACGCCCAGGCCCTGGCCCAGCTTCGTGCACCGATCTATGAGGACAAGGTCGTCGACTTCATCCTCGAACTCGCCAACGTCACCGAGAAGAAGGTCTCGCGCGAGGACCTCTACAAGGACGACGAGGCGGACAAGACCGCCGCCTGAAGGCTTTGACACAGCCTTCTGTTAAGGACGATCGGCAAAGCGGCCCAGCTAGCCAAATGGCCGGCTGGGCCTCTTTGCGCGAATCAGCTTCAACTGCCTGACGGATTAAGCCTTAATTCGTTCGGGACTTGTCTGGCGCGAATTGGGCTATATCTGTCGCTACGCCCTTTTACGAAAGTTCCTGCATCACGGGACGTCCATCGGCCTTCCGGCACATCCAGCCCAGACTGGCAGCCAAGATTGGCGATGTCCGCCTCTCCAAAACCCCTAGGTGACTCATGCGCGATCCGGTTGAAACCTACATGAACCTCGTGCCGATGGTGGTCGAGCAGACCAACCGTGGCGAGCGCGCCTACGACATTTTCTCGCGCCTCCTGAAGGAGCGCATCATCTTCGTGACCGGTCCGGTCGAGGACGGCATGTCGACGCTGACGGTCGCGCAGCTCTTGTTCCTTGAAGCGGAAAATCCGAAGAAGGAAATCTCGATGTACATCAACTCGCCGGGCGGCGTGGTGACGTCGGGCCTTGCGATCTACGACACCATGCAGTTCATCCGCCCGCCGGTCTCGACGCTCTGCACCGGCCAGGCAGCCTCGATGGGCTCGCTGCTGCTCGCCGCCGGCGAGAAGGACATGCGGTTCTCGCTGCCGAACGCGCGCATCATGGTGCATCAGCCCTCTGGCGGCTTCCAGGGCCAGGCCACCGACATCATGCTGCACGCCCAGGAGATCCTGAACCTGAAGAAGAGGCTCAACGAGATCTACGTGAAGCACACCGGGCAGACCTACAAGTCGATCGAGGACGCGCTGGAACGCGACAAGTTCCTGACCGCGAACGACGCCAAGGAGTTCGGCCTGGTCGACAAGGTCATCGACAAGCGCGCCGAGGAGCCGGCCCCGGCGAAGACGTCGTAGCTGCTGCGACCGCAAATCCGGTCCCTGGAATATCTTTCGGGATTTCCCGGTATCCTCAGGGCGGCGTTCACGTTAACAGCACACTTCGCAAGCGCGCAAACCGCAGTTTTGCGCGCTGCGACAGGCACAAAGTTCCGCTTTCGTGCTTGTTTTCGTGGCAATCCAGCAACGCCGGGGTGATTTCCATCACTTCGCCCGTACCAAGGCCGGAAATCACGGTATTGTCACGGGTAGCCAGCGACCCCCGATTAGCGAATTCTTGATAGTCGGGTGACAGCATGGTTGGCTACGCACGATCGGCTATGATCGCGGAGAATCGAGTGACCGTGATTCGCACGGGATGTAAGGCGTAGGGTCTTTTTTGGTACGGAATTTGCTCTATTTGAACTTCATGCCGGCCGTTCGTGCCGGAATGGAGCGATCGAGCGACACGATCGAACCGCGGACGGAGACATGAATGAGTAAGGTTGGCACGAGCGACTCCAAGAACACGCTATATTGCTCGTTCTGCGGCAAGAGCCAGCACGAAGTCCGCAAGCTGATCGCGGGACCCACGGTCTTCATCTGCGACGAGTGCGTCGAGCTCTGCATGGACATCATCCGCGAGGAGAACAAGTCCTCGCTCGTGAAGTCGCGCGACGGCATTCCGACGCCGAAGGAAATCTGCAAGGTGCTGGACGATTACGTGATCGGCCAGAGCCACGCGAAGAAGGTCCTGTCGGTCGCGGTGCACAACCACTACAAGCGCCTCAACCACCAGACCAAGCACAACGACGTCGAGCTCGCGAAGTCGAACATCCTGCTGATCGGTCCGACCGGCTCGGGCAAGACGCTGTTGGCGCAGACGCTCGCCCGCATCCTCGACGTGCCGTTCACGATGGCGGATGCGACGACATTGACTGAAGCCGGTTATGTCGGTGAGGACGTCGAGAACATCATCCTGAAGCTGCTCCAGGCCGCCGACTACAATGTCGAGCGCGCCCAGCGTGGCATCGTCTACATCGACGAGATCGACAAGATCAGCCGCAAGTCCGACAATCCCTCGATCACGCGCGACGTGTCGGGTGAGGGCGTGCAGCAGGCGCTGCTGAAGATCATGGAAGGCACGGTGGCTTCGGTCCCGCCGCAGGGTGGCCGCAAGCATCCGCAGCAGGAATTCCTGCAGGTGGACACCACCAACATCCTGTTCATCTGCGGCGGCGCGTTCGCCGGCCTCGAGAAGATCATTTCGGCGCGCGGCCGGTCGACCTCGATCGGCTTCGGTGCCCAGGTGCTCGCACCGGAGGACCGCCGCACTGGCGAGATCTTCCGTCACGTCGAGCCTGAGGACCTCCTGAAGTACGGCCTCATCCCCGAATTCGTCGGCCGTCTGCCAGTCGTGGCGACGCTCGAGGATCTCGACGAGACCTCGTTGAAGAAGATCCTGACCGAGCCCAAGAACGCGCTGGTGAAACAGTACCAGCGGCTGTTCGAGATGGAGAACATCGAGCTCACCTTCGCCGACGAGGCGCTTGGCGCGGTTGCCCGCAAGGCGATCGAGCGCAAGACCGGCGCGCGCGGCCTGCGCTCGATCCTCGAAGCGATCCTGCTCGAGACCATGTTCGACCTGCCGGGCCTTGAAGGTGTGGAAGAAGTCGTGATTTCGCGCGAAGTCGTGGAAGGCACGGCGCGTCCGCTCTACATCTACGCCGATCGGTCCGATCGCGCGGTCGAGAACGCCAGCGCCTAAATTGCGGCGCTGGAACGCTCCAATCGTCTTATCAGTTGAAGGCTGCGGAATGGTTTTCCGCAGCCGGTGTTGCGTCGCTTACTTCCGTTCGTAAGCGCCTGATGGCGCGCGTATTTCAATGACTTGACACCCCCCGGGTCGATAGCCACCTAATGTCGGCGGCGAGCGAGAATTCTGTGCAAGATTCGCCGCTGTTCCGATCCGGCAAGCTTGGTCCAACCTGGGAATGGTAGACCGGTTCTGCCGATCACCTCGGCACCTTGTGGCGGTTGCGCATGACAACAGCGGGCTGCGTGCAAGGGGGCAAAGCAAAAGGAAAAGGCCATGACTAATCCAAAACCCCGGCCAACCATCGTCCATGGCGAAACGCACGCCTATCCCGTGCTGCCGCTGCGCGACATCGTCGTCTTCCCGCACATGATCGTGCCGCTCTTCGTCGGCCGCGAGAAGTCGATCCGCGCGCTCGAAGAGGTGATGAAGAACGACGCGCTGATCATGCTCGCGACGCAGAAGAACGCGTCCGACGATGATCCGGCGCCCGATGCCATTTACGAGACCGGGACGCTTGCCAGCGTGCTCCAGCTCTTGAAGCTTCCCGACGGCACCGTGAAGGTGCTGGTCGAAGGGCTCGAGCGTGCGCGCGTGCAGAAATACACCGATCGCGCCGACTACTACGAAGCCACTGCAATTGCACTCGCCGACACCGATGCGAAATCGGTCGAGGCCGAAGCGCTGTCGCGCTCGGTCGTGTCCGACTTCGAGAGCTATGTGAAGCTCAACAAGAAGATCTCGGCCGAGGTCGTCGGCGTCGTGCAGGCGATCACCGATTTCGCCAAGCTCGCCGACACCGTGGCTTCCCATCTCGCGGTCAAGATCGCGGACCGCCAGGGCATCCTGGAGACGCTGTCCGTCACCACGCGCCTGGAGAAGGTGCTGGGCCTGATGGAGAGCGAGATCTCGGTGCTGCAGGTCGAGAAGCGGATTCGTTCTCGTGTCAAACGGCAAATGGAGAAGACCCAGCGCGAGTATTATCTCAACGAGCAGATGAAGGCGATCCAGAAGGAACTCGGCGACGACGACGGTCGCGACGAACTCGCCGATCTCGAAGAGAAGATCTCCAAGACCAAGCTCTCCAAGGAAGCGCGGGACAAGGCGCAGCATGAACTGAAGAAGCTGCGCCAGATGTCGCCGATGTCCGCGGAAGCGACCGTCGTGCGCAACTATCTGGATTGGCTGCTGTCGATCCCGTGGAACAAGAAGTCCAAGGTGAAGAAGGATCTGGAGCAGGCGCAAGCCATCCTGGATTCCGATCACTACGGGCTCGAGAAGGTCAAGGAGCGCATCGTCGAGTATCTCGCCGTGCAGTCGCGCGCCAACAAGCTGACGGGGCCGATCCTGTGCCTGGTCGGGCCTCCCGGCGTCGGCAAGACCTCGCTCGGCAAGTCGATCGCGAAGGCGACGGGACGCGAATTCGTGCGCGTCTCGCTCGGCGGCGTGCGCGACGAGGCCGAGATCCGCGGTCACCGCCGCACCTATATCGGCTCGATGCCCGGCAAGATCATCCAGTCGATGCGGAAGGCGAAGTCGTCCAATCCGCTGTTCCTGCTCGACGAGATCGACAAGATGGGCGCCGATTTCCGCGGCGATCCGTCCTCGGCTCTGCTCGAGGTCCTCGACCCCGAGCAGAACGGGACCTTCAACGACCACTATCTCGAGGTCGACTACGATCTGTCCAACGTGATGTTCATCACAACCGCGAATACGCTCAATATTCCGGGGCCGCTGATGGACCGCATGGAGATCATCCGGATCGCGGGCTACACCGAGAACGAGAAGGTTGAGATCGCGCGCAAGCATCTGATCCCGAACGCGGTGTTCAAGCACGGCCTGGACTCCAAGGAGTTCTCGATCGACGACGACGCGCTGCTGCTGTTGATCCGCCGCTACACCCGCGAGGCGGGCGTGCGTAACCTGGAGCGTGAGCTCTCCACACTCGCCCGCAAGGCGGTGAAGGAGCTGATGATCTCCAAGAAGAAGTCGGTCAAGGTCACCGAGAAGACTCTGGAAGAGCTGCTCGGTGTGCCGAAGTACCGCTTCGGCGAGATCGAGAGTGAGCCGCAGGTCGGCATCGTCACCGGCCTTGCCTGGACCGATGTCGGCGGCGAGCTGCTGACGATCGAGGGCGTCATGATGCCCGGCAAAGGCAAGATGACGGTCACCGGCAACTTGCGCGACGTCATGAAGGAATCGATCTCGGCGGCGGCGTCCTACGTCCGCTCCCGCGCGATCAATTACGGCGTCGAGCCGCCGCTGTTCGACCGGCGCGACATCCACGTGCACGTGCCGGAAGGCGCGACGCCGAAGGACGGCCCGTCGGCGGGCGTCGCCATGGCCACTGCGATCATCTCGGTCATGACCGGCATCCCGGTCCGCCACGATGTCGCGATGACCGGCGAGATCACGCTGCGCGGCCGCGTGCTGCCGATCGGCGGTCTGAAGGAGAAGCTGCTGGCCGCTGCCCGCGGCGGCATCAAGACGGTGCTGATCCCCGAGGACAACGCCAAGGATCTCACGGAGATTTCCGATGCGATCAAGGGCGGCATGGAGATCATCCCGGTCTCGCGCCTCGACGACGTCGTCGCCAGGGCGCTGGTGAAGAAGCCGGTGCCGATCGTCTGGGAAGAGGACACCAAGGTGACGGTGAAGCCGGACGGCGACGAAGCCGCCGGCGGCCTGACCGCTCACTGAGATCGCAGCTCGAAAAGATGATAGAACGGCGCCTTCGGGCGCCGTTTTTGTTTCAGAGGACGCGGGCGATGCAGGTCGACGGGCAGTGCCATTGCGGGCGGATCACCTATGAGGCCGAGGTCGATCCTGAGGCGGTCTCGGTCTGTCACTGCACCGATTGCCAGACGCTGACCGGCTCGCCGTTCCGCGTGACCGCCGTCTGTTCGCGCGCCGACGTCAAGCTGACCGGCGGCACCCCCAGGGTCTACGGCAAGCGCGGCGACAACGGCCGGATGCGCTACCAGCATTTCTGCGCCGACTGCGGTTCCCCGCTGTTCACCAGCGGCGAGGGCGACCAGGCCGACGACTGGGGCATCCGCTGGGGCTCGATCCGCCAGCGCGACGCCTTGCGGCCAAGCCGCCAGATCTGGTGCCAGTCGGCCGCGGTCTGGATCGACGCCGTGCCAGGGCTGCCGGGCCGGCCGCAGGATTGATCGCACTTGCCCGGTCGGGCCACGTGAGGCTAAAGAGGCGGCGAGGGCGGTTAGCTCAGCTGGTTAGAGCATCTCGTTTACACCGAGAGGGTCCGCGGTTCGAATCCGTGACCGCCCACCAGTTCGCTCGCTTCGCGAGCACCGGCTGCAGGCAGCTCCAACACCGATGTCGCGAAGCGAGCTGATCCTCACGCTCTCGGCGTTTCGGATGGACGTGGGCCCTCACGTCAACGGTCGCGCCGTTTCCTTCATCCCCTGGGCCGTCGTCGCCATGCCGGCGGCATAGGCGGCGCCTGCGCCAAGCAGAAGCGAGCAGAAGCTTGCAAACATCACATAAGAGAAGTGCTTGCGGGCCTCATCGAGCTGGGCCGGCGTCGCAGCCCGGGCCGTCGTACCGACCGTGTCCCGTCCCGTATTGTTCGACCAATAGGCGATGCGGGCGCTCGCTGCATACGACGGGCCGACCAGGTTGCCGGCGATGCTGGTCGCGGACATCGGCATCATCGCTGCCGCAGCCACCACGACGACGGTCGCAACCGCCCAGGTGGCAAGGGCGTGACCGACCCGGCCGAGCCCGGATTGATCCGGCGAGTTGGCGGCCGCGACGGCACCGCCGATGAAGGCGGCAATGATTCCGGACACCGCCCACCACACGAATGCCGCCCAGCCGGCACCAGCGGGTGCCGCTGAGGCCGTCGGAATGTCGATTGCGAGCAGACCGATGCCGAGACCGAGCATGGTCAGCAGGATCTGGACGACCAACGAGGTGAACATCCCGGCCAGGACGGCCGACCATGTCCAGCCAAAGAAGGGGTTAGCTATTGTGCGTGTCGCCATGACGAGTTCCTCCACGAACTTACATTTCGTGTTCCAACGCGTCCTCAAATCTTCCGTTCCAGAAGCAGGAACTGCCTGGGCCCCTCGCGGCTTGGTTTGCGGATAGATGAGAGAGGCCGGACATATGACACTTGGTCGAGGCGCCCTGTTGTGGCTGCTAGGTATCCCTCTCCCGGTGATCCTGCTGCTCGCGCTGTTCTGGCGTTAGCTTGCGGAGTGGAGAGCCTGCGGGTGAAGGCGCGGCGCTCGATGGAGCGCCGGCCACGGGTTCGTGCGGCAGACAAGCCGTGCGCGAGGACGCAGAGACGCGTCAATGGCTGAATTCCTGCTCGACGCGTCGCGACCCTTCTGAGGTAATGCTGTATCGATCGCCCTCCGCCGTCAGCCATCCGGACCTGACCATCTCTCGGGCTGTATGGATCGAACAAACCGGGTGACTGGCTCCGGGGTGGTACAGCCGGTCACTTCGGACAATCAGATATCCATAGAGCTGAGCCTGGCGCAGTGCCCGGCACATCATCGGCGAAGGCTTTTCCATGCCGGATCAAGCGCGACGGCGGCGAACGTTCCTACAAACATCCGATAATTCCCTGTTGTGCGGCTCGCGACCCCAAGCGCGGCGGGCGACGGGCATCGAGGGTGCACCCGGCATCCGGACGTGGTATCGCCGCACTGCAGTCAGAACCGCCGATGGGAACGACCAGGAACATCATGGAACAGCCGAGCGGACACGAGCAAAACGCCGACCAGATCGCCTATTGGAACGGTCCGAGCGGACAGCGCTGGGCCGACCGCCACGCGGCGCAGGAGAGCCTGCTCGGACCCATCGCCGAGGTGCTGATCGACCGCGCCAGGCCGAAGCCAGGTGAGCGCGTTCTCGATATCGGCTGCGGCTCCGGTGCGACGACGTTTGCGTTCGCGAAGGCGGTGGCGCCTGACGGCTTTGCGCTCGGCCTCGACGTCTCCGAGCCGATGCTGTCGCAGGCGCGAGCGTTTGCACCAAAGGGCCTGCCGCTCGATTTCGTGCTGGCGGATGCGACGGTCTATCCGTTCGAGCCGGCGAGCTTTGATCTCTTGGCGTCGCGCTTCGGCGTGATGTTCTTCGCCGACCCCATCGCCTCCTTCACCAACTTGCGCCGTGCGCTGAAGCCGGCGGGGCGGCTTGCGTTTGCCTGCTGGCGTGAGCCGAAGGAAAACCCTTGGATGATGGCGCCGCTGATGGCGGTCTACAAGCACGTGCCGAAGATGCCGCCGGTCGGACCGGAGGAGCCGGGTCCGTTCGCCTTCGCCGCCGAAGAGCGCGTGATGCGCATCCTTGGGGGCGCTGGCTTCGTCGACGTGGCGATGGAGCCACACAATCTTCCCATGGACATCGCCATCGGCGGTGGACTTGAGGCGGCCGTCGACGGCGCGCTCCAGATCGGCCCCGCCAGCCGCGCACTGCAAGGCCATCCGCCAGAGACCTATGCTGCCGCGAAAGCCTCGATCCGCGAGACACTCGCGCCGTTCCTGAAAGGGCAGAGCGTGGCGCTTCCGGGCGCGATCTGGATCGTGACGGCGAAGACGGCGTAGTCCGCCGCTCTCTCGCGTCATTGCGAGGAGCGAAGCGACGAAGCAATCCAGACTGTGTCCGCGGAAAGATTCTGGATTGCTTCGCGGAGCCTGTCATCGGGCCGCGCTTCGCGCGGACCCGGTGGCTCGCAATGACGGCGTGGAGGCAGAATGCCTCACACCACATCATCCGGCGCCAGCGCGCAGCCATTGTCCGGATGCGTCTCGATCTGGAGCGTGGTGTGGCCGATGCGAAAAGACGTCTTCAGAAGTTGTGCGGTCTCCATCAGGAAGGCATCGCCGCTCCCTGCGGGCATCACGAGGTGGCAGGTCAGCGCCGTCTCGGTGGTCGAGATCGGCCAGACATGCAGATCGTGGATCCCTGATACGCCGGGCCGCGCAAGCAGGAGCGCCCTGATCGCGGCGAGATCGATGCCCTTCGGCGCCGCCGCCATCGACATGTCGATCGAACTGCGGAGCAGGCTGATCGTGCTCCCGAGGATGACGACGCAGATGACGAGGCTGGTGACGGGATCGAGCCAGAGCCAGCCGGTCCAGATGATCAGCGCTGCCGAGACCACGACGCCGAGCGAGACCGCGGCGTCGGCGGCCATGTGCAGGTACGCGCCTTCGATGTTGATGTCGTCCTTGCGGCCGCGCGCGAATAGCATGGCGGTAAAACCGTTGATGAGGATGCCAATGCCGGCGACCACCATCACGGTGACGCCGGCGATCGGCTCCGGCGCGCGCAGCCGCAAGATCGCCTCCCACCCGATCGCGCCGGTCGCGACCAGCAGGAACACGGCATTCGCCAGCGCCGCCAGGATGGTGGAGGCGCGCAGGCCATAGGTGAAACGGCCGCCTGGGGCGCGCTTTGCCGCGATCGACGCGCCCCAGGCCACGACGAGGCCAAGCACGTCGGACAGATTATGGCCGGCGTCCGCGAGCAGCGCGGTGGAATTGCCGAGATAACCGTAGACCGCTTCGGCCACGACCAGCGCGATGTTGAGCGAAATGCCGATGGCGAACGCCTTGCCAAAACTGGCGGGTGCATGGACATGCGCGTGCCCATGATCATGGTCGTGGCCATGATCATGATGATGACCGTGATGGTCGTCGCTGCCCAAATCTAGTCCTCCCAGGAAGTTGCAGCAGCCATTGTAGGCGTTTCGCTTGTCCCGTCACGACGGAACAGCACATAGAGCGCTGGCAGCACCAGCAATGTCAGCGTTGTCGAGGAAATGATGCCGCCGATCACCACGGTCGCGAGCGGCCGCTGCACCTCGGCGCCGGCGCCAGTGGCGAGCGCCATCGGCACGAAGCCGAGCGAGGCGACCAGGGCCGTCATCAGCACCGGACGCAGCCGGGTCAACGCGCCGTCACGCACCGCCTCCGCGATGGGCCGCCCCTCGCTGCGCAGCCGCTCGATGAAGGCGATGATCACGAGCCCATTCAGCACGGCGACGCCCGACAGCGCGATGAAGCCGACGCCCGCGCTGATCGACAGGGGAATGCCGCGCAGCAACAGCGCCGCGACGCCGCCGGTCAGCGCGAGCGGCACCCCAGAGAACACCAGCGCCGCATCCGCCGCCGATCCCATCCCCATGAACAGCAGCAAGAACACCAGCAGCAGCGCCACTGGTACGACGATCGTCAGCCGCTTGGTGGCGGAGACCAGCTGCTCGAACTGTCCGCCCCAGCCGATCCAGTAGCCCGGCGGCAGCTTGACCTTCTCCGCGACGGCGGCTTGCGTCTCAGCGACGAAGGAGCGCAGGTCGCGTCCGCGAACATTGGCCATCACCACCACCCGGCGCTTGCCGTTCTCGCGGCTGATCTGGTTCGGCCCGGGTGCGATCTCGATCGCCGCGACGGAGGAGAGCGGCACATAGCGCAGCCCCGTGTTTCCGCCAGCCCATGCGGTCTTCGTCACGGCCGCGATATCCTCGCCCAGTGGCAGCGGGATCGGCAGCGACTTTATCGCATCCGGATCGGCGCGCAGGCTTTCCGGCAGCCGCACCACGATGTCGAAGCGGCGGTCGCCCTCGAACAGCTTTCCGGCCGGCTTGCCGCCGATCGCGATCTCGACCAGATTTTGCACCTCGCCGAGGCTGAGGCCGTAGCGCGACAGCGCCTGGCGGTCGAGCTTGACGGTTAGGATCGGCAGGCCTGCGATCTGCTCGGCCTTGACGTCGGCCGCGCCCTCGATGCCGCGCACCACGCCATTGACCTGCTGGGCGATGCCCGCGAGGACGTCGAGATCGTCGCCGAAGATCTTGACGCCGACATCGCTGCGGATGCCGGCGATGAGCTCGTTGAAGCGCATCTGGATCGGCTGGGTCATGCCATAGGCGGTGCCGGGCAGGGTGTTGGCGGCGCGTTCGAGCTCGGCGACCACCTCGTCCTTCGGCTTGGCCGGATCGGGCCAGTCCTCGCGCGGCTTCAGCGTCACATAGGTATCTGCGGCATTCGGCGGCATCGGATCGTTGGCGATCTCGGCGGTGCCGATCTTGGAGAAGATGGTCGCGACCTCCGGCACCCGCTTGATCGCGTTCTCCAGGCGGAGCTGCATGTCGACGCTCTGGGTCAGGCTGGTGCCGGGAATGCGAATGGTCTCAATGGTGATGTCGCCCTCGTCGAGACGAGGGATGAACTCGCCGCCCATGCGTGTGGCCGCAAAGAGGCTGCCGGCGACGATCAGCACCGCACCGAACGCAACGCTGCGGCGGTAGCGGATGGCGCGATCGAGCAGCGGCACATAGAGACGCTTCGCCGCACGCATAAAAATGTTCTCCGTCTCCGAGATCTTGCCGGTGACGACGATCGCAACCGCGGCCGGCACGAAGGTGACCGACAGCAGCGCCGCGCCCGCGAGCGCCATCAGCACGGTCAGCGCCATCGGCGTGAACATCTTGCCCTCGGTGCCCGTCAGCGTCAGGACGGGAAGGTAGACCACGGCGATGATGAGCGTGCCGAACAGGCTCGGCTTGATCACCTCGCTGCTTGCGGCGCGGATCGTCTCCATCCGCTCCTCCAATGTCAGCAGCCGGCCGCGCCGGTGCTGCTCGGCGGCGAGCAGCCGCAGGCAGTTCTCGACGATGATGACCGCGCCGTCGACGATGATGCCGAAGTCGATGGCGCCGAGACTCATCAGATTGGCACTGACCTTGCTCTCGACCATGCCCGATATCGTGAACAGCATCGAGAGCGGGATGATGCAGGCCGTGATCAGCGCGGCGCGGATGTTGCCGAGGATCAGGAACAGCACCGCGATCACCAGCGCCGCGCCCTCGACCAGATTTTTTTCGACGGTCTGGATGGTGGCTTCGACCAGATGGGTGCGGTCGTAAACGGCGCGCGCGATCACGCCGTCGGGCAGCGATTTCGCGATCTCCGCGAGCCTGGCCTTCACGCGCTGGGCCACGCTGCGGCTGTTCTCGCCGATCAGCAGCATGGCGGTGCCAAGTACGGTCTCGGCGCCGTTCGCCGTTGCCGCGCCGGTGCGTAGATCCTGGCCTTCGCTGACGTCGGCGACATCGCGGATGCGCACCGGCACGCCGCCGCGCGAGCCGATCACGATGTCGCGGATGTCAGCGATATCAGCGACCTGGCCGGGCGCGCGCACGAGATATTGCTCGCCATTGCGCTCGATATAGCCGGCGCCGACATTGGCGTTGTTGGCGGCGAGCGCCGTCATGATGTCGCGGAAGCCGAGCTTGTAGGCCATCAGCCGGCCGGGGATCGGCAGCACGTGAAACTGCCGCTCATGCCCGCCGATCGAGTTGACCTCGATCACGCCGGGAATGGTGCGCAGCTGCGGCTTGATGATCCAGTCCTGGATCGTGCGCAATTCCGTCGGCGTAAACTCGGTCCCAGCCTGTGACTTCGCGCCGGGCTTGGCTTCGACGGAATAGACGTAGATCTCGCCAAGCCCGGTCGAGATCGGTCCCATCGCGACCTCGGTGCCTGCAGGGAGCTGGTCCTTGG
Source organism: Bradyrhizobium diazoefficiens (assembly GCF_016616235.1). Classification (NCBI taxonomy): domain Bacteria; kingdom Pseudomonadati; phylum Pseudomonadota; class Alphaproteobacteria; order Hyphomicrobiales; family Nitrobacteraceae; genus Bradyrhizobium; species Bradyrhizobium diazoefficiens. Next base: position 3,814,931 of record NZ_CP067100.1, read on the forward strand.
CCTGCTGGATGCGTTCATTGACGAGCTGTCGCGCGAAATAGATGTCGGTGCCGTCCTGGAACACGACGGTGACCTGGCTCAGCCCGTAGCGCGAGATCGAGCGGGTGTAGTCGAGCCTCGGCAAACCGGCCATCGCGGTCTCGATCGGGAAGGTAATGCGCTGCTCGGCCTCGAGCGGCGACAGGCCCGGTGCGCGCGTGTTGATCTGGACCTGGACGTTGGTGACGTCGGGCACGGCGTCGATCGGCAGGCGGGTGAAATTCCAGGCCCCGAAGGCGCCGGCCGCCAGCGCGAGGAGGACCACGAGCCATCGTTGACGAATTGAGAAGCCGAGGAGCGCGTCAATCATGATCGGCGTCTCCCTTGCCCATTTCCGCCTTCACGACAAAGCTGTTTTCGGCGACGTAGCGCTCGCCGGCCGAGAGCCCTGCGCGGATCTCCACGAATTTCGGGTCGGAATCGCCGAGCTCGACGGGGCGCGCCTCGATCTTGTCGCCGTCCTCGCGCACGAACACGATGGTCCTGTTCTCCAACGTCTGGATCGCGCTGCGGCGCACGGCGACCGCAACATTGCGGGCGGCGAGGATCAGCCGCGCCGTCACGAACAGGCCGGGCCGCAGGCGCCCGTCCGGATTTGGCAGCACCACGCGGGCGAGCGCGGTCTGGGTTTCGCTCGAGCCGATCGGCGCCATATAGGAGATCGTGCCCTTGATCTCGCCGCGGCCGTCGTCGGGATCGATCAGCACTTCGTCGCCGAGGCGGACACGCTTTAGATCCTGCCGGTAGATCGACAGATCAACCCAGATACTAGAGAGATCGGCGAGGACGAAAGCGGGTTTCTGCTCGGAAGCGTATTCGCCGAGCGAGATCTGCCGCTCGATGACGGTGCCGGCGAACGGCGCCGTCAGCTCGTAGACGGTCAGGCTCTGGTTGCTCTCGATCGCGGCGAGCAGATCGTCTTTGGCGACCTTGTCGCCAATGCGCTTCTGGATCGATTTGACGATTCCCGGAAAGCGAGGCGTGACCTGCACGACGGCTTCCTGATTGGCGCGCAAAATGCCGTTGAACGAGAGCGTGTCGGTCAGCGTGGCGTTCGCGGCCTCCGCCAGCGTCACGCCCGCGGCGGCGAGCTTGACGTCGGAGATGCGGATGCGGTCGGCGCCGTGCTCGTCCTGCTCGACATGATCGTTCGGCTTCTCCGGCTTCTTCTCCGCGGCATGCTCGACGGGCACGACCTTGGCCGGCGCGAGTATGGAATAGCCGTAAGCGCCGAGCGCGGCGGCAATCACGGCCATGAGGATGGTGGGAGCTGTCTTCATCGTGCGCCCTCCCGCGCGAGCGTGAAGGGATTGCCGACGAGGCCCTCGATGGTGGCAACACCGACATGAAAGTTTTGCAATGCCTCCTGCTCGCGCAGGCGCGCCTGCGCCACGCTGGCCTGGGCGTCGAGCACTTCGAGCAGCGTGAAGCGGCCCTGGCCGTAACCTTGCGAAATCGCCTCGGCCGCTTCGCTCGCCTTGGGGATCGCGGTCTCGCGCAGCACCGCGAGCTCGCGCAGCGAGCCCTGGAGCGAGTCATAGGCGCGGCCCGCGACCACAATCAGGGTATTGCGGTTGGCCTCACGCTCGGCGCGGGTCTTGGCGAGGCTTTCCTGCGCCGAGAGGATGTTGCCCTGGTTCTGGTCGAACACGGGGATCGGCACCGAGACGGTGAGGCGCACCGCATCGTCATTGGTCTCGTTGAAATGGCGCCAGCCGGCGGCGATCCGCACGTCGGGATAAGGCCTCAAGCGCGCCATCAGCAGCTCGGCATTGCGCTGAGCGTAGATCGCGGTCCAGCGCACCAGCTGCGGATTGGCGTCGATGGCGGCAACGACCGACTGGAACGTCGGCGGCTTGCCCATGGTGTCGAGCCGGCCGGAGACGTCGCCGAATTTCGCGGCGGGGTCGCCCATCAGCACCGCGAGCTCGCGCCGGGCGCTCGCCAGCGTCGCCTTCAGGCGTTCGCGGTCGGCCTTCACCAGAGCGGAGGCGACCTCGGCGCGGCCGGTCTCGGCCGGCGAGGAGGCGCCGGCTTCGACACGGCGGTGCAGCAGCGGCGTCAGCCGGTCGATCGCGACGATCTGCTCGTCGAGGATCTGGATGCGCCGCTGCGCGCCGAGCACGCTGAGAAAGGCGATCGCCGTCTCCGACAGCACCTCCAGCCTGACGGCCTTGCGCTGGATCGCGGCGACCTCGACGCCGGCCGCACCGGCTGCGACCCGCGCCTCGCGCTTGCCGAACAGCTCGAAGGCCTGGCTGATCTGGAGCGTGGTCTCGGCCGATCGCGTCCCGCGATATTTGCCGGAGCCGAATGAATCGTCCTGTTCATAGGACAATTCCGGATTGAGCAGCGCGCCGGCCTGGATGCGCTGGCCGGTGGCGATGCCGACATCGCGCTCCGCGGCCGTGAGCCGCGGGCTCGCCGCCAGCGCGCGCGAGAGCGCGCTCCGCATCGTCAAAGTCTCGGCATGAGACGGTCCGAGCGCCAATCCAGCAACAAGACACGCTGCCGCGCACGCCAAGCGCGCGGCCATTCCCTTGCGAAACATGAAACCGACCTATGAAGGATGAACCTAATGGGCGCGGGGCGCCCGACCAATCCGTTCAGGCAATCGGCTTGGGAGGCGGAGAGTCGGTATCGGGGATAATTCCGGCGAGCCGGGGTGCACATTGTGGGCGCGATGCAGACACACGCGCGATCGACACGGCCGATGGCGCCGGCTGCGCCACCGTCACCGAGAAGCAGCCATGGCAATGATGTCCGCCGATCGCCTTGTCGTCGCCGCGATCTGTGGAGCCGTCAAGCAACGCAGCGATCTCCGAGCCGCTGGCGGGCGTGGTCACGTCGATGCCGTGCACGCCGTGCAGCGCGCCCGCGAGCAGGTAGACGACCGCGATCAGCACAGCCAGCAGCCCGCGCCAGTTGCGCGGGCGGCAAGATCCTGAAGGCCGGCGGTTCGCGAGCACGACGTCACTCTGATTGCGGGTCTGCGTCCGGCCTAGCATGGAGGCGGGAACAGTGTCGACCCGGAACATTGTTACGTTCTGGGAACAACTGTCGCAGCAGCGCAAGACGAGCGCTTCTCACTGACGGGCGATGACTCGTCGGTGTGAGACAAGCGTCTCGATCGCGACTGCGCGGGCCGGATCCGGAACATGGCTGATGTCAGCGGCCTCGACCGTGATGACAGCATGACAGCTCGCTTCCATCGCCCGCTCCAGCCATTTGATGGCTTGTCGATCCATTGATGGTGGTGCTCGGGATCGGCGAGGGCCTTCTCCCGGAAAACATTCGCCTGATGCAGGCACGCCGTTCTGCGATCCACCTGCGGTGCTCCCGATCTGGAGGTTCCGCCCCGATCGCATCTTTGATGATCCAGATGGCGGCGTCGTTAACATAGGACAGGCGACGGGCGGGTCAGGCGGTTGCACGTGCGGAAAGGCCCCAGCTCCGGGGCTGACCGGCTGGGGTCTTTTGCGCTCACAATCTTCGTCCTTGGGACTTGGACAGACAATCCGCATCTCGCGGGTTCGTTCCGCGGGGCGCGCCGAATTAGGAACGTTCCTCGGACCTCCTGATTAGGGACTGGGAATCTTGAGGAGGATGGACCATGGACGGACTGATTTATCTCATCGGCCTGATCGTCGTGATCATGGCGATCCTGTCGTTCTTCGGCCTGCGCTGAGAGAGCCGCGATGACAATTGAAACTCTCGTGCAGGAAGACGTGATGGAGGGCGGCGCGGCGATGGCCGACGAGCGGAGGAGCATCCAGTGGAGCTCCGTCGTCGCCGGCGCTTTGGCCGCAGGGGCGATGTCGTTCATCCTGGTCAGCTTTGGCGTTGCCATCGGCCTCGGTGTCAGCTCGGCTTCGCCGAGCTGGCGCGATGCATCGGCGGCGCTGGCATTGCTGTCGGGGCTGTATCTGATCATCCAGGCGATCATCAGCTTCGGCTTCGGCGGTTACATTGCCGGCCGGACGGCGCGGCCGGCGCCCGCACTGGCAACGATCGAGGACGACGCCGAGCGGCGGGACGGGGTTCATGGACTGATGTCCTGGGCTTTGGCCGTGCTGATCGGCGCCATGCTGCTGGCGATCCTCGGCGCAGCGGCGATCGACCGTTCGCCGATGCGCAGCGGGGCCGGCAACGCGACCTCCGCCGAGCCGCTGCTCAGCTACGAGCTTGACAAGCTGTTCCGCGCCCCGCGCCGGCCTCCCAACACCGACATGCGGGATGCCCGCGCCGAGGCCGGGCGCATCCTCATGACGTCGTCGAGCCACAGCGGCGTCAGCACCGACGACCGGAGTTATCTGGTGCAGCAGGTCGCCGCGGTCACGGGATTGGCGGCCCCGGATTCCGAACGGCGTGTCGATGCGGCGATTGCGCAGTCGCAGACGGCCATCAACCGCGCGCGGCGCAGCTCGATCATCGTGGCCTTCTCGGTGGCGGCGGCCGCCCTGATCGGCGCCGCGGTCGCCTGGGCTGCCGCCGTGGCCGGCGGACGGCACCGCGATGGCGAGCCGTTGCCGAACTGGATGGCAAGCTCGAACCGCTTCCATCGCAACCCCCGCGCGATGCCGGTGCCGTAGCTTGCAAGCGATGGCCGGGAGCAAGCCCGGCCATTCCCGCCTTAAGCCCGCTCCTCCCAGATCATCGCCAGATGCACGATGGTCTGCACCGCCTTCTCCATGTCCTGCCGGCTGACCCACTCGAGCCGCGAATGGAAGGCGTGCTCGCCGGCAAAGATGTTGGGGCAGGGCAGGCCCATGAAGGACAGGCGCGAGCCGTCGGTGCCGCCGCGGATCGCGGTGCGCATCGGACGCAGGCCGGCGCGTCGGATCGCCTCGATGGCGTATTCGAGGATGTGCGGGTGACGGTCGATCACCTGCTTCATGTTGCGGTACTGCTCGCGCACCTCGAACGTGTAGGTCGAGCGCGGATAGTCCTTCATCACGTCCTTGACGATGGTCTCGAGCAGGGCCTCTTTCTCCCTCAAGCCTTCCTCGGTGAAGTCGCGCACGATGAAGGCGAGCGTCGCCTGCTCCAGCGCGCCTTCGATGCTGATCGGATGCAGAAAACCCTGCTTGCCTGAGGTCGTCTCCGGCGAGCAGCCCTCCTTCGGCAGACGCTCGACGATGGCGGCCGCGACCTTGATCGCGTGCTCCATCTTGCCCTTGGCATAGCCGGGATGGGCGCTGACGCCGTTGATGACGATGGTGGCGCCATCAGCCGAGAAGGTCTCGTCCTCGACGCAGCCGGCGCTCTCGCCGTCCATGGTGTAGCCGAAATCGGCGCCCAACTTCTTCAGGTCGACATTGTCGACGCCGCGGCCGATCTCCTCGTCCGGCGTGAACAGGATCTTGATGGTGCCGTGCTTGACGTCGGGATTGTTGATGAAGAAATGCGCGGCATCCATGATTTCGGCGACGCCGGCCTTGTTGTCGGCGCCCAGCAGCGTGGTGCCGTCGGTGGTGATGATGTCGTTGCCGATCTGGTTTTTCAGCGCGGGGTGTTCGGCGAAGCGGATCACCTGGCTGGTGTCGCCCGGCAGCGTGATGTCGCCGCCGCGATAGTTCTTCACCATTTGCGGTTTGACGTCCTTGCCGGTGACGTCGGGCGAGGTGTCCATGTGCGAGCAGAAGCAGATCACCGGCACCTTCTTGTCGGTGTTGCCCGGGATCGTGGCATAAACATAACCGTAATCGTCCAGATGGGCGTCGGTGATGCCCATGGTCTTCAGCTCGGCGGCGAGCACGCGGCCGAGATCTTTCTGCTTCTCGGTCGAGGGCGAGCTGGGGGATTCCGGATCGGACTGGGTGTCGATGGTGACGTAGCGCAGGAAGCGCTCGGTCACGGTATGGGTGAAGGTGAGGGAGGACATGTCTGGTCAACCGCCGGGTCTTTGGGGGAAGCAGGCGGTATATCAGAAAAGCGAGCCGCGTTGCGGCCGGACGAGGCGGGATCAGGCTTAACGGGACGTAAGCAGCTAGATCGCCTCTTTCAGTTCCTTGACCGGGCGGAACGCGACCTTCTTGCTGGCCTTGATGTGGATCGCCTCGCCGGTGGCGGGATTGCGGCCGGTGCGGGCCGCGCGCTTGCGGACCTGGAGGATGCCAAGGCCGACGATGCGGACGCGGTCGCCCTTCTTCAGGTGCTTGGTGATCAGCTCGACCAAGTCGGTGAGGACGGCCTCTGCGTGCTTTTTCGAGAGGTCCTGGCTCTCCGCGATATCGGCGGCAAGATGCTTGAGCGTGATGGTGGCGGGCGCGGCAGCCTTCTTTGCCGAATCCTTCTTAGCCATGTCTGGCCTCCTCGCTTCCTGCCGGTCTCTGGGAGGGCCCGAAACCCACGCAAGTTGCGGAAGGCGTAGACGATTCGGGGCCGGACTGACTACGTCAGGGGACGCGGAAGCCGCCGGCGTGCGCTCAGCCGGCGCGAGACGGGACTATTCCGGCCATGGATGCCAACGTCCTTGACTTCACCTAGTCCCGCCTTTAAGTCCCCCCTCGTTCCGCAGACATTTGCGTGTCACGCGGGAGTAGCTCAGTTGGTTAGAGCGCCGGCCTGTCACGCCGGAGGTCGCGGGTTCGAGCCCCGTCTCTCGCGCCATTTTTGGCAGCATCTTCAAACCCTTATTGCTGAATCTTCACCGCGCTCGACAATGCGGGCATCGCCGCGCGTTTAATCCGGCGCCTTGGGCCGGATATCGAGTATCCTATACGGCCGCTTCAGCGACACGATCCTGGCCACCTCGGATATCGTCAGTTGCGGGTTGCGCTCGGCGAGCCGGCTCACCTCGTCCGGCTGCATCACCGCCACCACGCGATTTTGAACTCGCGCAATATCTTCGACCGTGACCGCATGAATGGGACCCTTCACGTAGACGAGCATGTTGTACTCGGCCGTCGTCGCCATCACGTAGAGCGGGCCGGGGCGGGTCCTGAGCGCGTCGCTGATCGCGGTTCCCGCGATCTGGCTCTCCCTAAAGAGATGCGGCCACAACGGCATCACCACCCATCCGCGCAGCAGCAGGCCGGTGAAAATGAGGCAGGTGACGACGAGTGTCGACACGATCACCCGCGGGTGGTCGTAGCGCCACCGGTCGAACATCAGGCCACAGATGACCGCCAGCGTCATCGTGGCCGGCATGGCATAGCGCGCGGCGACGCCGCCGGGCCAAAGAACGAGGACGAGCGTGCAGGCCAGGGTGTAGATGACGCAGACCAGCAGCAAGTCGTGCCGGCTGTCCTTCCATGTCCCAAGCATGGCTGCCATCGCCGGACCGATCAGGATGCTGCCCGGCAGGGATTCGGCGATCAGGCTCTTGATGAAGTCGAGATGATCCCGGATTCGTTCTGCGGGCGACATCTGGTCCGACAATCTGGAATGCGCCTGCCAGACGTCGATGTCGCCGGGCTGAAGCACGAGCCCGTACCAGGCGCCGATGATCAATGCGGCCAGCGTGTTTGCGCCAACAAATCCGGCGATCTGCTCTCGCGCCTTGAGCAGGAGATAGGCGCCGATTCCGAGCGTGAAATACGCAACAGGCTGCGGTCCCTTGGTCAGTCCGGCCAGGGCCAGCAACAGGCCGACGCCAAGCCAGGTCGGCCAGCCGACACGCCTGGCGATCGTGGCCTGCCACCACAGAAACAGTGCGGCGAACAGCAGCGTCGAGACCACGATGTCTGCTTCGGCGTTGATGAACTTCGCCGCCACCATCGGCATGCACACCCAGCAGAATGCGCCAAACACCGAGCCGCTCTTGCTGACCGCATTCCGCCTCAGCAATTCGTAGATCAGCACGCTACCAACAAGGAAAAATGCGAGATGCGGTATGCGCAGCGACCAAAGACTGACCCCGCCGGTCAGATCGCCGAGCAGCGCAGCCATCCACGACGCCAGGACCGGTCTTTCGATGAAGCGCTCGCCGTAGATGAAAGGCTGGAGCCAGTGACCATCCTCGAGCGCGCCGCGCGCCATCGCCAGGATGCGGCCTTCCTCGAGGTTCGAAGCGCGAATGAGCGTGGCCGGGATCGCCTGGACCATGAAGATGGCCAGGACCCAGGCGATCGGCCAGCGCGCGCGATCCAGCTCGCAAAACCGGGCGAGCATCCACTCTCCAGGCCGAAACGACACATCCACCGCCCTCGCAACGATCGAGCGAGGCGGCCCTGCTCCAGGCCTCATGACGGCTCCAGCTCTGGCGCAAAACAGGAGTTAAAAATTGCAACGTGATTTCAATCGATTATTGCCCAAACGAGATCGGTGCGCCGGCGCGCCTACTGCCCTCGTTGGACCCGCCGGCGCGGCCGGCGGGTCCATCTCCATAAAGCAAAACGGCCGCCAGTGGCAGCCGTTTGGTGTCAAACCGGACCTTTTTCGGGCTATCAGCGCATCTCGGAGGTGCCCGCGCTCGTCACGACCACCGGCTTTCCGGCCTTGATCACGTGCGTGGACTGCGCGGTCTGGCTGTAATCGGCGTTGGTGCGGGCTGCGATTCCGAAACCGGCCACCGCGATGCCGGCAATCAGCGCCACCACCACGATCTTCAGATGGGTCGCACGATCAGCAGAGTGAATTGAGTGGTTCATCTGAGCCTCCCGACGGGCTTTGCCGCCGTCTATAGGCTCTTTTTCTAAGGGCGATCTGTTTCCGGATGGTTTCGCCGGTTCCGCAAAATGGTTTCATTAATACGCCCGCTTGGTTTCGCCGGGCTTGCGGCCGGACTTGATCTCAGACCGCCGCCCGGTGCGGCAGGTCGATCAGCTCACGGCCATCGCCGCCGAGATGCTCGGCAGCTCGAAGAGATCGCGCTGATCTCGCAGCAGTCTCCGGACATGTTGGAGTGCTTCTAAGAGTTTTTCTAAGAGGCTTTCAATTTGGGAATTCGCGCGCGCTCACATAAGCGTCGCTGCAAGCGCATGCCGTGCGGGGACCGGCGGCATGACGCATCGAACTGCAGCTTCGGGGTGGCGCGTTGAACAGTCTGGGAATGCTGCGGTCGGCCGTATTGGCGACCGCGTCCGCTTTCGTGTTGATGCCGCAGGCATCGCTGGCGCAATCGTTGGGACAGGGCGGCGCGCAGAATTTGCCGTCGGTGACCGTCACCGCGCCGGAAGCACGACGCCGTGCGCCCGCCGCCATCGTGCGCACCACGCTGAGACGCCCAGTGCAGACCGTCAGCCGGAACAAGCCGCTGCCCCAGCGCAGTGTCGGCTTCGTCGAGACGCCGACCGGGCCGGTGAACGGCTACGTCGCCACGCGCAGCTCCTCGGGCACCAAGACCAACACGCCGATCATGGAGACGCCGCAGTCGGTGTCGGTGATCGGCGCCGAGCAGATCCGCGACCAAAAGATCGTCAGCAAGTTCGATGAGGTGCTGCGTTACACGCCCGGCGTGATCGGCGGCACCTACGGCGCCGATTTCCGCAACGACTGGTTCTTAATCCGCGGCTTCCCTGCGCAGAACGAGTCACTGTTCCTCGACGGCCTCCAGCTCTTTTACACCTCCTATGCGAGCTGGAAACTGCAACCATTCAACCTCGAGCGCGTCGAGGTGCTGCGCGGGCCGTCCGGCATCCTGTACGGCGGCTCGGCGCCGGGCGGTCTCGTCAACGCGATGAGCAAGCTGCCGCGCGCCGAGCCGGTGCGCTATCTCGAGGTCGGCATCAACAGTTACGGCAACGCCTACACGGCATTCGACATCGGCGGCGTGGTCCCACAGCCCGGCAACGGGCAAGTGTTGTACCGGTTTGTCGGCAAGGTGCAGGGCGGCGGCACTCAGACCGACTATATCTACGACAACAACTTCTTCTTCGCGCCGTCGGTGACCTGGCGGCCGGACGCCGACACCAGGCTCACTGTCTACGCCACGGCTGCGCACAACAACACTAGGGCGGAGAACTTCCTGCCCTATGTCGGCACCGTCACCAACGCGCCGTTCGGCCGCATTCCCACCAGCCTTTTCGTCGGCGATCCCCGCGCCGATCAATTTCGCCGCGAGCAGGAGACGCTCGGCTACCAGTTAGAGAAGAACATCACGGACAGTCTCGACTTCCGCCAGAATGCCCGCTTCGGGCATGTCGACGTCTTCTACACCGGCCTCTACGGGCTGGGCTACGCGACGACGCCGGCGGCCGCCGACATCATGCGCGGCAATTTCTACGCCCGCGGCGTCGCCAACCAGTTAAACCTAGACAACCAGCTCGAGTACCGCTTCGCCATCGGCGCGCTGCAGCACACCGCGCTGCTCGGCGTCGACCTCAAGCATTACGCCCTCGACGACCGGCAGGGCTTTGCGGTGGGCACCAATCTCAACGTGCTCAATCCGGTCTACGGCGTCAACGCGCCGTTCAACGGAGCGCTGTATCAGGACGCCTATCTCACTCAGGGCATGGCCGCAGTTTATCTCCAGGATCAGGTCAAGCTCGATCGGCTGACGGTGGTGCTGTCCGGCCGTCAGGACTGGGTCGACCTCGTCAACCATAACCGGCTCGGCCCAGATCAAAGTCGTGAAGACAGCAAGTTCTCCGGCCGCGTCGGCGCGATCTACAACCTCGACTTAGGCGTCGCGCCCTATGTCTCCTACATGACGGGCTACAATCCGATCATCGGCATCAATTCGGCCGGACGGCTGCAGCTGCCGGAGACATCGGAGCAGACCGAGGTCGGCGTGAAGTACGAGCCGGTTGGGCTCAACGCCCGGTTCAGCGTCGCGTGGTTCGATCTGAAGCGCAAGAATGCGCTGACAAGCGATCCGAACAATCCGCTGTTCCAGACCCAGAACGGCGAGGTCACCTCGCGTGGCGTCGAGCTCGAGGCGGTGGCGAACATCACGCCGGAGTTCAAGCTGGTGGCGAGCTACACCAATTATGATCTGTTCGTGAGCCAGGACCTCAATCCCGCGCTGATCGGCACCGTTCCGACCAATACTCCCCGGGAGTTCGCCTCGGTCTGGACCGACTATACATTCAGCGACGGTCCGCTGCGGGGCTTCGGCCTTGGCGGCGGCGTGCGCTACGTCGGCTCGTCCTTTGCCGACACCGCGAACACCGCGCTCGTTCCGTCCTTCGTGCTGGGCGATCTCGCCGTGCACTATGAATGGGACAACCACTGGCGCGCGGCGCTCAACGTCGCGAACGTGACGGACAAGATCTACGTCGCAAGCTGCGCGGTCGTCACCTCATGCTACTACGGCGACCGTCGCCGCATCACCGCGAGCCTCGCCTACAAATGGTGATGGCGGGCTACGGAAGGGCGTAATGAAGGCGCGCACGGTCAGGCTCTGGTCGGTGGTCCATACCTGGACCAGCTTGATCTCGACATTGTTCCTGCTGCTGCTCTGCCTGACCGGCCTGCCGCTGATCTTCCATCACGAGATCGATGAGCTGCTGGGCTATGCCCCCCAGCCCGGAGCTCATGCGGGCGCGGCGCGCGCGACGACGCAGGCCGTCGCCGACGCCGCGCTCGCCGCCGATTCCGGCCGCGTGCTGCAATACATCTCCTGGGATAAGGACGAGCCTGGCATCGTCACCGCCTTCACCAACAGCGCCGTCAACGGACCGCCCGACAACGCGACGGTGCGCGCCTTCGATGCGGTTTCGACCAAACCGCTCGGGCCGGTCGGCGTCGGGCCGATGCTGATCATGCTCAAGCTGCACACCGACATGTTCGCCGGCCAGCCCGGCAAACTGTTTTTGGGCGGAATGGGCCTGTTATTCGCCATCGCCATCGTCTCCGGCGTGGTGCTGTACTGGCCGTTCACCCGCCGGCTGCGCTTTGCCACCATTCGTGACAGTTCCTCGCGCCGCGTGCGCTGGCTCGACTGGCACAATCTGATCGGGGTGGTGACAGTGGCCTGGGCGCTGGTGGTGGGCCTCACCGGCGTCGTCAACACCTGGGCCGAGCTGATGCTGAACCAGTGGAAGGCGACCGAGCTCGCCAGCATGGCCGCGCCCTATGCCGGCAAGCCGCCGCCCTCGCATCTCGCCTCGCTCGATGTCGTCGTCGCGCGCGCCAGACAGGCCGCGCCCGGCATGGAGGTCGCCTTCATTGCGTTTCCGGGCACGCCGTTCACTTCGTCGCATCACTTCGCCGCCTTCATGCGCGGCGACACGGCTTTGACGGCGCGGCTGCTCAAGCCGGTGCTTCTCGACGGCGAGAGCGGGGAGGTGGCCGATGCCCGCGCGCTGCCGCTCTATCTCCAGGCGCTCTTGATCTCGCAGCCGCTGCATTTCGGCGACTATGGCGGCATGCCGCTGAAGGTGATCTGGGCTGCGCTCGACCTGCTCACCATCGTTGTGATCGGCAGCGGTCTCTATCTCTGGCTGGCGCGACGGCGCAAGCGTGCGCCCGCCAGAGCTCACGCATTCGCCAGACGAGCCCCGGTCCCGTCGTGATGCATGGCTCCTCTGACCGATCGCGCCTGTGGATACGTGTCTTTGCTGCACCGATCCTGCTCGCGGCCGCCACCATCACGGGCCTCTTGGCCGCGCTGCTCTGGGGCGAACTCGGCCAATATGTCGCCTGGGTGACGGTGGGGGCGCCTGTCTTCGTTGTAAGTTGGATTTTGCTGCGCCGCGGCCTAAATAAAGTGAGCCTGCTCAACAGCGGACGTCACGGCCGGCGCGCGTGAACTGATCGGGATCGCCCTTGCTGGGCTCGTCGATCTGCTCCATACCAGCCGCGGGGCGATTCCGGGACTTCCAACGGTCTGGGGGCGGGCAAAGGGCCTAAAACGAGCGTGTCTTGCGCCCATTGGTGCACTGCGCTAAGGCTCAGAATAATTCCAAATCGGACGAATCCGTGGCTGTCCCGAGGCTGCGGGAAAAAGGGCTCGTCAATGAGCGGCATCTTACAGAACTATCTTCCACTCGTCGTCTTTATAGGAGTAGCGGGCCTCATTGGCCTCGTCCTGCTGATCGCGCCCTTCATCGTCGCGTTCCAGCAGCCGGACCCGGAAAAGCTGTCGGCCTATGAGTGCGGTTTCAACGCCTTCGACGACGCTCGCATGAAATTCGACGTCCGCTTCTATCTGGTCGCCATCCTCTTCATCATCTTCGATCTCGAGGTGGCGTTCCTGTTTCCCTGGGCGGTGGCGTTCGGCAAGCTTGGCGCGACCGGCTTCTGGTCCATGGTGGTGTTCCTCGCCGTGCTGACGGTCGGGTTCGCCTATGAATGGAAGAAAGGGGCACTCGAATGGGATTGAACCCTGCAACGTCCGCCGGTCCGGTTCTCGCGCCGGCTCCCAAGGGCATTCTGGATCCGTCGACCGGCAAGCCGGTCGGGGCCAATGATCCGTTCTTCCTCGAGGTCAATCACGAGCTGTCCGACAAGGGCTTCTTCGTCGCCGCGACCGACGACCTCATCACCTGGGCGCGCACCGGCTCCTTGATGTGGATGACCTTCGGTCTCGCTTGCTGCGCGGTCGAGATGATGCAGGTGTCGATGCCGCGCTACGACGTCGAGCGCTTCGGCTTCGCCCCGCGCGCCTCGCCGCGCCAGTCCGACGTGATGATCGTCGCGGGGACGCTGACCAACAAGATGGCGCCGGCTTTGCGCAAGGTCTACGACCAGATGCCCGAGCCGCGCTACGTCATCTCGATGGGCTCCTGCGCCAATGGCGGCGGCTACTATCATTATTCCTATTCGGTCGTGCGCGGCTGCGACCGCATCGTGCCGATCGACATCTACGTGCCGGGCTGCCCGCCCACCGCCGAAGCGCTGCTCTACGGCATCTTGCTGCTGCAAAAGAAGATCCGGCGCACCGGCACCATCGAACGCTAAGGTTTTACGTCATGGATGACGGCAAGCTCGACGCCCTTGGGCAAACGATCGTTAGCGCGCTTCCGGGCGCCGCCACCGGTCACACAGTGGCTTTCAACCAACTCACGGTCGATGTCGAGGCCAGCAGGATCGTCGAGGTGGTCAGACACCTCCGCGACGATCCGAACTGCCGCTTTGTCAACATCACCGATATCACGGCGGTCGACTATCCCTCGCGCGAGAAGCGCTTCGACGTGATCTATCACTTCCTGTCACCGACCCTGAACGCGCGGATCCGGCTCAAGGCCCAAGCCGACGAGACCACGCAGGTGCCGTCGCTGATCGAGGAATTCCCCGGCGCCGACTGGTTCGAGCGCGAGGCCTACGATCTCTACGGCGTGTTCTTCGTCGGCCATCCCGACATGCGCCGCATCCTCACCGACTACGGTTTCGAAGGTCACCCGCTGCGCAAGGATTTCCCCCTGACCGGTTTCGTCGAGGTCCGCTACGACGACCAGGAGAAGCGCGTGGTGTACGAGCCCGTCAAGCTCAGCCAGGAATTCCGCAAGTTCGATTTCCTCTCGCCGTGGGAAGGGGCGGACTATCCGTTGCCGGGGGATGAAAAGGCGGGGCCGAAGAGCTGATCATGAACGAGCAACCGCAGAATCTCCGTAACTTCACCATCAACTTCGGCCCGCAGCACCCGGCCGCGCATGGCGTGTTGCGTCTGGTGCTGGAGCTCGACGGCGAAGTCGTCGAGCGCGTCGATCCGCATATCGGCCTGCTTCATCGCGGCACCGAGAAACTGATCGAGCAGAAGACTTATCTCCAGGCGATTCCGTATTTCGACCGCCTCGACTACGTCGCGCCGATGAACCAGGAGCATGCGTTCTGCCTCGCCGCCGAGAAGCTGCTCGGCATCGAGGTGCCGCGGCGCGGCCAGCTGATCCGCGTGCTCTATTGCGAGATCGGCCGCATCCTCTCGCACCTGCTCAACGTCACCACGCAGGCGATGGACGTCGGCGCGCTAACCCCGCCGCTGTGGGGCTTCGAAGAGCGCGAGAAGCTGATGGTGTTCTACGAGCGCGCCTCGGGCAGCCGCATGCATGCGGCCTACTTCCGCGTCGGCGGCGTGCATCAGGATCTGCCGCAGAAGCTGGTCGACGATATCGAGGCCTGGTGCGACCCGTTCCTGACGGTCGTGGACGACCTCGACCGCCTGCTCACTGCCAACCGCATCTTCAAGCAGCGCAACGTCGACATCGGCGTGGTGCCGCTGAACGAAGCCTGGGCATGGGGCTTTTCGGGCGTGATGGTGCGCGGCTCGGGCGCGGCCTGGGACCTGCGCAAGTCGCAGCCCTATGAGTGCTACGCCGAGATGGATTTCGACATTCCGATCGGCAAGAACGGCGACTGCTACGACCGCTACCTGATCCGCATGGAAGAGATGCGCCAGTCCGTGCGCATCATGAAGCAGTGCATCCAGAAGCTGAACGCGCCTGACGGGAAGGGCCCCGTCGTTGTCGCCGACAACAAGGTCGCACCGCCGCGCCGCGGCGAGATGAAGCGCTCGATGGAAGCGCTGATCCACCATTTCAAGCTCTACACCGAGGGTGTCCACGTGCCGGCCGGCGAAATCTACGCCGCGGTCGAAGCGCCCAAGGGCGAGTTCGGCGTCTATCTCGTCTCCGACGGCACCAACAAGCCCTACAAGTGCAAGATCCGCGCGCCGGGCTTTGCGCATCTCCAGGCCATGGACCACATCTGCCGCGGCCATCTGCTCGCCGACGTCTCGGCGATCCTCGGCTCGCTCGACATTGTGTTCGGAGAGGTCGATCGGTGATGGCGCAGGCGCCAATCCAGTTTGACCGTGCCTCGGGGGCCCTTGAAGGGGCCAACCTGTGGGAGCGGACGGCTGCCTTGGCGCTCGTGACGGGATCGAAGATCTCGTCACACTTCTCGCATATGGGCTACATCGCCTGCGCCAACCTGCTGCGCAAGACGCTGCCCGAGCGCAACATCGCGATCAGGCTCAATCCGGACGCCGTGTTCGAATTCCCCTATGGCGACGGCTATTGGAGCAAGCTGCTCAACCGCTCGTATAATTATGAGGACGAGCTCGAGCTGCTGTTTGCCGACTCCGTCGACGTCGACTACACGCTGCTCGATTGCGGCGCCAATTACGGCTATTGGTCGGTGCTGGTATCGAGCAAGCCGTTCGGCGCCCACAAGGCGATCGCGATCGAGCCGTCGGGGCAGAACTATCCGAAGCTCGCCAACAATGCGCGCGTCAACGGCAACCGTTTCGAGACCATGAAATGCGCCATCGGCGCGAGCCGCGGCACTGCGCGGCTATCAGGCACCAAGCACGAGGCCTTCAGCATCGCTGGCGATCCGTCTGACGGCGGCGAGGAAGTGCCGGTCATCGCGCTCGACAATCTGATCGATGACGGCAAGGTGGCGGCGAGCGGCAAGTACCTGGTCAAGCTCGACGTCGAGGGCGTCGAGATCGAGGCGATCAAGGGCGGCGCCCGGCTGCTCGAGGCCGACAGCGTCATCATGTGCGAGGAGCACGGCAGCGATCGCTCGCATGCCGTGTCGCGCTACATCCTCGAACAGACCCCGCTGAAGCTGATCGTGTTCGATCCGCGCAGCAATCGGATGGAAACCGTGACCGAGCTGTCGATCCTCGACCGCATCAAGGTCTCGACCCATGTCGGCTACAACGTTTTCGGCACCGCAAGCGCATTCTGGCAGGACAGGATCGAAGCCCTGAATGCCAGGAACCTGAATGCCAAGACTTCGCGCCGTATGCAGTGAGAGATTGAAGAGATGTCCGTCCGCCGATTAGCACCGAAGGAAGTCCAGCCCGCGAGCTTTGCGTTCACGGAGGAGAACCTCGCATTCGCCAAGCAGCAGATCGCGAAATATCCGGCCGGCCGGCAAGCCTCTGCCGTGATCGCGATCATGTGGCGCGCGCAGGAGCAGCATGACGGCTGGGTGCCGGAAGCCGCGATCCGCGTCATCGCCGACCTGCTCCACATGCCCTATATCCGCGTGCTGGAAGTGGCGACCTTCTACACGATGTTCCAGCTCGCGCCCGTCGGCAAGAAGGCCCACGTCCAGGTCTGCGGCACCACGCCGTGCCGCCTGCGCGGCGCCGAGGACCTCATCCACGTTTGCGAGCATCGCATCCATCACGAGCCCTTCCATCTCTCCAAGGATGGCAATTTCAGCTGGGAAGAGGTGGAGTGCCTGGGCGCCTGCGTGAATGCGCCGATGGTGTTGATCGGCAAGGATACCTATGAGGACCTGACCAAGGAAAGCTTCGGCAAGGTGCTCGACGGCTTCGCTTCGGGTAATCCGCCCAAACCCGGTCCGCAGAATGGCCGCCAGTTCTCGGCGCCGATCACCGGGCCGACCACGCTGAAGGAGATCACCTGATGCGTGATCTCTCGTCGCCTTCAGTGCAGGGGAGCGGTGCCGTGAAGAAATGGGGCTTCATCGCGATGCATGCCGCGGTCGCGGCCAGCTTCATTTTCCTGCTTCAGCGTTTCGGCCTGAACGCGTCGCTGGAATCCAGCCTGCTCTGGGCGCTGACCTTCGCCGTCTGCGCCGCCGGGCTTGCCTACAAGCAAGCCAACCGTTGATCGGAAAGCACTGATATGCTCGAGGACAAGGATCGCATCTTCAAGAACCTGTACGGCCTCCACGATTGGGGGCTCGAGGGTGCGCGCCGTCGCGGCGCCTGGGATGGCACCAAGGCCATCATCGACAAGGGCCGCGACTGGATCATCAACGAAATGAAGGCCTCGGGTCTGCGCGGCCGCGGCGGCGCCGGCTTCCCGACCGGCCTGAAATGGTCGTTCATGCCGAAGGAATCGACCGACGGCCGGCCGAGCTATCTCGTCGTCAACGCCGACGAGTCGGAGCCCGGCACCTGCAAGGATCGCGAGATCATGCGGCACGATCCGCATCTGTTGATCGAGGGCTGCCTGATCGCCAGCTGCGCGATGAACGCGCATGCCTGCTACATCTATGTCCGCGGCGAGTTCATCCGCGAGCGCGAGCACCTCCAGGCCGCGATCGACCAGGCCTACGAGGCCAAGCTGGTCGGCAAGGACAACGTCAACGGCTGGCCGTTCGACATCTATGTCGCGCACGGCGCCGGCGCCTATATCTGCGGCGAGGAGACCGCGCTGCTCGAAAGCCTCGAGGGCAAGAAGGGCCAGCCGCGGTTGAAGCCGCCGTTCCCCGCCAATGTCGGTCTGTTCGGCTGCCCGACCACCGTCAATAATGTCGAGTCGATCGCGGTTGCGCCTGATATCCTGCGCCGCGGCGCCGCCTGGTTCGCCGGCATCGGCCGTCCCAACAATGTCGGGACCAAATTGTTCTGCATTTCCGGCCATGTCGAGCGGCCCTGCAACGTCGAAGAGGCCATGGGCATTCCGTTCCGTGAGCTGATCGACAAGCATTGCGGCGGCATCCGCGGCGGCTGGGACAACCTCAAGGCCGTGATCCCCGGCGGCTCTTCGGTGCGCATGGTGCCGGCCGAGCAGATCATCGACACGCCGATGGACTTCGACAGCTTGAGCAAGCTGCGCTCGGGTCTCGGCACCGCGGCCGTGATTGTGATGGACAAGTCCACCGATCTGATCCGTGCCATTGCCCGCATCTCCTATTTCTACAAGCACGAGAGCTGCGGCCAGTGCACACCGTGCCGCGAGGGCACGGGATGGATGTGGCGCGTGCTGACCCGCATGGCCGAGGGCCGCGCGCATAAGCGCGAGATCGACATGCTGCTGGAGGTGACAAAGCAGGTCGAAGGCCACACCATCTGCGCGCTCGGGGACGCTGCCGCTTGGCCGATCCAGGGCCTGATTGCGCATTTCCGTCACGAGATCGAAGCGCGCATCGACCAGTATTCGCATAGGGCCGATGTCGACGATATCGGCGTCCGCGATCCCGTCAACATGGTCGCGGCGGAGTAGGGCGATGGCCAACGAACCCGACAACATCGTGCCTCAATACCTGCGCCGTTTCGACGAGAAGCTCGATCGCGTGGTAGATGAAATGCTTGACGTGAAGGTTCGTTTGACTGCGGTGGAGGAGGGCTTGGCTGGTGTCGATCGCCGCCTCGACCGTCTCGAAGCCCGCGTTGAGCGGATCGAGCGGCGCCTCGATCTCGTCGAACTGCCGCACTGAGAAAGACTGACGAATGACCAAGCTCATCATCGACGGCAAAGAGATCGATGTCCCCGCCGAGTACACGCTGCTTCAGGCGTGCGAGGCAGCCGGCGCCGAGATTCCGCGCTTCTGCTATCACGAGCGGCTGTCGATCGCCGGCAATTGCCGGATGTGCCTCGTCGAGGTGAAGGGCGGCCCGAAGCCGGTCGCAAGCTGCGCCTGGGGCGTGCGCGACTGCCGTCCGGGTCCCAAGGGCGAGCCGCCGGAGATCTCGACGCGTTCACCGATGGTGAAGAAGGCGCGCGAAGGCGTGATGGAATTCCTTCTGATCAACCACCCGCTGGACTGCCCGATCTGCGACCAGGGCGGCGAGTGCGACCTGCAGGACCAGGCGATGGGCTATGGTGTCGACACCAGCCGCTTCGCCGAGAACAAGCGCGCGGTCGAGGACAAATATCTCGGCGCGCTGGTCAAGACCTCGATGAACCGCTGCATCCAGTGCACGCGCTGCGTCCGCTTCTCGGCGGAAGTCGCCGGCGCCCCCGAGATGGGCGCGACCGGGCGCGGCGAGGACATGGAGATCACGACCTATCTCGAGCACGCGCTGACGTCGGAATTGCAGGGCAATCTCGTCGACATCTGCCCGGTCGGCGCGCTGACCTCGAAGCCTTATGCCTTTGCGGCGCGTCCCTGGGAGCTCGGCAAGACCCAGTCGATCGACGTGATGGACGGTCTGGGATCTGCGATCCGCGTCGACACCCGCGGCCGCGAGGTGATGCGCATTCTGCCGCGCATCAACGAGGCCGTGAACGAGGAGTGGATCTCCGACAAGACCCGCCACGTCGTCGACGGCCTGCGTACCCAGCGGCTCGACCGGCCCTATATCCGCGAGGCCGGCAAGCTGCGCGCGGCGAGCTGGCAGGAGGCCTTCGCCGCGATCGCCTCGAAGGCGGCGCGCACCGACGGCAAGCGCATCGGCGCGATCGCAGGCGACCTCGCCGGCGTCGAGGAGATGTTCGCGCTGAAGGATCTCTTGTCGAAGTACGGCTCGAGCAATCTGGCGGTGCAGGGCGGCGATGCCTTCGATCCCGCGCTTGGCCGCGGTTCCTACATCTTCAATCCGACGCTGGCCGGCGTCGAGCAGGCCGACGCGCTGCTCATCATCGGCGCCAATCCGCGGAAAGAGGCGGCCGTGTTCAACGCCCGCATCCGCAAGCGCTGGCGCGCCGGCGGCTTCAAAATCGGCGTGATCGGCGCCAAGGCCGACCTGACCTACGACTACGACCATCTCGGCGCGGGCACCGAGACGCTCAGCGAACTCGCGGCCGGCAAGCACTCCTTCATGGACGTGCTGAAGAACGCCAAGCACCCGATCATCCTGGTCGGCGCGGGCGCCGCCGCGCGCCATGACGGCGCGGCCATTCTCGCAAGCGCCGCCAAGCTCGCGCTCGATGTCGGCGCGGTGAAGGACGGCTGGAACGGTTTTGGCGTGCTGCACGAGACCGCCTCGCGCGTCGGCGCGCTCGATATCGGCTTCACCGCGACCGCGGGCGGCCTGAACGCGGCGCAGATGACGACGTTCGGCACGCTCGACCTGCTGTTCCTGTTAGGGGCCGACGAGATCAAGGCGCCGGATGGCACCTTCGTCGTCTATATCGGCACCCATGGCGACCGCGGCGCGCATCGCGCCGACGTGATCCTGCCGGCGGCCGCCTACACCGAGAAGTCCGCGATCTACGTCAACACCGAAGGCCGCGTGCAGATGACCGGCCGTGCCGCGTTCCCGCCGGGCGAAGCCCGCGAGGACTGGGCGATCGTCCGGGCGCTGTCGGAAGCGCTCGGCAAGAAGCTCGGTTATGACTCGCTCTCGGCGCTGCGCCAGGCGATCTTCAAGGCGGTGCCGCATCTGATCCGTCTCGACCAGATCGAGGCCGGCTCCGCCGACCAGATCAGGAAGCTGGCGGGCAAGGGCGGCACGCCCGAGAAGGCGCCGTTCAAGGCCGCGATCGAGGACTTCTACCTGACCAACCCGATCGCGCGTGCGTCCGCCGTGATGGCGGAATGTTCGCGGCTTGCCTCCGGGCAGATGCTGACCGCAGCGGAGTGAGCTAGATGGAATTCTTCGAAAGCGCATTCTGGACCGGCTTCCTCTGGCCGCTGATCATCATGGTCGCGGAGAGCGTGCTGGTGCTGGTCGTCCTGCTGATCGCGATCGCCTACATCCTGCTCGCCGACCGCAAGATCTGGGCGGCGGTGCAGATTCGCCGCGGCCCGAACGTGGTCGGCCCTTGGGGCCTGCTGCAGTCCTTCGCGGACCTGCTCAAGTTCGTGCTGAAGGAGCCGATCATTCCGGCCGGCGCCAACAAGGGCGTGTTTCTCCTCGCTCCCTTGGTCTCCTGCGTGCTCGCGCTCGCGGCCTGGGCGGTGATCCCGACCAATCTCGGCTGGGTGATCTCCGACATCAATGTCGGCGTGCTCTTCATCTTCGCGATCTCGTCGCTGTCGATCTACGGCATCATCATGGCCGGCTGGTCGTCGAACTCGAAATATCCGTTCCTGGCTGCGCTGCGCTCGGCGGCGCAGATGGTGTCCTATGAAGTCTCGATCGGCTTCGTTATCATCACCGTGCTGCTCTGCGCCGGCACGCTGAACCTGTCGGCCGTGGTCGAAGCCCAGCATGCCCGCGGCCTCGCCAGCCTGATCGGGCTGCCGCAACTCACCATCCTGAACTGGTACGTCTGGCCGCTGTTCCCGATGTTCGTCGTCTTCTACGTCTCGGCGCTGGCGGAAACCAACCGTCCGCCGTTCGATCTCGTGGAAGCGGAATCCGAGCTCGTCGCCGGCTTCATGGTGGAATACGGCTCGACGCCGTATCTCTTGTTCATGCTCGGCGAATATGTCGCGATCGTCACGATGTGCGCGCTGGCGACGATCCTGTTCCTCGGAGGCTGGCTGCCGCCGGTGGACCTGCCGCCGTTCAACTGGGTGCCGGGGATCATCTGGTTCTCGCTCAAAGTCTTCTTCATGTTCTTCCTGTTCGCGATGGCGAAGGCGATCGTGCCGCGCTACCGCTACGATCAACTGATGCGTCTCGGCTGGAAGGTGTTCCTGCCGATCTCGCTCGTGATGGTGGTCGTGGTGGCCGGCGTGCTGCATTTCGCCGGCATCGCGCCGAAGTGAGGGCCGTCATGGGTATCAACATCAACGCCACTGCACGCTCGCTTCTGCTGTCGGAATTCGTCTCGGCGTTCTTCCTCGCCATGCGTTATTTCTTCCAGCCGAAGCCGACCATCAACTATCCCTTCGAGAAGAACCCGATCTCGCCGCGTTTTCGCGGCGAGCACGCGCTGCGCCGCTATCCGAACGGCGAAGAGCGCTGCATCGCCTGCAAGCTGTGCGAAGCGATCTGCCCGGCGCAGGCCATCACCATCGAGGCCGGCCCCCGCCGCAACGACGGCACCCGCCGCACCGTGCGCTACGACATCGACATGGTGAAGTGCATCTATTGTGGCCTCTGCCAGGAGGCCTGTCCGGTCGATGCCATCGTCGAAGGTCCGAACTTCGAATTCTCGACCGAGACCCGCGAGGAACTGCTCTATGACAAGGCCAAGCTGCTCGCCAACGGCGACCGCTGGGAACGCGAGATCGCAAAAGCGATCGAGCTCGACGCGCCGTACCGGTGAGATGAGAGCATGATCCTTCCCGCGCTGTTCTTCTATCTCTTCGCCGGCGTCTGCGTCGCCTCGGCGGTGATGGTGATTGTCTCGCGCAATCCCGTGCACTCCGTGCTGTACCTGATCCTGGCCTTCGTCAACGCCTCCGGCCTGTTCGTGCTGATGGGCGCCGAATTCCTCGCGATGATCCTGATCGTGGTCTATGTCGGCGCCGTCGCGGTGCTGTTCCTGTTCGTGATCATGATGCTCGACGTCGACTTCCTCGAGCTGCGCGAAGGCTTCATCCAGTACCTGCCGGTCGGTGTCGTGATCGGCGGCATCTTCCTGTTCGAGCTGCTGCTGACCGTCGGCGCCTGGGTCATCAACCCGTCCGTGAGCAAGAACATCACGGCGGCGATCCCGGCCAACGTCTCCAACACCGAGGCGCTCGGGCTCGTGCTCTATACGAAGTACATCCACTACTTCCAGCTCTCCGGCATGGTGCTTCTGGTCGCCATGATCGGCGCCATCGTGCTGACGTTGCGTCACAAGGCGAACGTCAAGCGGCAGGACATCAACGTTCAGAACGCACGCACGCCCGAGATGGCGATGGCGATGCGCAAGGTGGCGTCGGGGCAGGGGCTCTCGGATGCCGATGCTGCGGAGTGGGTGAAATGACGATCGGGCTCGGACATTATCTGGCGGTCGGCGCGATCCTGTTCACGCTCGGCATCCTCGGCATCTTCCTGAACCGCAAGAACATCATCGTCATCCTGATGTCGATCGAGCTGATCCTGCTCTCGGTCAACATCAACCTCGTCGCGTTCTCGACCTTCCTCGGCGACATCGTCGGCCAGGTCTTCGCGCTGCTGGTCTTGACCGTGGCTGCGGCGGAAGCCGCGATCGGTCTCGCCATCCTGGTGGTCTATTTCCGCAACCGCGGCTCGATCGCGGTTGAGGACGTCAATCTGATGAAGGGCTGAGCGCTCAAATGGTTCAGGCAATCGTTTTCCTGCCGCTGCTGGGCGCCATTCTGGCCGGCCTGATCTCGCTCGTCGGCGCGCATGGCCGCAACCCCTCGGGCGACGAGGTCGAGCATCACGGCGACCACGGACATGATCACGGACTTGGCGCGCACGCCCATGCATCCGATACGATCAACGAGGATGCCTCCGCCATCCACGAGACCCATCACGAGCCGGGCGATGGCCATGACGACCATGGTCCTGTCGAGCCGCCGGCGGCGGGCTCGCGCGGCGCCGAGCTGATCACGACCGCACTGCTGTTCGTCTCGGCCGCGCTGTCCTGGATGACGCTGGTCGATGTCGGCTTCATGGACCACGACGCCCGGTATCAGCTGCTGCCCTGGATCTTCTCCGGCGACCTCCAGGTCTGGTGGACGCTGCGGGTCGACACCCTCACCGCCGTGATGCTGGTGGTGGTGACGACCGTGTCCTCGCTCGTGCACCTCTATTCCATCGGCTATATGGATCAGGACCCGAACCGGCCGCGCTTCTTCGGCTATCTCTCGCTGTTCACCTTCGCCATGTTGATGCTGGTGACGGCGGATAATCTCGTGCAGCTGTTCTTCGGCTGGGAAGGCGTGGGTCTCGCCAGCTATCTGCTGATCGGCTTCTGGTACCAGAAGCCGTCGGCGAACGCCGCCGCCATCAAGGCCTTCGTGGTCAACCGCGTCGGCGACTTCGGTTTCGCGCTCGGCATCTTCGCGATTTTCGCGCTGGTCGGCTCGACCGATTTCGAGACCATCTTCCATGCCGCGCCCGGCCTTACCGGCAAGACCATCGACTTCCTCGGCTGGCACGCCGACGCGCTGACCCTGACCTGCCTCCTCTTGTTCATGGGCGCGATGGGCAAGTCGGCGCAGTTCCTGCTGCACACCTGGTTGCCGGACGCAATGGAAGGTCCGACCCCGGTGTCGGCGCTGATCCACGCCGCGACCATGGTCACCGCCGGCGTATTCATGGTGGCGCGCCTGTCGCCGCTATTCGAGCTGGCCCCGACCGCGCAGGCCGTCGTGATGTTCTTCGGCGCCACCACGGCGTTCTTCGCCGCGACCATCGGCCTCGTCCAGAACGACATCAAGCGCATCGTCGCCTACTCGACCTGCTCGCAGCTCGGCTACATGTTCGTGGCGATGGGAGCAGGGGCTTATTCCGTCGGCATGTTCCACCTGTTCACGCACGCCTTCTTCAAGGCGCTGCTGTTCTTAGGCTCCGGCTCGGTGATCTATGCGATGCATCACGAGCAGGACATCCGCAACATGGGCGGCCTCTGGCGCAAGATCCCCTACACCTATGCGGTGATGGTGGTCGGCACGCTGGCGCTGACCGGCTTCCCGCTCACCGCCGGCTACTTCTCCAAGGACGCGATCATCGAGTCCGCCTATGCCTCGCACAATCCGTTCGCGATGTACGGCTTCCTGATGACGGTCGTCGCCGCCGGCCTGACCTCGTTCTACTCCTGGCGCCTGATCTTCAAGACCTTCCACGGCGAGCCGCATGATGAGCACCATTACGAGGCCGCGCATGAGGCGCCGCTCTGGATCCTGATCCCGATCGGCGTGCTCGCGGTCGGCTCGTTCGTCGCGGGCCTGCCGTTCAAGGAGCTGTTCGCCGGCCATGGCGTCGAGGAGTTTTTCCGCGAGTCCGTGAAGATGAACCCGCACATCATCGAGGAGATGCACCACATCCCCGAAACCATCGCCTTCCTGCCGACGGTGATGATGGTGCTGGGCTTCCTCGTCTCCTACCTGTTCTACATCCGCCGGCCGTATTTGCCGGTCGAGCTCGCGAAAGAGCAGCCGATGCTGTACCAGTTCCTGCTCAACAAATGGTACTTCGACGAGCTCTACGACCTCATCTTCGTTCGACCGGCGAAGTGGATCGGCTACCAGCTCTGGAAGAAGGGCGACGGCTTCGTCATCGACGGCCTCGGTCCCGATGGCGTCTCCGCCCGCGTGCTGGACGTCACCCGCAATGTCGTGAAGATCCAGACCGGCTATCTCTATCACTATGCGTTCGCCATGCTGATCGGCGCCGCCGGCCTGATCACCTGGTTCATGTTCGGCTTTGGAGGCCAGTAAATGACAACCTGGCCCATTCTTTCGGTCACGACCTTCCTGCCGCTGGTCGGCGCGCTGATCGTGTATCTCAGCCGCGGCGACGACGAGGCGGCGAGGCGCAATGCGCGCTGGATCGCGCTGTGGACCACGCTGATCACCTTCGCGGTGTCGGTGATCCTGGTGATGCGCTTCGATCCCACGAGTGCCGACTTCCAGTTCGTCGAGAAGTCGAGCTGGCTCGCCACCGGCATCACCTACCATATGGGCGTTGACGGCATCTCGCTGCCGCTGCTGATCCTGACCACCGCCGTGATGCCGTTCTGCATCATCGCGAGCTGGAAGGCGATCACGAGCCGGGTGCGCGAATACATGATGGCGTTCCTGATCCTGGAAACGCTGATGATCGGCACCTTCTCGGCGCTCGATCTCGTGCTGTTCTACCTGTTCTTCGAGGGTGGCCTGATCCCGATGTTCCTGATCATCGGCATCTGGGGCGGCCCGCGCCGGGTCTACGCCTCATTCAAGTTCTTCCTCTACACTTTCCTCGGCTCGGTCCTGATGCTGCTCGCCATCATGGCGCTGTACTGGAACGGCGGCACCACCGATATCCCGACCCTGATGCACACCGCCGTGCCGCGCAGCTTGCAGACCTGGGCCTGGCTCGCCTTCTTCGCCTCCTTCGCGGTGAAGATGCCGATGTGGCCGGTGCACACCTGGTTGCCGGATGCCCACGTCGAGGCGCCGACCGCGGGTTCGGTCGTCCTCGCCGCGATCCTGTTGAAGATGGGCGGCTATGGCTTCCTGCGCTTCTCGCTGCCGATGTTCCCGCTGGCCTCGCACGACTTCGCGCCGCTGATCTTCACGCTCTCGGCTATCGCCATCATCTACACCTCGCTGGTGGCCCTGATGCAGGAGGACATGAAGAAGCTGATCGCGTACTCCTCGGTCGCGCATATGGGCTTCGTCACCATGGGCATTTTCGCCGGCACCATGCAGGGCGTCGCCGGCGGCGTGTTCCAGATGATCTCGCACGGCATCGTCTCCGGCGCGCTGTTCCTCTGCGTCGGCATCGTCTACGACCGCATGCACACCCGCGAGATCGCGGCCTATGGCGGCCTCGTCAACCGGATGCCGCTCTATGCGATGACCTTCATGGTCTTCACCATGGCCAATGTCGGTCTGCCCGGCACGAGCGGCTTCGTCGGCGAGTTCATGACGCTGCTCGGCACCTTCAAGGTCTCGATCCCGACGGCGTTCTTCGCGACCCTTGGCGTCATCCTGTCGGCCGCTTACGCGCTGTGGCTCTACCGCAAGGTCGTGTTCGGCGCGCTGGTCAAGCCGTCGCTGATGAGCATGAAGGACCTGACCTTGCGCGAATGCGTGACGCTGTTCCCGATGATCGCGCTGACGATCCTGTTCGGCGTCTATCCGAAGCCGGTGCTCGACATGTCGGCCGCTTCGGTCCAGCAACTCGTCAACAACTACAACACCGCTGTGACGGCCGTGAAGGCCGCCGCACTGCT
This sequence comes from Bradyrhizobium diazoefficiens, assembly GCF_016616235.1. Classification (NCBI taxonomy): domain Bacteria; kingdom Pseudomonadati; phylum Pseudomonadota; class Alphaproteobacteria; order Hyphomicrobiales; family Nitrobacteraceae; genus Bradyrhizobium; species Bradyrhizobium diazoefficiens. The sequence goes on from NZ_CP067100.1 coordinate 3,842,182, forward strand.
CCATTGATCGGGCAGGTCAGGATATCGCCATGAGCTTTGAGACTGCAGGTTATCAACTGGCGCCGGTGCTGCCCGAGATCGTGCTCGCGGTCGGCGCGATGGCGCTTCTGATGCTGGGCGCCTATCGCGGGCAGGGGATGACCCGCGCGGTCACTTCGCTGGCGGTGGTGCTTCTGGTCGTGGTCGGTGTGCTCGTCTACGCGCAGCCTGCCGGCAAGCAGGTGACCTTCGGCGGCAGTTTCATCCTCGATGACTTCGCCCGCTTCATGAAGATCATGGCGCTGATCGGCTCGGCCGCGACGCTGATCCTGTCGGCGGAGTTCCTGTCCGATCCGTCGCGCCGCATCTTCGAATACGCCATTCTGGTGCTGCTCTCGACGCTCGGCATGATGGTGCTGATCTCGGCCGGCGACCTGATCTCGCTCTATCTCGGCCTCGAGCTGATGTCGCTCGCGCTCTATGTCGTGGCGGCCTCGAACCGTGACAACGCCAAGTCGACGGAGGCCGGCCTCAAGTACTTCGTGCTCGGCGCGCTGTCCTCGGGCATGCTGCTGTACGGCGCCTCGCTGATCTATGGCTTCACCGGCACGGTCAGCTTCAGCGGCATCGCCGCCGCCGCGACGGTTTCGAATGTCGGCCTCGTCTTCGGCCTGGTCTTCCTGCTCGCCGGCCTCTGTTTCAAGGTCTCGGCCGTGCCGTTCCACATGTGGACGCCGGATGTCTACGAAGGCGCGCCGACGCCGGTCACCGCCTTCTTCGCCTCGGCGCCGAAGGTTGCCGCGCTCGCCGTCTTCACCCGCGTCACGCTGACCGCATTCCCCGGCATCGTCTCGCAATGGCAGCAGATCCTGGTGTTCGTCGCGATCGCCTCGATGGCGCTCGGCTCCTTCGCCGCGATCGGCCAGAGCAACATCAAGCGCCTGATGGCCTATTCCTCGATCGGCCATATGGGCTTTGCGCTGGTCGGCCTTGCCTCCGGCACGCTGGAGGGCGCGCAGGGCGTCTTGATGTACATCGTGATCTATGTCGCGATGACGCTCGGCTCGTTCTCGATCATCCTCGCCATGAAGCGCAACGGCCAGGCGGTGGAGCAGATCAGCGATTTCGCAGGCCTGTCGCGGACCAATCCGATGCTCGCCTTCCTGTTCGCGATGCTGCTGTTCTCGCTGGCGGGCGTGCCGCCGCTCGCCGGCTTCTTCGGCAAGTGGTACGTCTTCGTTGCCGCCATCAAGGCCAATCTGTTCACGCTCGCCGTCATCGGCGTGCTGACCAGCGTCGTCGGCGCCTACTACTATCTCTCCATCGTCAAGACGATGTATTTCGATGAGCCGGCCGGGCAGGTCGATCCGGTCAGGATCGAGGTGCGGACGGTGCTGGCGGTGACGGGCCTGTTCAACCTGCTGTTCGCACTGTTCGCGGGCCCCGTGGTGAGCGTCGCCTCCGCCGCGGCCAAGTCGCTGTTTTAGGATGGGGTTCGCACTCGGTCCTCGCGCACTCTCGGCGGGCTACAAGCTCGCGGCTTTCGAACGGACCGGCTCGACCAACACCGATGCGATCGAGCATGCGCGGGCCGGCGAACGCGGCCCGATGTGGTTCGTCACCGACGAGCAGACCGCCGGCCGCGGCCGCCGCCAGCGCGCCTGGATCGCGCCGAAGGGCAATCTTGCCGCCAGCATCCTCGAGGTGACGGATGTCGCCCCGGCCGTCGCCGCCACTCTCGGCTTTGCAGCCGGACTGGCGCAGGAGGCGGCGCTGGAGAAGGTCAGCCTGGAAGCGGCCCTCCGCCTCGGCGAGGGCCGTCCCCGTTACGCCCTGAAATGGCCGAACGACGTGCTCGCCGATGGCAGGAAGCTGGTCGGCATCGCGCTCGAGGCCGAGGCTGTCGGCGACCGGCTGGCCGTCGTCGCCGGCATGGGCACCAATGTCGTTGCAGCCCCCGACGGCACCCCGACGCCCGCGGTGTCGCTCGCTGCGCTCGGGGTCCAGATCAGCGCCGGTGAGCTGTTCTCAGCACTGTCCGATGCCTGGGTCGAGTTCCGCGGCATCTGGGACAATGGCCGCGGCTTTGCCGAGATCCGAAAACTCTGGCTGGAGCGCGCCGCTGGCCTCGGCGAGAACGTCGCGATCCACACGGGAACCACGACGCTGGAAGGCATTTTTGACACCATCGACGACACCGGCTGCCTGATCGTCCGCACCGCGGAGGGGCGCCTTGTGCCGGTGGCTGCGGGCGAGGTGTTCTTCGGCCCGGTCCGCTCGGTGGGAGCTGCGTGATGGCGAGACCCGACGAACTGGTGTTTGCGCCGCTCGGCGGCGTCGGCGAGATCGGCATGAATCTGTCGATCTACGGCCTCGGCAACCGCCAGCAGCGCACCTGGCTGGCGGTCGATCTCGGCGTCTCCTTCGGCGACGAGGAGCACCTGCCGGGCATCGACCTGATCATGCCCGATATCAGCTTCCTGGAGAAGGAACGCAAGAACCTCATGGGCCTGGTGCTGACCCATGCCCATGAGGACCATTTCGGCGCCATCATCGATCTCTGGCCCAGGCTGAAATGCCCGATCTATGCGACGCCGTTCAGCGCCGCGCTGTTCGAGGCCAAATGCGCCGCCGAGCGCAATGCGCCCGAAATCCCCGTCACCGTGATCCCGTCCGGCGGCCGCGTCGATGTCGGCCCGTTCAACGTCGAGTTCATCCCCGTCGCGCATTCGATCCCCGAAGCGCACGCGCTGGCGATCCACACCGACGCCGGCACGGTGCTGCACACCGGCGACTGGAAGATCGACCCGACCCCGACGCTGGGGCGTCCGACCGACGAGAAGCGGCTGCGAGAGCTGGGCGAGCAGGGCGTGCTCGCTCTGATCGGCGATTCCACCAACGCCGTACGCGACGGCCGCTCACCTTCCGAAGCCGAGGTGGCGCGGACCATCATCGATCTGGTCAAGGCTGCCAAGGGCCGCGTCGCTGTCACCACCTTCGCCTCCAACGTCGCCCGCATCAAGGCCGTCGCCGACGCCGCCAAAGCCGCCGACCGCGAGGTCGTCGTGGTCGGCCGCGCCATGGAGCGGGTGGTGCAGGTGGCGCGCGAGACCGGCTACCTCGACGGCGTGCAGAATTTCCGCTCGCCCGAGATCTACGGTCATCTCCCGCAGGACAAGGTGCTGGCGCTGTGCACCGGCAGCCAGGGCGAGCCGCGCGCCGCGCTGGCGCGCATCGCCAATGACGACCATCCCGAGATCACGCTGAACCGCGGCGACAGCGTGATCTTCTCCTCGCGCACCATTCCCGGCAACGAGAAGGCGGTCGGCTCGATCATCAATAATCTGGTGCTCCAGGGCGTCGAGGTCCTCACCGACCGCGAGCATCTGGTCCACGTCTCCGGCCACCCCCGCCGCGACGAGCTGCGCGACCTGATCTCCTGGGTAAAGCCGCAGCTGCTGATCCCGGTTCATGGCGAGGCCCTGCACCTGAACGAGCATGCCAAGCTGGCGCGCGCCGCCGGGGTGCCGCGCGTGCTGGTTGTCCGCAACGGCGACCTCGTCAAGCTCGGCCCCGGCGATCCCGGCGTCGTCGGCGAGGTGCCCTCCGGCCGGCTTTACAAGGACGGCACGATTTTGGAGGACTCCAAGTCCCGCGCGGTCATCGAGCGCCGCCGCATGGCGTTCTCCGGCTGTGCCTTCGTCGCCATCGCCATGACCGAGCAGGGCGAGCTCGCCGACGATCCCGAGGTCGATCTCGTCGGCATTCCCGAGAAGAACAGGGCCGGCGAGGCCTTTGACGACATCGTCTTCGACGCAGTGATGTCCACGATCGAGGGATTGCCGCGGGCGCGCCGACGCGATCCGGACGCCCTGGCCGAATCGGTGCGACGCGCCGTCCGGGCCGTCATCAACGAACATTGGGGCAAAAAGCCTCCCTGTCTGGTACATGTTCTGACGGTGTAAGGGGAGAAACAACATGTTGGGCCGGCTCAACCATGTCGCGATCGCGACCAAGGACGCCGTCAGGGCCGCGAAGATCTACGGCGTGGCGTTCGGCGCCCAGATCTCCGAGGCCGTCCCGCTGCCCGAGCATGGCGTCACTACGGTGTTCGCGACGCTGCCCAACACCAAGATCGAGTTCATCGAGCCGCTCGGCGAAGCTTCCCCGATCGCAAAATTCCTCGAGCGCAATGCCGACGGCGGCATCCACCATGTCTGCTACGAGGTTGTCGACATCATCGCCTCGCGCGATACGCTGGTGAAGGAGGGCGCAAGGGTGCTCGGCGACGGCGTGCCGAAGATCGGCGCGCACGGCAAGCCGGTGCTGTTCCTGCACCCCAAGGATTTTTCCGGCGCCCTGGTCGAAATCGAGCAGGCATAAGGCCGCCCCATGGCCGTCCAGATATCGACCGCGATCGCGATCTACTTCGTCATCTGGTGGATCGCGCTGTTCCTGACGCTGCCGTTCGGCGTGCGCAGCCAGCACGAGGACGGCGTCGGCGCACCCGGCACCGATCCCGGCGCCCCGATCCTGACCCGGATGGGCCGCAAGCTGATCTGGACCACGGTCATCTCGGCGATCATCTATGGCCTCGGGATGACCGCCTATCACGCCGGCTATCTCTCGATCGAACGCCTGTCGAAACTGATGGGAATGCCGTTCTAGCTTCACCTCTCCCCGTAGGGGAGAGGTCGGATTGCGTGTCCAGACCGGATAGATAGGTAACAGAGTAGACCGGATGGATGGGTGACAGTTCTCTGTCGGCTGGGAGGATCAGCCGATGCCTTGGCGGGAGAGCTGTACAATGGACGAACGAGTTCGCTTCATCTCGGATCAGCGAACCGGCTTGTGGACGATGACGGAGCTTTGCGAGCGCTACGAGATTAGCCGCAAGACCGGTTATAAGTGGCTGGAGCGCTACCGGTTGGAAGGACCTGCCGGGCTGGCGGATCGCTCCCATGCCGCGCGGGTTCATGGACGGGCGACACCACAGCACATCGTGGATGCGATTGTGGGGCTGCGGCTTGAGCGGCCGAGCTGGGGACCGCGCAAGATCGTCAGCAAACTTGAGGCTCGCCAAGGGGACGTCGATTGGCCGTCGGCCTCGACGGCGGGCGGGATTCTCAAACGGGCGGGACTGGTGAGCAACCGTCGGACCCGGCGGCGTGCGCCGCCGCGCATGGGGCAACTGACGGTGCCTCAGCATGCCAACCATGTATGGGCGCTCGATCACAAGGGCTGGATCCGCCTGGGCGACGGATCTCGCGTTGAACCGTTCACGGTGACCGATGGCTTCAGCCGCTATTTGATTAGCCTGGCGGCGACGGGCAGCACGCAACATGCCGAGTGCCAACCGCTGCTGGAGCGGGCGTTTCGCGAGTACGGCTTGCCGCAGATCATCCGCTCCGACAACGGCTCGCCGTTCGCCTCGACCGGAACCACGGGCCTGACGGCACTGTCGGTATGGTGGATCAAGCTTGGCATCCGCCATGAACGGATTGATCCCGGCCATCCACAGCAGAACGGCCGCCACGAGCGTTTTCACCTCACGCTTCTGGAGGCCATGCAGCCGCCGCCGCCGACCCAGGCCGCGCAGGCTCGTCGCTTCGCGGCATTCGTGCGCGACTACAACGAAGAACGACCGCACGAGTCACTTGGCCAGCGCCCACCTGCCAGCGTCTATCAGCCTTCGTCTCGTGCGATGCCGAGGCGGCTTCCGGAGCCGGATTATCCAGCCGAAGCCGCGGTGCGCCAGGTCCGCTCCAACGGCGAGATCAAGTGGCGCGGCGAACTCATTCACATCTCCAGCGCTCTCATTGGTGAGGCCGTTGCCGTCGAGGAGGCCGCCGATGGGCAATGGCAAGTGCGCTTCTTCCACATACCGATCGGCATCATCGACCAGAAAACACGCAGGCTGCGGCGCTGCGCTAGCGCAGCGCCGCAGCCGACCAAACCATGAACGATTGTTACCTATCCATCCGGTCTGTTTTGTTACCCATCCATCCGCTGGACATGCGTCTGGCGATGCGAAGCATCTCCAGTGCAATCCGGGTGAGGGGCTGCATCCTACGGTGGGACTGTAACCCCTCACCCGGATCGCATCTTCCGATGCGATCCGACCTCTCCCTTCGGGAGAGGGGTGAGGTCTCTTCGACAGACCTTGCCTAGCCTGGTCGCTTGCTTAGAATTTTGCACTTGTTTCATTATTGGGGGCATGAATGACTTTTCAGCGGATCGTCATCGCACTGCTGGTGCTGATCGTCGCGGGGCTTGGGGCCGTCGGCTATGTCGAATGGAAGACGGCGGTGCAGGTGCGGACGCTGAAGGCGTTCGTCGAGGGCTATGTCTTCAACGAGGCGGTGATGGCCTGCGAGCAGGCCAAGAGTTCGACGCCCTTCAAGTGGAACGGCGGCAAGAGCACCGCGGTGATCGGACTGAACTCGGTCAAGCCAGACAAATACAATATCAGCGCCAGCTACACGCTGGTGGCGGACAGCGTCTATTGCGATTACGATCCGATCAAAAGAAAGGCCGAGATCGGCTCGAGCTTCCTGGAGCGGGAGTAACGATCCGGCCCCTACATAGGGGATGGGATCGTCATGACTGGGAGCCGGACGGAGGATTATCGGATTCTGCATGAGGCGGCCTTGCGGGACTATCTCGCAGGCCTGGCTGACATCGCCGCGCTGCTCGGCGGTGAGCCGGCATCCTGGTCGATCACCGAAGTCGGCGACGGCAATCTCAATCTCGTTTTCATCGTCAAGGGCCATCGCGGCGGCATCGCCGTGAAGCAGGCGCTGCCCTATGTCCGCCTCGTCGGCGAGAGCTGGCCACTGCCGCTGTCGCGGGCCCATTACGAATATCTCGCGCTATCCCGGCAGGCCCAGCTCGCGCCTGGCCTCGTGCCGGCGCTGCTGCATCACAACCAGGTGCTGGCGCTGACAGTGATGGAGCTGCTCGAGCCCCACATCATCATGCGCAAGGGGCTGGTCGCGGCCACGCACTATCCGCGCTTCGCCAGTGACATCACCACCTTCATGGCGCGCACCCTGTTCTTCACCTCTGACCTCGCACTGTCCGCGGCCGAAAAGAAGGAGGGTATCGCGGCGTTCGCCGGCAACCATGCGCTCTGCAAGATCACCGAGGACCTGATCTTCACCGATCCCTACCGCATCGCCGAGCAGAACCGCTGGACCGCGCCCTATCTCGATGGGCTCGCCGCAGAGCTGCGCGACGACATGGAGCTGCATGTCGCGATCTCCCGGCTGAAGCTGAAATTCATGGCGAGCCCCGAGGCGCTGCTCCATGGCGATCTCCACACCGGCTCGATCATGGTGACGGACAGCCAGACCCGCGTGATCGACCCCGAATTCGCCTTCTACGGCCCGATGGGGTTCGACGTCGGCGCGGTGCTGGCCAATCTGCTGATGGCCTATTTCGCCTCCGCCGGGCATGAGCGCGCACCGGGCGAGCGGGCTGCATTCGAGGCTTGGGTGCTGGAGACCGTCGAGCAGGTCTGGACCGAGTTCGCGCGAAAATTCCTCGAGCTCTGGCGCGCCGGCGCGGCGGGCGATGCCTATCCCGTCGCACTGTTCGCCGGCGAGAAGGGCGCCGCGCGCCTTGAGGCCGAGCGGCAGGCCTACATGCAGCGCCTGTTCGCCGACACCATCGGTTTCGCCGCAGCAAAGACCATCCGCCGCATCTTCGGCCTCGCCCACAACATCGATTTCGAGCTGATCGAGGACCCGAGGAGGCGGGCGATCAGCGAGGCCCGTGCCGTGCGGCTGGCGCGGAGGATGATGGTGGAGACAGCGGCATTTCCGGCCATCGCCGATGTCACCGCTGCAGCGCGAAAGTTGCGCAATTGGCAGCCGGAGTTCGCGGCCGGCTAGGGCGCGCCCTTGCAAATCGGCAGAGCCCGAGCGCTACGCTCGCATGCGTCACCCCATTCAAGGCGCTTGCATTCGGCATCCTACGAATGGTCAACTCGCAGACTGGAATACGCCTGCATTGTCGGAGGGACCATGATGTTCAGGACGATTGCGATCGTTGCGGGTTTGGGTCTGGCGCTCGCCGCCCCGGCGGAGGCGCAGACGCCGCGCAAGGGCGGAACCATCCGCATGACGGCGCCTTATGGTTCGAGCTTCACCAGCCTGGACATTCACACCACGCAGCGCGCGCAGGACGAGATCTACGCCAAGGCCCTGCATCGCTCGCTCTACATCTGGAATTCCGCGGAAGGCAAACCGGTTCTGGAGCTTGCCAAGGAGGACGTCGTTTCGGGCGGCGGCCTCGTTCACACGTTCAAGCTCCGCGACGACGCCTATTTCCACAACGGCCGCAAGATGACGGCCGACGACGTCATCTGGTCCTACAACCGCATCATGGACGGCACCAAGGCCTATCCGGGCGCGCGCTACGTCCGCATCATCGAGGGCGCGGCCGCGGTCGAGAAGGGCCAGGCCAAGGAGATATCCGGCCTGAAGAAAATCGACGACTTCACCGTCGAGATGAAGCTGACCGAGAATCTCGATCCGGGCTTCTACTTCTTCACCGCGCTGACCTCGATCTATCCCGCCGACGAGGCCGCCAAGGAGAGCTTTCTCCAGAAGCCGATCGGTCTCGGGCCATTCAAATTCGTCGAGCACGTGCCGGGATCGCGCATCGCCATGGAGCGCTGGGACCGGTTCTACAAGCCCGGCAAGCCCTATGCGGACAAGGTCGTGGTGTCGATCATGGCCGAGGCCGCGGCACGCGACGTCGCCTTCCGTAACAAGGAGATCGACACCTCCGTGCTCGGGCCTGCGCAGTACGTCGCCTATCAGAACGATGCCGATCTCAAGGGCACCATCGTCGAGGTCGCCGAGGTCTTCACGCGCTACATGGGGATGAATCCCTCGTTCAAGCCGTTCACCGACAAGCGCGTCCGGCAGGCGATCAATTACGCGATCGACACCGATCTGATCATCAACAAGCTGGTCAAGGGCAAGGCCTATCGTGCCACCAGCTGGTTGCCGCTGACCTCGTCCGCCTACGACAAGGCGATGAAGCCGTATCCGTACGATCCCGCCAAGGCCAAGCAGCTGCTGACCGAGGCCGGCTATCCCTCCGGCTTCGAATTCGAATGGACCACCAGTCAGAATGAAAGCTGGGGCTTGCCGATCGTCTCGGCCGTCATCCCGATGCTGGACAAGGTCGGCATCAAGGCGAAGGTCAAGCAGATCGAGACCGCGGTGCTGTCGGAGGTGATCCGCTCCGGCGACTACCAGGCGTTCATCTATTCCCAGCAGACCGGCCCGGACCCGCTCGCTGCGCTGAAATGCTTCCACTCGTCGACGCCGCAATCGGCCTGCAACTACATGAATTTCAAGAACGCCGAGTTCGACAAGATCATCGATGAGGCAGGGCAGGCCGACGACGTCGCCAAGCGAACCCAGCTGCTGCAAAAGGCCAATGCGCTGCTCTATGACGAGGCGCCGGTCTGGTTCTTCAACTACAACAAGGCAGTCATGGCCGTGCAGCCCTGGCTCCACGGAGTTCAGCTCAACGCGACGGAGCTGACCCACCAGAACGTCGAGGACCTCTGGGTCGACGAGACCTCGCCCGCGAAGTGATACGCGTTCTCGTGCTCCCTCCATCACCTTAAGCGATGGAGGGAGGGAAGAAAGTGCCGATGCTCTCGTTCGTGATCCGTCGCCTTCTGCAAACCATTCCGACCGTGCTCGCCGTCGTGCTGATGGTCTTCGTGCTGTTCAGCGTCGTTCCCGGCAGCATTGTCTCGAGCATGAGCGACGATGCCGATCCGCAGGTCGAGCTGCGCATGAAGAAGCAGCTTGGCCTGGACGATCCCATCTATGTGCGCTTCGGCGCCTATATCGCCAAGCTCGCGACCGGCGATTTCGGGACGTCGTTCCGGACGCGAGAGCCTGTGACGGCCATGATCGCCAAGCGGGCATGGCCGACGCTGCAACTGATCTGCGCAGCCATGGCGTTTGCGGTTCTGCTCGGTGTGCCGCTTGGCTTCGTCGCAGCGCTGCGCCCCGGCGGCATCGTCGATACGCTCGCAATGGTGCTGGCAGTGTCGGGCCTTTCAATCGCAAAGTTCTGGCTTGGCCTCGTGCTGATGTATCTGTTTGCGTTGAAGCTCGGCTGGCTGCCAAGTTTCGGCTACGGCGATGGCGGCCCGAAATATCTGCTGCTGCCGGCCCTGACGCTCGGCGTCTCGCCGATGGCGCTGTTTGCCCGAACGACGCGCGCTGCGGTCCTCGAGATCATGACCGCCGATTTCGTCCGGACCGCGCGCTCGAAGGGCATGAGCGAGGCCCGAGTGGTGAAATGGCATGTGATGCGGAACGCGCTCGTCATCATCCTCACAACCGTCGGCCTGCAGTTCGGCGGGCTGATGGGGCAGGCGGTCGTCGTCGAGAAATTGTTCTCCTGGCCCGGCATCGGCTCGCTGCTGGTCGACAGTGTTTTGCAGCGTGACATTCCCGCCGTCCAGGGCTCCATTCTCGTGGTCGTGCTGGCCTTTCTCGCGATCAATCTGCTGATCGACGTGCTCTACGGCGTGATCGATCCCAGGATCAGATACGCATGAAGCTTCGCGCCAATCTCATCATCGGCGGCGCGCTGTTCGCGCTCGCGATCCTGGTCGGCCTGCTTGCGCCCTGGCTGGCGCACGCCGATCCGGTCCTGGACGCCAATCTCATGAACGCGGAAGAGCCGCCGAGCTGGACCTGGTGGTTCGGCACCGACGACCAGGGCCGCGACATCTACTCCCGCGTCGTCTACGGCGCGCGCGTATCGCTGACGGTCGGCATCGTCTCGCAACTCATCAACAGCGTGATCGGCGTCGGCCTCGGCCTCAGTGCCGGCTATTGGGGCGGCTGGTGGGACGATGTCGTCAACGGCCTGACCAACGTCATGCTCGCGATCCCCTCGCTGATCTTTGCGCTGGCCATCATGGCGGTGCTCGGCCCGGGCCTGACCAGCCTCTTGATCGCGCTCGGCCTGACCAACTGGTCCTTCACCTGCCGGATCGCGCGGGCCTCGGCGTTATCGCTGAGGACCCAGGGCTATGTGCAAGCGGCGGCCGTGCTCGGCTACGGCGACCTAAGGATCATGATCACGCAGTTGCTGCCGAACATGCTCGGGCCGATCGTGGTCATCGGCACCCTCGGTATGGGCAGCGCGGTCTTGTCCGAAGCCGCGCTGTCGTTCCTCGGCCTCGGCGTCCGCCCGCCGTTCCCGAGCTGGGGCAGCATGCTGTCGGACGCCCGCGACCAGATCACGACGGCGCCATGGCTTTCGGTCTTTCCTGGCCTTGCCATCTTCCTCACGGTGCTCGGCCTCAACCTGCTCGGCGATGGCCTGCGCGACATTCTCGATCCCCAATCGCGGAGCCGGCGGACATGACGGGCATGCCGCTGATCGAAGTCGAGGATTTGCGCATCGATCTCGACGACGGATCGAAACATGTTGCGGCGGCCGAGGGCATTTCGTTCCGCATCGATCGCGGCGAGACGTTTGGCCTCGTCGGCGAATCCGGTTGCGGCAAGAGCATCACGGCGCTCGCCCTGATCGGGCTGTTGCGGCCGCCGCTGTCGATCGGCGGTGGCGTCATCCGGTTCGGGGGGAAGGAAATCCAGCGCCTTTCAGCCGCCAGGCTGCGCGACCTGCGCGGCGATCGCATCGCCATGATTTTCCAGGAGCCGATGACGGCGCTCAACCCGGTCTCGCCCGTGGGCCGGCAGATCGCCGAGATGTTCGTGCTGCACAAGGGCAAGAGCTGGCGGGAGGCCAACCAGCTCGCGGTCGAGGCGCTGGCGAGCGTTCGTGTCCCCGCACCCGAGCGGCGCGTGTACGACTATCCGCACCAGCTCTCCGGCGGCATGCGCCAGCGCGTGATGATCGCGATTGCGCTGGCCTGCGGCCCGGATCTGCTGATTGCGGACGAGCCCACCACGGCGCTCGACGTGACCGTGCAGGCCGAGATCATCGAACTGATGCGGAATCTGTGCGCCGAGCGGGGCACGGCGATCCTGATGATCAGCCACGATCTGGGCCTCGTCGCCAATGTCTGTAGTCGCGTCGCCGTGATGTATGCCGGCCGCATCGTCGAGGAGCGCAGCTCCGCCGACATCTTCCGCGCGCCGTCGCACCCCTACACGCAGGGTCTGGTCGACTCGCTGCCGCGGCTGGGCAGCCGCGCCGCGCTTGGCCGCAGCAGGCTGAAGGAGATCGCGGGCGTCGTCCCGGCCATCACGAATTTCCCCGATGGCTGCCGGTTCAATCCGCGCTGCGCGCATGCAACCGACATTTGCCGCACGGTCGCGCCGACCGCGGAGTGGCTGGAGGCCGGCGGCTTGGTGAGGTGTCACCACCATGCATGAGCCCAAGAACGGATCGGGTGAGGGGAGGGCGGACGACGATCTCATCCTCAGCGTCGAGGATCTCGCGGTTCATTTTCCGATTGGCGGTGGCCTGCTCGGCCGCGGCCGCCGGCTGCTCCGCGCCGTCGACGGTGTCGATCTCAAGCTGAAGCGGGGCGAATGCCTCGGCCTCGTCGGCGAGTCCGGCTCGGGCAAGTCGACGGTCGCATTGTCGATCCTGGGTCTCTTGACGCCGACGCGCGGCCGCATCGTGCTCGACGGGCAGGTCGTGACGAACAGGCAATCCGGCGATCGGAAGTCGCTGGCCCGCATCGTGCAGATCGTGTTCCAGGATCCCTACGCCTCGCTCAATCCGCGCCAGACCGTTCGGCGCACGCTGGAAGATCCTCTCCGCGTGCATGGCGTGACCGCAAAGAGCGAGATCGAGGACCGCGTCTCGGCCATGCTGCGACATGTCGGCTTGCGGCCTGAGCAGTCGGGCCGTTACCCTCATGAATTCTCCGGCGGCCAGCGCCAGCGCATCGGCATTGCGCGTGCGCTGATCCTCAACCCCAAGATCGTCATCTGCGACGAGCCGGTGTCGGCACTCGACGTCTCGATCCGCGCCCAGATCATCAACCTGCTGCTGGAATTGAAGGAGACGCTCGGTCTCTCCTACATCATGATCAGCCACGACCTCGGCGTCGTCGAGCACATGAGCGACCGGGTCGCCGTCATGTATCTCGGCCACATCGTCGAGAACGGCGACTGGCGCGAAATCTTCGAACGGCCGGCGCACCCCTATACGCAGGCCCTGATATCAGCCATCCCCGATCCCTTGCGCCATGCCCCGCTGGCGACGACCGGCGGCGATCTTCCGAACCCGCTCAATCCGCCGAACGGCTGCGCCTTCAGCCCGCGTTGTCGTTATGCCGAGGCGGTGTGCAGGCGCGAACCGGGGCCGATGCTGGAGGCGCGCGCCGATGGGCATGCGGTGCGGTGCTGGCGAGCAGACGAGATCGGTGCAGCGAGCGCCGCTATATCGCCGTCCCCCTGACATGGCCGCTCCTTGCCCTCCAAGAGCGACGCCCCGGCTGTGCATCTCGGCCGTTCATCCTTCGCGGCTCCGCATGCGATGCCTTGCATCCCCTTGCGCCTCAGGATGATGGATCGTTGTTACAGGGCTTGGGAAAGCTGCACGGACGCGCCGAGCGCCATGATGACATCATGCTCCTGTGTTGCCCGACGTGTCAAATGTCGGCACCGGCCGCACTCACGCAACGACGGGTTTGGTAAGCGGCTGAATTTCCCCAGAATTTCTACTGTGCATGGGGTTGTTTTCCATTTCTTATTTTTGAGGCCGATCTAGTCCGCCGCTTTTTCTCGCAACCGCTGCGCATAGACGTTGATGACCAGCGCCGCCAAGAGGATCAGGCCGCGGATCAGGATCTTCAGGAAGCTGTCGATGTTGACGTGGTCGAGGCCGTTATTCAGCACCCCGAGAACGAAGAGCCCGACGATGGTGTTGCCGATGCCGCCGCGGCCGCCGAACAGGCTGGTGCCGCCGACCACGACGGCGGCGATGGAGTCGAGCAAATAGGTGTCGAACTCGTTCTGCTGCGCGCTGCCGAAATGGGCGACACCGAGCATGCCGCCGATGCCCGAGCACACCGCCGAGATCACCATGACAGCGCCGAGGATGAGCTTGACGTTGAGGCCGGCATATTCGGCCGCCTCGCGATTGCCGCCGACCATGTAGACGTAGCGGCCGAAGCGCGTGTAGGTCAGCACGAGGTGGCCGCCGAGCAGCATGATGGCAGCGACGATGACGATCCAGGGAATGCCGCCAATCGATCCCGAGCCGAGCGTCGTGATCATATTAGGCACCTTGTAGGCGATTTGGCCGCGCACCAGCAGCGCGGAGATGCCGGCGGCGATCTGCATCATCGCCAGAGTCATGATGAAGGAGGGAATGCCGATCACGGTCAGCCCGAGCGCATTGACGAGGCCGAGCAGGCCGCAGAGCGCGATGGCAAGCAGGATCGCGGCGGCGCCGGGCAGCGGCACATTGGCGATGTTGACGTAGGACTCCTGCAGCGTGAAGTAGGCGACCGCGATGCCGGTGACGTTGGCGATGCTGGCGATCGACAGGTCGATCTCGGCGCAGAGGATCACGAAGGTGAGGCCGACGGCGATGATGCCTGTGACCGACACCTGCGTCAGGATGTTGCCGAGATTGTCCAGCGTGGCGAAGGAGGGGCTGGCGAAGGCGAAGAAGGCTGAGAGGAAGATCAGCGTCAGGAACGGCGCGATGTTGCGCATCTGCGAGCGCAGGAAGGGCGCAAGGCCCCGCGCCCGATGGGCTTCAGCAAAGGCCGTCTCACTGCTCGCCATGGTGCCTCTCCGTCACGCCGCTTCCAGCAGGCGGTCCTTGCTGACCGGCTCGTTCCTGAATTCCCGCACCAATGCGCCGCGTTTGAGCACGAGGATGCGGTTAGCCAGCGACAGCACCGTTTCCGGCTCGGTCGACAGCACGATGATCGCGAGCCCTTTTGAGCGGAGGTCGCGCACGATGTTGATGACATCGTTCTTGGCGCCGACATCCATGCCGCGGGTCGGCTCGCACAGCACCAAAAGCTTGGGCGGGTAGGTGAGCCATTTTGCCAGCGCGACCTTCTGCTGGTTGCCGCCGGAGAGCATGCCGAGATCGAGACCGACCACCGGCGGCCGGATCTGCAGCTGCTCGACCTGGCGCTTGGCGATGTCGCGCTCCTGTGCCGGCTTGAGCAGCAGCGACGAGATACGGTCCAAGATGCTGATCGAGATGTTCTTGTAGACCGGCTCCTGATGAAACAGCATGGCGCGCCGGCTCTCCGGCACCAGCGCCACCCCGGCCCGCCGCGCCGCCGCCGTGCTGGCAAAGGTCTTTGCCGCGCCGTCGACCAGAAGCGTGCCGCTGTCCGGCTTCAACTTGCCGAACAAGATACGCGACAGCTCCTGCTGGCCACAGCCCATGAAGCCGTAGATGCCGAGCACCTCGCCGGCCCGTGCCTCGAAGGAGATGTCCTTCAGGCTGCGCGCCAGCGACAGCTGGTCGACCTTCAGGACCACCGCGCTGTCGCTAGGCCGCGGCAGCATCAGATCATCGGTATAGCTGTGCTCGAGCGCTTCGCCGCCGCGGCCGATCATGGCCTCGATCAGCGCGCCCTTGCTGGTCGCCGCAGCCGCGGTCTCGGCGACCTTCCGCCCGTTGCGGAACACGGTGACAGTGTCGGACACAAGCAGGATGTCCTCGATGAAATGCGAGATGAAGACGATTGCAGTGCCGTGCTCCCGCAGCCGCCGCAGCGTTGCGAACAGCCGCTCGACCTCGGGCGGGGAGAGGGCGGAGGTCGGCTCGTCCAGGATGACGATGCGCGCGCCGGAGAACAGCACGCGCGCGATCTCGATCAGCTGCTGCAGCCCGATCGGGAGATCGCCGAGCCTGGTCATCGGATCGACGTCGATGCCGAAGCGGGCGAGCTGCTCACCGGCTTCGCGCGCCATCCGCCGCCATTGCACGAGGCCAAGGGCGTTGGTCGGCTGGTTGCCGAGAAAGACGTTCTCGGCGACCGTGAGGTCGGGTGCGACAGAGAGCTCCTGATGCACCATGGCAATCCCGGCGGCGTGCGCGTCGCGGGCCGAGCGGAAATGCGTCTCGGCGCCGTCGATCAGGAAGCGGCCGGAGAACTCGGTGTGCACGCCGGCGATGATCTTCATCAGCGTGCTTTTGCCGGCGCCGTTCTCGCCGACGAGACCGTGGATCTCGCCGGGATGAAGCGCGAAATCGACACCACGAAGCGCTTCGACGCCGCCGAAGCTCTTCGTGATGCCCTGCAGTTCCAGGATGGGCGAACGAACCTCAGACATGAAGGACTAGATCAGGAAATGATCCTGCATCCACTGCATCCCCGCGGCGTTGGCCTTGGTCACGACAGGGCCGTCGGTGACGACGTTCTTGGGAATGCCCTGTCCGCTCTTCTCACCGCCAACCACGGCGGCGACGCCCGCGATGATCGCACCGCCATGGATGCGGCAGGACGGATTGCGGACGGTCGCGAACATGCGCCCTTCGCTCACGGCCTGAATCGCCGGCGGCATGGCATCGACGCCGCCGATCAGGATGTTAGTGCGATTGCGGGCCTTCATGATGTTGGCCGCGGCCAGCGCCATGTCGTCATTGTGGAAGAACGCCGCGTCGATCTGCGGGTACTTTGTCAGATAGGTTTCCCAGAGCCGCGCGGTCTTGGAGACGTCCCAATCGGCCGGCTGGGTGTCGAGCACCTCGATGTTCGGGAATTGCTTCACGACAGTGTTGAAGCCTTTGGCACGGCCCTGTGCCCCGGTATGGCCGAGGGCGCCCTGCGTCATGATGATCTTGCCCTTGCCGCCCATCGCATTGCACAGCGCCTGCGTCACCGAGGCGCCCATGAACTCGTTGTCGGGGGCGAGGAAGGAGTGGACGTTGATCTGGTCGAGCGGCGCGATCAGCGTGTCCATGTCGATCACGGGCGTGCCGGCGTCGATCATCTTCTGCACCGGCTGGGTCAGGGTGCCGATGCCGAAGGCCTGGATCGCGACGAAATCCCATTTCTGCGAGGCCATGTTGTCGATCGCGGCGCGCTGCTTGACCGCATCGAGCTGCCCGTCGAACCAGGTCACTTCGACGTTGAACAACTTGCCCCAGAATTCCGCGGCCTGCTTGCCTTGCGCGCACCAGGTGGCCTGGAGGCCCGCATTGGAGAACGCCGCCTTCAGCGGCTTCTCGCTGCGTCCTACTTCGGCTGCCAGTGCGGGGTTTATGCCCATGCTGCCGAACAGGGCAGCCCCGGCGCCGGCGGTCGCTGCCGCCTGAAGAAGATCGCGCCTGGTCGTCGAGAAATCTTTCGTCCCGGACATCGCTCGCTCCCATATAATTTATCGTCGGCGCGTCATTGCCTGCGCGACCGATGTCCGAAAGTCTCTCACAAGAGTTGATGCCACTCAATCTGCAATCAATCGCGAGATGCAAGCCGCGCTGGTGCGGCGCCAGCATCGCCTCCTCGCAAGTTCGCTACTTGCGAGCGCAACATCGCTTGCGTTTCGGATGCTGCTTGAAGGGACGTTGATCGATCGGGCAGCGAGAAATCAGCGCATCGCCGCGAGCTCAAGACTTTGTTGATGACCGAAGCATTCAGCGGCGCTTCAGCCACGCGGACAAAAAAAGAGCGGGGCCCTGGCCCCGCTCGAAAATTGTGTCGACCCTATTATCCCCGATCTTAAGATTTGATCTTGATTGACGGGGCGACGCTGCGTTTTGCGCGCCAGGGGCTCCTCCCGAGACTTGGACCACCAGACGTCGACCTTGCGGTCAGGCCTGAGCAAGAGGGATGCTAGATCAACTTTTCTCACTTGTCATCATTTTCGGCAACGATTGTTCAAAATTCGAGCAATGCACGAAACGATCGGCTGTTTACCCTGTAAGCGCATGACAAATATAAGAAATCTGTGGATAGGGCGGGCTTCGCCGCTGCCTGCAATGCGCGGGCGTCCCGGTCCCGTGGGCAGCCCGATCACAGTTTCCGGGAAATTCGCGCTGGCCCAAGAAGGCCGCGGAACTGACCTCGACTCGAGGGGCGGCCAGGTGTTTAGTTGGCGCACGAACGAATGGTTCGGCGGATGCGCGCACGGCTGCAAAAATTCCTACCCCTCGTCCTGCTCGCCCTGGCGATGCAGGTGCTGGCGCCGATCGCCGCGTGCTGGTCGGCCGGCCAGGCCGTGGCTGATCCGTTGTCCGCCGCCGTCATCTGCCACAGTACGGGCGAGCAGGGGGGGCTGAACGACCAGACCGGCACGCCGACCGCGCACGGTGCTGCCTGCGCGCTGTGTTGCCTGGCGCAGGCGGGTGCCTCGCTCGATTCGCCGCCGGAGGTGGCATTCACCATTCCCTTCCGTCACGCCGAACGCGTCTCGTGGCATGCCGCCGAGGTCTCCCCCCTCGCGGCCGATAAGGGCCCGAACGCCCAGGCGCGTGCGCCACCTTATTTTTCCTGACGACCCTCGCGGTCGCCGCGGCACGTCCGCCGGCGATTGATGTTGTCGATTGGCCGGAGCGAAAGCCGGCGTCAGGAATGCCCATGTCAGTTTCTCATGCCCGTCGCGGCGTGAGCATCGTTGCCGTTCAGGCCGCGCTGCTCGCGTCATCGAGCGGAGCCGTCGCCCAAGGCAGTAGCGCGGTCCTGCCCCCGGTGACAGTCGACGCGCCAGCCGGCCTTAAGCCGAAACCACGCAAACCGGCGGTGCACACTGCTGCGAGGAGCCGGTCGGCAAAGCCGGCGAGCGCGGCCGCGCTGGCGCGGCGTGGCGTCCCCAGCGAGCAGGGGGCGGGCAATGTTCGCCCGTCGCTCGCTGCTCCCGCCGCCGTAGTCCGCTATCAGCTGCCGCAGCGTTCGTTCAGCATCACGGCCAGAGAGGTCGACGAGAGCATCAACCTCAAGGACCCCGAAGACGCCGTCAAATACATGCCTAGCCTGTTCGTGCGGAAGCGCAACGACGGCGACAACCAGGCGGTGCTCGCGACGCGAAGCTGGGGCCTGAACTCCAGCGCGCGCACGCTGATCTACTACGATGACCTTCTGATCTCAGCGCTGATCGGCAACAACAACACGAACTCCTCGCCAAGGTGGAACTTGATTTCGCCGGAGGCGATCGGGCGGGTCGATTACCTCAATGGCCCGTTCGCCGCCGCCTATCCCGGCAACTCGATCGGAGGCGTGCTGCTGATCTCGTCAAAGATGCCGGACAAGCCGTTCGCGACGGCCAAGGAAACGGTCTCGGTGATGCCGTGGCATCAATACGGCACCAAGGACACGTATGTGACCAGCCAGACCAGCGCGACCGCGGGCAATCGCGACGGCGCCTTGTCGTGGCTGGTCAGCGCCAACTATCTCGACAGTTTTCAGCAGCCGCTGACCTACACGACCAGCGCCACGATCCCGGCCGGCACGACCGGTGCGTTTCCGGCACTGAACAAGCAAGGCGTTCCGGCCAACGTGGTCGGGACGGGAATCCTCGCGCATTCGCAGCAGACCTCGGGCAATGTCCGCCTCGCTTACGACCTGACGGCGCAGGTGCAGGCGACCTACTCGTTCGGCATCTGGAATAATCACCAGGTCTCCAATCCCCAGACCTATCTGCAGTCGACGGCGACCGGACTGCCGACCTTCAAGAACATCACGACGTTTGCGAATGCTAAATATATCTGGGACGAGACCCATGTCAGCAACGCGGTCGCGATCAAGAGCGACACCAAAGGCACATTCGATTTCGACCTGTCCGCCTCGAGCTACAACTATCTCGAGGACACCCAGCTCAATCCGTACACGGTGACGTCGACCGGCGTCGGATTCTCGCAGAACGGCAAGATCCAGCGCATGGACGGGACCAACTGGCAGAACGCTGATGCTAAGGGCATCTGGCGTCCGCCGGGCTACGATGCGCACGAGGTGAGCTTTGGCATCCATGGCGACCGGTATCGCCTGGAAAATCCAACTTACGGGTCGGCAGTCTGGTATCAGGCCTCGACGGGGACGGGACAGCTTTATGCAAACAGTGAGGGTGAAACGCGCACCGGCGCGCTATGGCTTCAGGATGCCTGGAAGATCCAGCCCGATCTGAAATTGACCCTGGGCGGACGCCTGGAGACCTGGCAAGCGCTCGATGGCCAGAACGTCGTGACCCTGGCCAACGCGGCGGGCTTCATCACCTCGTCGTTCACGACGAACCAGCCGGGTCTTGCTTCGACGAATTTCTCGCCGAAGGCTTCACTGTCCTACGATCCGAACAAGAATTGGAACGTCACGGTCAATTTCGGCGAGGCCTACCGTTACCCGACGGTTCTCGAGCTCTATCAAAACGTGACCGTCGGCAACACGATTACGGTCGCAAACCCCTTCCTGAAACCCGAGCAGGATTTCACCGGCGAGCTCAACATCGAGCGTCACTGGAATGACGGCCGTATCAGGTTGACCCTGTTCAGGGAGCGGACGAACCATGCGATCATCGCGCAGACCAACATGGTCAACGCGACCCAAAGCGCGACCACGTTCAGCAATGTCGATGCGATCAGGATGCAAGGCGTCGAGTTGTCCGCCGACAAGGACAACGTTCTCTTGAGCGGCCTGCAGCTGTTCGGCAGCGCGACTTACGTCGATTCGCGAATCCTGGCTGACGCGAGCTGGGCCGGCTTCGATCCGCTGACAAACCTGCCCGCCACCGTCGTCGGCAAGCGAGTCCCTTACGTGCCCGACTGGCGCGCCAAATTCGGTGTTACTTACAGGCCGAATGAGAGTTGGGCCTATACCGTTGCTGCCCGCTTCAGCGGCAAGCAGTATTCGACCCTCGACAACACCGATCGCATCTCGCACGTCTACGGCGCCTTCGATAACTTTTTCGTTGTGGACTTGAAGATGCACTACAACGCGACGAAGAATTTCGCGTTCGACTTCGGCGTCGATAATCTCTTCAACGAGCAGTATTTCCTGTTCCATCCGTTCCCGGGACGAACCTTCGTGGTCGCTGGCAAGTACACGTTCTGACGGGCGGGGCAATGTTGATGATGGCAAGAAAGGCAAACGACATGAACAAGCTCTCTCGCGTCCTGGCGCTCGCAGCGCTCTCCTCAGCAATATTTGTAGCACCCGGGCGCGCCGACGACGTCAAGGCCGGCGATCTCGTCATCTCGCAGGCGTGGAGCCGTGCGACGCCGGGCGGCGCCAAGGTGGCCGGCGGTTACCTGACGATCGAGAACAAAGGAACGACGGCGGACAAGCTGGTCGGCGCGTCCGCCGATATCGCGGGCAAGGCCGAACTCCATGAGATGGCGATGGACAACGGCGTGATGAAAATGCGTCCGCTCGACAAGGGGCTCGTCATCGATCCCGGCAAGACGGTGAAGCTCGCCCCCGGCGGCTCCCACCTGATGCTCCAGGAGCTGAAGGGGCCGTTCAAGCAGGGCGACAAGGTGCCGCTCACGCTGGAGTTCGAAAAGGCCGGCAAGGTTGCGGTCTCGCTCGACGTGCAGGGCGTCGGCGCGCAGGCGCCCGGCGATGCCGGCCATTCCGGCCATATGGAGATGAAGAAAATGCCGGATCATTCGGGAATGAAGATGTGACGAGCATGATCTGGATCTCCGGGAGACCGAACATGGCGAAGCGAAGCTGGCTCATTCTTCTCTGCGTCCTTGCGGAGGCGCCGGCGAGTGCGCACGTCTTCCTCGAAGGCAAGCAGGCGACGGTCGGCACGTCCTACAAGGCCGTGTTCGCCGTGCCGCACGGCTGCGCCGGCTCGCCCACGGTGAAGATCCGCGTCCAGATCCCGGAAGGGGTGATCGCGGTGAAGCCGATGCCGAAGGCGGGCTGGACCGTCGATGTCGTCGAGGGCAAATATGCCAGCGAGTACGACTACCACGGCAGCAAGCTCTCCTCCGGCGTCAAGGAGGTGGCGTGGTCCGGCGGCAAGCTGCCGGACAAGCATTATGACGAGTTCGTCATGCATACGGTCCTGACCGACGCGCTCAAACCGAACACGACGCTGTATTTCCCGGTCGTCCAGGAATGCGAGGCCGGCGTCAGCCGCTGGATCGAAATCCCGATGGAAGGGGCAGGGCATTCGCATGAGGGCAAATCGCCGGCGCCCGGCGTGAACCTGCTGCCAAAACCGTGATGCGCCTGCTCGCCGCGCTCGCGACGCTGCTTCTCATTGTCGGCTTCGCGACCGGCGCCTCGGCACATGCGGCGCTCGTCGCGGTCGAGCCGGCGAGCGGCAGCATGCTCAGCGCTGCCCCGAAGGCCGTGGAGCTGCGCTTCAACGAGGCGGTGACGCCGGGCACGATCCGGCTGATCGACGGCGCGGGCAGGGCGCGAGACGATGCGCGCGTCGATGCATCTAGCGAGATCATCTCGGTCGCGATGCCGCCGGACCTGCCGCAGGGAACGGCCGTGGTCAGCTACCGCGTGATTTCGCAGGACGGCCATCCGATCTCGGGATCGGTGATCTTTTCGATCGGCATGCCGACGGCGACAAAGCCTCCGGCCACCGTGGATGGCGGGTTGAATGCGCTGATCTGGCTTGCGCGGGTCGGTCTTTACCTCGGGCTGTTCGTCGGCGTCGGCGGCGTGTTCTTCGCGCGCTGGATTGCGCGGGCGATGACGGGCATGGCCCTGCCGCGCGTCGCGCTCGCGATCGGCCTTGCGAGCGCGATTGCGTCTTTCGGCTTGTTGGGCCTCGATCTCCTCGGCCTGCCGCTGGCGGCGCTTGCGACGGCCGGTCCCTGGAGAGTCGCATTAGCGACCAGCGCCGGCCCGGCGCTGCTAATTGCCATCGCGGCGATGCTGCTCGCTCGGGTGGCGCTGCGGAGTGCATGGTATGCGCGTGCTCTCACCATCATCGCGTTCATCGGCGTCGGTTTGTCGCTCGCCATGACCGGGCACGCTGCGACGGCGCCGCCGGAAGCGCTGACCCAGCCGGCGATCTTTCTGCACGGCCTCGGCGTCACGATCTGGATCGGCGCTCTCGCGCCGCTCGTCGCGCTGATGTCGAAGCCGACGACTGCGACGCTCGCTGTCGTGAACCGCTTTTCCCGCCTCGCTGCGCTGGCGGTCGCCGTGCTGGCCTTGACCGGCCTCGCACTCGCGATCGTTCAGCTTGAAAAGCCGGCAGCGCTGGTCGAGACCAGCTACGGCCTCATCCTCTCGATCAAGCTTGCATTGGTCACAGCATTATTGGCGCTTGCCGCGCTCAATCGGTTCCGGCTGACGCCGGCTCTGGCCCGAGACGAAAACGGCAAGGCGGCGCTCAAGCGCTCGATCCTGCTCGAGTGCACCATCGCGCTGGCCATCTTCGCCGTCGTCGCCGGCTGGCGGTTTGCGCCGCCGCCGCGGACGATCGTTCCGGAGACGCCGCTGGCGATCCACATCCACACCGACAAGGCGATGTTCCAGGTGCTGGTCTCGCCGGGCAAGGCGGGTCTCGATGATTTCGTGCTCCAGCTCATGACCGGCGAGGCGACGCCGCTTGCGGCCAAGGAGACGACCTTGACCCTGAGCCTGCCCGAACGCGGCATTGAGCTGATGGAACGCAATGCCGAGCTCGGACCGGACGGCTATTGGCACGTGCGCAAGGTCGAGCTGCCTTTTGCCGGCCGCTGGCATGTGCGGATCGATGCGCTGGTGACCGATTTCGAGAAGATCACGCTCGAGGACGAACTCGAGGTGGCGCCGCCCTAGGCGACGAGGTTCACGTCGAACCTGAAGGCAACGGAAAAATGACAGGAATTTCGCCGCGTTAGCGGCTTTTCCTCATTCCCGGTCTTGTGTTTCCGCCCCCAATCCGCTTTCACTGCAACCGATCACTGATTCCCAGAGTGTTGCCATGCGGTTGTCGCGGTTCTTTCTGCCCATCCTGAAGGAAAATCCGAAAGAGGCGGAGATCGTCTCGCATCGGCTCATGCTGCGCGCCGGCATGATCCGGCAGGAAGCGGCCGGCATCTATGCCTGGCTGCCGCTCGGCTTTCGTGTGCTGAAGAAGATCGAGCAGATCGTGCGCGAGGAGCAGGATCGCTCCGGTGCGCTGGAACTCTTGATGCCGACGCTCCAGCTCGCCGACCTCTGGCGCGAGAGTGGCCGCTACGATGCATACGGTCCGGAGATGCTGCGCATCGCCGACCGGCACAAGCGCGAGCTCTTGTACGGGCCGACCAACGAGGAAATGATCACCGAGATCTTCCGCGCTTACGTCAAGTCGTACAAGAACCTGCCGCTCAATCTCTATCATATTCAATGGAAATTCCGCGACGAGCAGCGTCCGCGCTTCGGCGTGATGCGCGGCCGCGAGTTCCTGATGAAGGATGCCTATTCCTTCGACCTCAACGAGGCGGCGGCGCGCGTCGCTTACAACAAGATGTTCGTCGCTTACTTGCGCACCTTCGCGCGGATGGGGCTGAAGGCGATCCCGATGCGCGCCGAGACCGGCCCGATCGGCGGCGATCTCAGCCACGAGTTCATCGTGCTGGCCGAAACAGGCGAATCCGGCGTCTTCATTAATCGCGACGTGCTAGACCTGCCGGTGCCGGGCGAGGACGTCGACTATGACAGCGACCTGACGCCGATCATCAAGCAGTGGACCTCGCTCTACGCTGCGACCGAGGATGTCCACGACGCCGCGCGGTTCGAGCACGAAGTGCCGGCGGACAAGCGGGTGAACACCCGCGGCATCGAGGTCGGCCAGATCTTCTATTTCGGCACCAAATATTCCGAGCCGATGAAGGCCCTCGTGGCTGGTCCCGATGGCGTCGACGTGCCGATCCATGGCGGCTCCTACGGCGTCGGCGTCTCCCGCCTGCTGGGTGCCATCATCGAGGCCTGCCATGACGAGACCGGCATCAAATGGCCGGAGGCCGTCGCCCCGTTCCGGGTGTCGATCCTGAACCTGAAGCAGGGCGATGCCGCGGTCGATGCGGCCTGCGAAAAACTCTATGCCGAGCTTACCGCCAAGGGCGTCGACGTGCTCTACGACGATACCGACCAGCGCGCCGGCGCCAAATTCGCCGCCGCCGACCTGATCGGCATCCCCTGGCAGATCATGATCGGGCCGAAGGGGCTCGCCGACGGCAAGGTCGAGATCAAGAAGCGCAGCGACGGCGCCCGCGAGACGATGTCGCCCGCGGATGCGGTCGCCCGCCTGGTTGGCTGAATATTGTTCATCGCCCGAGATCGCGGCCGCCAATCCGGCCACAATTGACCCCGAATCATGGGATTATCGAGCGATGGATGAAACCATGACCGAAACAGTTCAAACTGCGCCCTTTGCGCCATTCGAGTGGATGCTGTCGGCGCGTTACCTCCGGGCGCGCCGCAAGGAGGGATTCATCTCGGTCATCGCCGGGTTCTCCTTTCTCGGCATCATGCTGGGCGTGGCGACGCTGATCATCGTCATGGCCGTCATGAACGGCTTCCGGAAAGAACTGCTCGACAAGATCCTCGGCCTCAACGGCCACATCCTGGTGCAGCCGCTGGAATCGCCGCTGACCGACTGGAAGGACGTCGCCGACCGCATCAGCCAGGTCCAGGGCATCCGCCTTGCCGCGCCCGTGGTGGACGGCCAGGCGCTGGCGTCCTCGCCGTGGAACGCCTCGGGCGTCTTGGTGCGCGGCATCCGCTCCGACGATCTCAACAACCTCACCTCGATCGCCAAGAACATCAAGCAGGGCTCCCTCGAGGGCTTTGACGAGGGGCAGGGGGTCGCGATCGGCCGCAGGCTTGCCGACCAGCTCTCGCTGCATGCCGGTGACAGCGTCACCCTGGTGGCGCCGAAGGGCGCGGTCACGCCGATGGGCACGACGCCGCGCATCAAGCCGTACAAGATCGTCGCGGTGTTCGAGATCGGCATGTCCGAATACGATCTCGGCTTCGTGTTCATGCCGCTCGCCGAAGCCCAGGCCTATTTCAACCGCAGCAGCGACGTCACCTCGATCGAGGTGTTCACCACCAACCCCGACAAGATCGATGCCTTCCGCAAGTCGGTGACGGAGGCCGCGGGACGCCCGGTGTTCCTGGTCGACTGGCGCCAGCGCAACTCGACCTTCTTCAACGCGCTCCAGGTCGAGCGCAACGTGATGTTCCTGATCCTGACCATGATCGTGCTGGTCGCCGCGCTCAACATCGTCTCCGGCCTGATCATGCTGGTGAAGGACAAGGGCAGCGACATCGCGATCCTGCGCACGATGGGGGCCTCGCAAGGCTCGATCATGCGCATTTTCCTGATCACCGGCGCCTCGATCGGCGTGGTCGGCACGCTGGTCGGCTTCTTCGTCGGGCTCGTGATCTGCCTCAACATCGAATCCATCAGGCAATTCCTGTCCTGGCTGACCTCGACCGAGCTGTTCTCGCCGGAGCTCTACTTTCTCTCCAAGCTGCCCGCCGAGATCGACGTCGGCGAGACCACGGCCGTCGTCATCATGGCGCTGACGCTGTCGTTCCTTGCGACACTGTACCCGTCGTGGCGCGCCGCGCGCCTCGATCCCGTCGAAGCGCTGCGGTACGAGTGAGGGGCTGATGGAGCAGCAACGGGGGGCGGAAGATGTACCGGTCATTTATCTCCACGAGATAAAGCGGCAGTACTTGCAGGGCGAGGTGCCGCTGACGATACTCGACAATGCCAAGCTCGCGCTGTGGGCCGGGCAGTCGGTCGCGCTGGTGGCGCCGTCGGGCTCGGGCAAGTCGACATTGCTGCACATCGCGGGGCTCTTGGAAGCGCCGGATTCCGGCGAGGTCTATGTCAACGGTGCGCCAACCTCGCAGCTGGCCGATATCGAGCGCACCCAGCTTCGTCGCACCGATATCGGCTTCGTCTACCAGTCGCACCGGCTCTTGCCGGAGTTTTCCGCGCTGGAGAACGTCATGATGCCGCAGATGATCCGCGGCCTGAAGAAGTCCGAGAGCGTCAAGCGCGCCAAGGAGATTCTCGGCTATCTCGGCCTCGGCGACCGCATCACACATCGTCCGGCCGAGCTGTCGGGCGGCGAGCAGCAACGCGTCGCCATCGCACGCGCGGTGGCGAACGCCCCGCGCGTGCTGCTGGCGGACGAGCCGACCGGCAACCTCGATCCGCACACGGCCGACCACGTGTTCCAGGCGCTGATGCAGCTCGTCAAGGCAACCCAGGTCTCGATGCTGATCGCGACCCATAACATGGAGCTCGCCGGCCGCATGGACCGGCGCGTCTCGCTGGCCGACGGCCAGGTGATCGAGCTCGAATAGCTAAAGTTTCGAAAACAACCCCATGCACAGTAGCCAAGTGCTTGGCCGGACTTGCGAAAAAGATCGGCGACGGTGCTCCGCCGCCGCCTGAGGGCTCAAGGCCTGATCACGGTCAATTTGAACGGCCCGCCGTTGATCGCGGCATGCGCGACGGCCTCGTTGACGTGATCGAGGTCGAAGGCGGTCGTCGTGTATTCGTCGAGCCGTAGCAATCCGGCGCGCACCAGCGCGATCAGCCGGCTCGCCGCATCCGGCGGATACATCCAGACGCCGTGGATGCTGATGCAGTTGCGCATCAGCCAGGGGTAGGGCAGCTCGAGGCCGGGGCCACCGGCCATACCGACGCCGCCCATCAGCACGACGCGGCCATACGGGCGCACCGTCATGACCGCCGCGCGCACGACGTTGGTGCTCACCGAAGGCGGCATGATGTCGAACACGCAATCGATCGGGCCGGGCGCGGCGCGCTTCATCGCCTCGCGATCGTCGTTCTCGTCGCCGCTGAGCCTGACCGGCTTCACCCGCGCGCCGAAGCGGCGGACGAGGTCGGCGAGGATCTGTTCGTTGCGGCCGGGCGTCACCACGCAGGCCGCGCCCATCGCGAGTGCGACCGAGACGGCGGCACTGCCGAAATTGCCGGTGGCCCCGCTGACCAGCACGGTCTCGCCCGGCTGAAGCTTGGCGGCGAGGAAGCCGCCATAGGGCACCAGCAGCGTCCCCAGCGCGCACCATTGCGAGGCTTCCTCCGAGGTGATGCTGCCCAGGCGTTTGACGTTCTCGGTCGGCAGGCGCATCTGCTCGGCAAATGAGCCATGCCGAAAATGCTGTTGCAGGCGCATGCCGCCTGGGCCGGCGGCGGTAAGCCCTTGCAGCGCGATATCGGGCGCGACGACGTCGTCGCGCGAGCGCACCCTCGGGTCGCAGAACACCCACTCGCCGACGCTGAGCTTGGTCGCGTCAGGGCCGATCGCGCGCACCCGCCCGATACCGCCGGGGCCCGGAATGATCGGCAGATCGAGCGCGTAGTTGCGCGTCCCGTCGAAGACCTCGTTCATGTAGGACAGGACGCGGGTGGCGACGACATCGACGATGACCTCGCCGGTGCCGAGCACCGGATCCGGGGCGGTCTCGACCACCAGCGGTGATCCCAGGGATTTAAGTACGGCAGCTTTCATGATGTTCACCTCAGAGACGGGTGACACGCATATGCCGCGCCTTGGAAGTGCCGGGAAGGCCTGGTATTATCCTAGTATTCTCTAGGCCCTCCATCATGGGAACACGCCATGGCCGATCCGCGCCGCGTCGAATTCGGCGATTTCCTCCGCTCCCGACGCGAAAAACTGTCGCCGAAGACGGTCGGCCTTCCCGCAGGCCAGAGGCGGCGCACGGCAGGGCTCCGCCGCGAGGAGGTTGCGCAGCTCGCCGGCATCGGCGTCGACTGGTACATCCGCCTCGAGCAGGGCCGCACCGTCAGCCCGTCGGTCACCACCGTCGATGCGCTGGCGCGCGCGCTGCGGCTCAGCAAGACCGAGCATGCGCATCTGAAGGCGCTCGCCCGCGACGGCGACAGGCGCACCTTCACGCGTGAGATCGTGCCGCCGCCGATCCAGCGGCTGGTCGAGAGCCTGCCGCATCCGGCCTACATCACCGGGCGGCGCTGGGATGTGCTGGCCTGGAACGAGGCCGCCGAAAAGGTCTTCGCTTTCGGGCGCCTGCCGGAAGAGGACCGCAACACGATGCTGCTGATGATGACCAACAAGCAGACCCGCAAGGCCTATGGTGCGGGCTGGGCGGAGGTCGCCAAGCGCATGGTCGCGATGTTTCGGGCCACCCATGACGTCTGGGCCGGCGATCCTGCCTTCGCCGAATTGCTGACGCGGCTCCGCGAAGGCAGTCCCGAATTCGTCAAATGGTGGGAAGCGCACGAGGTCCGCGGTACGTGGTCAGGCCTGAAGACCATGTCCCACCCGACCCTGGGCGTGCTGCATTTCGAGCATACGAGTTTCCAGGCCAATGACGATCCCGCGCTGAAGCTGGTGATCTACACGCCGGTTTAGGGAATGAATTCGAGCGGGAGCGCTTAGACGGGAGAAATTGAGCCTCGAGGGCGGATTGGCCGCCCTCCAGCCAAGCTTGGGCTTCGACCTATTGCGCCGGCACGGCGGCCGGCTTTGCGTTGGCGCTCGGCAGCGGAATGGCCGGCCAGGGGCTCTTCGGCTTGGCCGCGACCGACGCACATGACGTCACGAGCTGTGGCCAGAGCGACGCCAGGCCCGTCAGGCCGATGTCGAATCTCGTCGTGTCGGTCTTGTCGTCCGGCATGGTCGCGGTCTGGCGGACATGCAGGAGACGGGACGCCAGGATCGTCGTGACCATGTCGCGGTCGACGCTGCCGCTCCACATTTCGTACTTCCCGGCCCGCACCGGGGACCCTCCGGCCGCCTTGCTCGCGTCGGCATCCGCGGTCACCAGAATCGCGCTCTTGCCGGCGCTGGCCTCGTCGACCTCGCCCGCGAACAGCAGCGGCACGCGATCGCCGGCTTCGCAATACATGCGCCACTCCATCGTCCGGAATGACGAGCCGTTCTCGTTTCTCATCACCGCGATCTTGCTGACGAACGGCCGCGCGCCCGTCTCCAGCCTCCACCCCGTTTCGGCCACCGCTCGGGTGTCGATCCCAAAACGATAGAGCTCGGCGCGCGTCAGCAAGTGCAGATTTTCGAACTTCACGGTCCGGATCAGATCGTTGAGCTCGCGGCTGATGCCCATTGCCGTAATGAACGCGACGCGATCGCGCTCGCCGGTGACCATCCGGCGCTGCTTGAGCTCCGCGACGGCCCCTGGCGGCGGATTGCCGTGGATGACGAGGACCACCCTGGAGTTATGGACCGCCAGCACGGCGTCGGGTGCGACCTCGCGCGAAGTCGCTCCGAGAAACAGGTAGCCGCAGGCCGAGTTGCACATCGCGTGGTAGGTGGTGAGTTCGGCCTCGACCTCGCCGCTTGCATTCTTCACCTTCAGGCAGGCGGCATCCACCTGCGTCCCCGCGGCGCACGCGGTGGCAATCGTCCGGCCAATGCGTGCGACCGCCTTGCGGCTGCGCAGCAGCCGCCCGATGACATAGGATTGCTCGACGCTGCCGCCGGGCGAATGAAGGTAGATTGGACGCTGCGTGTCCTTCACGCCGGCGAGGAAACGGCGGACGCGCTGGCCGGCGTCCCCATCGATCTGGCCCTCGATGGCGATCCAGCGGTCGCAGCCCGGCCCGCAAGCGTCGGGTGGCCCCTTGGCAAGGTAGATCGTCAGCTTGGACGCAAATCCCGCCTTCGCGGCCGGTGTTTCCGCTGCATGCAATGCGCCGGAAAGCAACAACGCGGCCACGAGAAGCATCATCCGAGCGAGCATGAAACGATCTACCACGCAGTGCATATCGATACCGACGCTACACGACGATCGGCGCTCTCACAACTTGCAGTGGCGCGTCATTCTCGTTTATTTCGTCGACGGCCGGCGGGCAATCCGGCTGTCCCGCGCAGCGCTTATCTTTGCCGGGATGTACAGATGACTGAACTCAAGGCTTCGGACGACGACACCTGCCAGAGCGAGTTTACCGATCCCGGGGCTTACGCGGCCCTGATCGGCAGCCTGCCGCTGGATAGTCCTGTGTTGTGCCGCAACTTGCAGGGCCTTTTGATCCACGAGGCATGGATCGAGAGGCAGGGATTGGACCCGGCCTCTTTCTCGGGTCAAAGCCGCGCCACGTTGCCCGTGACCCGGCGCCTCGAGCAACTCTTGACGATCGATCCGCGGCCGCTGAACATCGCCAGGCTGGGCGCGTCGTGGGCACTGGCGACGTGGCGGGACTTTGCATTGATGACCTGTGCTGTGCTGCGTCATCATGGCGTGCCGGTCCGCGTCCGCTGCGGCTTCGCAGGTATTTTACCGGGCATCCCTACCACGATCATTGGGTGTGCGAGTACCGGGCCCGGGATCAGCAACGCTGGGTGCTGGTCGATGCCGAGCTCGACGAGCTGCATCGCAGTCTGCTCAAGTTCGATTTCGACCCGGCGGATGTGCCTCGCACCGAGTTCGTCACGGGCATCGAGGCGTGGAAGCGATGCCGAAGCGGCATCATCGACCCGGCGCAGCTCGGTCACGGACCGACGACAGCTCTGTTCTTCGCCCGCGTCAACCTGGCGCGCGATCTGCTCGCAGTCGCCAAGGTCGAGACCTCGGCATGAGACGGTTGGCGCGCGGCGCGTGACCCGCATCGCGCCTTGGATGACGCTGCGCTCTTGCTCTGTGACGCCATGGCGCAATGTGGTGAGGAAGGAGCCATCGAGATCGGACCATTGCTGGTTGCGCCGCCCTGGCGGTAAACGATTCAAGGTCGGTGTCGGGCTGCGTGCCCTCGTCTGGCGGGTCGCCCGACCAGCGCTGACCTCATGCCACCGGATCCCTGGCGGAATCCGCGCGGCTGCGGCGATCCGGCGCCAATGATGGCGCGAGCGGAGCAGCATCGCCGCTCGACGTGACCTCGACCGGAGGACCGAGCGCATTGGCGGTGTTGAATGCCGAATGGTTCAGTGCGGCGGCGAGCGCCTGTGCATCGCCGGCGACGTCCATCAGCCGTGTCTGGAGGATCGCGCCGAGGGAGACGCTCGCACCGATGGCGAAGACGTCCGCCGCGAGCAGCCAGGGATTGCCGGCGGCAAGCGGAAACAGCAGCAGCGCGATCGCGGCGAACAGCAGGATGATGCCCGCCGTCGGCATCAGGGCGCGGTCGGCAAAGCGTGGCACGAACAGGTTGCCGAGCGTGGCACCGATGCCGAACACCGCCAGGAAGAACGGGATGACCGCCGTGCTGATTTTGGTGACCTCGATCAGTGTCGTGGCAAGATAAGTGTAAACGGCGAACATGCCGCCGAAACCGATGGCGCCGATCGCCAGCGTAATCCAGACGCGGCCGCGTCGGAGTGCTCCGAGCTCGCGCAGCGGATCGGACTTGCCGGCCTGGTCGCGCGGTACGAACAGGGCGCTCAGCAGCACCGTGAGCAGCGCCAGCACGGATACGAGGACAAAACTCGCGCGCCAGCCGACGGCCTGACCGATCAGGTTGGCCAACGGCACGCCGATGATGGTGGCGCAGGTCAGGCCGAGCATCACCTGGCCGATCGCCTGCGAGCGGCGATCTGAAGGAACGAGCGAGGCCGCGACGAGCGCAGCGATGCCGAAATAGGCGCCATGCGGCAAGCCGGAAAGAAAACGGGCCGCGATCATCAAGCCGAAGCCGGGCGCAAGCGCGGTGAGTGCGTTGCCCATCGCGAAGACCAGCATCAGCGCCAAGAGCTGCGTGCGCCGCGGAAAGCGCGCGCCGAGCACGGCGATCAGCGGCGCGCCCAGCACCACGCCGAGCGCATAGGCGCTGATCGCGTGTCCCGCGGTCGGCTCGTCGATCCCGAGATCGGCAGCGAAGAACGGCAGCAGGCTCATCGACGCGAACTCGGTGGTGCCGATCGCAAAGCCGCCCATTGCGAGCGAGAACAGGACAATGGCGAGGCGAGGGGAAGCCGAGATCGCTCGGCGCGAGGTCGCTTGAGGCGGAGCTGTCATGTCCTGCATTGGTGGCGTCAACGGGAACCAGCCCAGCGAACGTCGCCACCCCTGCAAGATTTATCCGTCGTACTTAAACCGCGATCGGCTTGCGTCAACACCGGAGCCCCGACGCCGGGCCTGCCGCATATCAGCGTCCCAATTCGGACGTGGCCATCCGCTCGCTTGCAACGAGGGGCGCACTGATCGCAACGACCGTGAGGCGGGCGCGACGCCTCTCATCGCGGCAGGTAATAGCCCGGCGCCGACACGCGCGGGCGATTTTGATAGACGTAGGGGTCATCGCTTTGGCCTGCAAAGTACGGATTAGCGATGCAAGTCAGCGCGCGACCCGATGCGCTCGCTTGACACTGCGTGTAACTGTCGAACCTGCAATTGCTCAGTCCCGGCCATTCATCGCCCGTCAGGCAGAACGCATGATTGGTGCCGAAGGCGCGCGCGGGCGTGCTTGCGCCGAGCGCGAATGTGGCGAGAGCGAGCGAAAATGTGGCGACAATTGGGAGGGCGATTCGTCCACGCATTTCGGTTCTCCAATCACGCGAATGTGCGCGCGACGTTGTTGCGCGCCCACGCACTGTATCTCGTGCAGAAGACATTGGAACTGCAGAAAACTCTTGTTTCAAAGGGTTTCTGGCGCGCGCTGCTAAACATCCGTTAACGCAGCAGGGGCCTTTGGCCCTGACTGTTGCGTCGAGGTTACAGCAATTCCGTCGATCACTGCTAAGACGACACCACGGCCCGGGGGCCTACTGAAGAAACTGGAACGGGAATCAAATGAACAAGAATTTGTTGCTTGCTGCTGTGAGCTTCGTCGCGCTCAGTGCGGCTGCGCCGGCTGTGGCTGCTGACCTCGCGGCGCGGCCCTACACCAAGGCTCCGCCGGCGGCGATCGCCGCGGTCTACGATTGGAGCGGCTTCTACATCGGTATCAACGGCGGCGGCGCCTCGTCGCACACCAGTTGGGATCTCGTCGGCTTCGGTCCGGAAGGTTCGCACGATGCGACCGGCGGCACCGTCGGTGGTCAGGTCGGTTATCGCATGCAGTCCGGCCAGTGGGTGTTCGGCGTGGAAGGCCAGGGCAACTGGGCCGACTTCACGGGCGACAACATCAGTGCTGTGACCGGCTTCCGCAATCGCACCAAGATCGACTCGTTCGGTCTGATCACCGGCCAGGTCGGCTACGCCTGGAACAACGTGCTCGCTTATGTGAAGGGCGGCGCGGCGGTTGTCGGCAGCAAGTATGACGTCTTCACCGCCGCTGGGGCGAGCTTCGACTCGGCGAGCGCGACCCGTTGGGGCGGCACGGTCGGTGCCGGCCTCGAAGTGGGCTTCGCGCCGAACTGGTCGGTTGGCGTCGAGTACAACCACATCTTCCTGGGCGGCAAGGACGTCACCTTCGCCAGTGGTGCCGTCGACCACATCAAGCAGGACGTCGACATGGGTCTCGTCCGCCTGAACTACAAGTTCGGCGGCCCGATGATCGGCAGGTACTGAGACTGATCGCCCCATAAGGAGCGGTCGTCGAAAAGCCCCGGCCTCGCGCCGGGGCTTTTTTATTGTTCGAATTCAGCTAGCTAACCATTCTCTCGCGGGATGGTTCAGATGGCTTGACTCCTGAGAACGAAATGAGAACAATGTTCTTCATACGTTCTAGCAAGGGAGCGAGACCATGTTCAGGATTTTCGTGGAAGAAGCCGCCGCACTGGCGTCGATCACGCTGTTCGTCGGGATGATCGCGATCTGGGCGCAGGTGATTCCACAGCTGTAGTCAGCCGTGCCCCTCTAGTCCCCCTTTGGCGCCGCGTTGGGGAAAAGCGGGATGAGGCCGCCGATTGGCGGCTGCGGCGTGGACTCTGACGCGGCGAGCCCCCACCATTGTGGGGCGAGTCGGCCGGGCGAGTGCAGGATGCCTCCGGTGCGGACGACCGCCCCATCTCATCTGCAAGAGGCCGTCACGCGACCATGCCGAGCGCCGGATTTGTCCACCTTCACGTTCACTCGGCCTATTCGCTGCTCAAGGGCTCGATCAAGATCGCCAAGCTCGCCGAGCTCGCGAAGAAAGACCACCAGCCGGCCTTAGCGCTGACCGACACCGACAATCTGTTCGGCGCGCTGGAATTCTCCGACAAGATGGCGGGCTCCGGCATCCAGCCGATCGTCGGCTGCGAGCTCGCGATCGATTTCGGCGACCAGGATCCGACCGCGCGCAATGCGATGGGCCCCTCGCGCGTGGTGCTGCTGGCGGCGCAGGAGCGCGGCTATCGCAGCCTGATGCGGCTGAACTCGCGCGCGTTCCTCGAATCGCCGGACAGCCATGCGCCGTTCATCAAATTCGATTGGCTCGAGAACGAGACCGAAGGCCTGATCGCGCTCACCGGCGGCCCCGACGGACCGATCTCGCTGGCGCTGGCCGGCGGCTATGCCGAACTCGCCGCCGCGCGCTGCGAGCGTCTGGCCGGGCTGTTCGGCGACCGGTTCTACATCGAATTGCAGCGCCACAATATCGACAAGGAGCGGCGCATCGAGAGCGGGCTGATCGACATCGCCTACGCAAAAGGCCTGCCGCTGGTCGCGACCAACGAGCCGTATTTCGCCTCGACCGATGATTACGAGGCCCATGATGCGCTCTTATGCATCGCCGGCGGCCGGCTGATCGCCGAGACCGATCGCGTGCAGCTCACCCCCGATCACCGCTTCAAGACCCGCGCCGAGATGGCGGTGCTGTTCGCCGACATTCCGGAGGCGCTGGCTTCCACGGTCGAGATCGCCGAGCGCTGCTCGTTCCGCCCGATGACGCGCAAGCCGATCCTGCCGTTCTTCACCGTCGGCGCGGCCGGCAGCTCCGATGCGGCCGCGGTCGAGGCGGCCGAGCTGAAGCGGCAGGCAGAGGAGGGGCTCGCCAACCGCCTGCGCGTGCACGGCCTGTCGCAGGGCACGACGGAGGAAACCTACGCCAAGCGGCTGGCTTTCGAGCTCGACGTCATTACCCGCATGAAATATGCGGGCTACTTCCTAATCGTGTCCGACTTCATCAAATGGGCGAAGTCGCAAGGAATCCCGGTCGGGCCGGGCCGCGGCTCCGGCGCCGGCTCGCTGGTCGCCTGGGCGCTGACCATCACCGACCTCGACCCGATCAAGTTCGGCCTGCTGTTCGAGCGCTTCCTCAATCCCGAACGCGTCTCGATGCCGGACTTCGACATCGACTTCTGCCAGGACCGCCGCGGCGAGGTGATCAGTTACGTGCAGCAGCGCTACGGCCGCGACCAGGTCGCGCAGATCATCACGTTCGGCACGCTGCAGGCGCGCGGCGTGCTGCGCGACGTCGGCCGGGTGCTGCAGATGCCCTACGGCCAGGTCGACAAGCTGACCAAACTCGTGCCGCAGAATCCGGCCGCGCCGGTGACGCTGGCGGCTGCGATCGAGAGCGAGCCGAAGCTTCAGGCGTTCCGTGACGAAGACCCGGTGGTCGCGCGCGCCTTCGACATCGCACAGCGCCTCGAAGGCCTGACCCGGCACGCCTCGACCCATGCCGCCGGCATCGTGATCGGCGATCGCCCGCTAAGCGAGCTGGTGCCGCTCTACCGCGATCCCAAATCCGACATGCCGGTGACCCAGTTCAACATGAAATGGGTGGAGCCGGCGGGCCTCGTCAAGTTCGACTTCCTCGGCCTGAAGACGCTGACCGTGCTCGACGTCGCGTGCAAACTGCTCAAGCCGCGCGGCATCGATGTCGATCTCGCCACGCTGCCGATCGACGATGCCGAAAGCTACCAGATGCTGGCACGCGGCGAGGTGGTTGGCGTGTTCCAGGTTGAAAGCCAGGGCATGCGGCGCGCATTGGTCGACATGCGTCCCGACCGCTTCGAGGACATCATCGCGCTGGTCGCGCTGTATCGCCCGGGTCCGATGGCGAACATCCCGACCTATTGTGCGCGCAAGCACGGCGACGAGGAGCCGGAATATCTGCACCCCGTGCTGGAGCCGATCCTGAAGGAGACCTTCGGCGTCATCATCTACCAGGAACAGGTGATGCAGATCGCGCAGGTGATGTCGGGCTATTCGCTCGGCGACGCCGACCTCTTGCGCCGCGCCATGGGCAAGAAGATCCGCGCCGAGATGGAGAAGCAGCGCGAGATCTTCGTCGCCGGTGCGGTCAAGAACGGCGTGCCGAAGGGCCAGGCCGAGACCATCTTCGAATTGCTGGCGAAGTTCGCCGACTACGGCTTCAACAAGAGCCACGCGGCGGCCTATGCGCTGGTGTCCTACCACACCGCCTACATGAAGGCGCATTACCCGGTCGAGTTCATCGCGGCGTCGATGACGCTCGATCTGAACAACACCGACAAGCTCTCCGAATTCCGCTCCGAGGCGCAGCGCCTCGGCATCAAGGTCGAGCCGCCGAACATCAACCGCTCGGGGGCGACCTTCGAGGTCGGCGACAAGGTCATCTATTACGCGCTCGCCGCGCTCAAGGGCGTCGGCATTCAGGCGATCGAGCAGATCATCGAGGAGCGCACCAAGCGGGGGCTGTTCACCTCGCTCGCCGACTTCGCCGCGCGGGTGTCGCCGCGCGCGATCAACAAGCGCATCATCGAGAGCTTAGCTGCGGCCGGCGCCTTCGACACGCTGGAGCCGAACCGCGCGCGCGTCTTCGCCGGCGCGGATGCGATCCTCGCCGCCTGCCAGCGCGCGCACGAAGCCGCGACCATCGGCCAGAACGACATGTTCGGCAGCTCGGCCGATGCGCCGACCATCATGCTGCCGCAGATCGAGCCATGGCTGCCGGCCGAAAAGCTCCGCCGCGAATACGACGCGATCGGCTTCTTCCTGTCGGGCCATCCACTCGACGACTACGCCACCGTGCTGAAGCGCCTGCGGGTGCAGAGCTGGGCCGAGTTCTCGCGTGCGGTGAAGACCGGCGCCACAGCTGGCAAGGTCGCCGCCACCGTGGTGTCGCGCATGGAGCGCCGCACCAAGACCGGCAACAAAATGGGCATCATGGGGCTCTCCGATCCCACGGGCCACTTCGAGGCGGTGCTGTTCTCGGAAGGCCTGGCGCAATACCGCGACGTGCTGGAGCCGGGCGCGGCCGTGCTGCTGCAGCTCGGTGCCGAGCTGCAGGGCGAAGACGTCCGCGCCCGCGTGCTGCATGCCGAGCCGCTCGACGATGCCGCCGCCAAGACGCAGAAGGGCCTGCGCATCTTCCTGCGCGACACCAAACCGCTGGACTCGATTGCCAAGCGGCTCGCCGGCCCCGAGATGGCGGCCACCAATGGTGCCGCGCCGAAAGTCGGCAGCCCCGGCCTCGCGCCGCGCTCCAATGGCGACGGCGAGGTCTCGCTGGTGATGATGCTCGATCTCGAGACCGAGGTCGAGATGAAGCTGCCCGGGCGCTTCAAGGTCTCGCCGCAGATCGCCGGTGCCATCAAGGCGGTCGCTGGCGTCGTGGACGTGCAGCAGCTGTAACGTCATCTTCTGCCGGGTTCTTTGCAG
The DNA here is from genome assembly GCF_016616235.1 of Bradyrhizobium diazoefficiens. Lineage (NCBI taxonomy): Bacteria > Pseudomonadati > Pseudomonadota > Alphaproteobacteria > Hyphomicrobiales > Nitrobacteraceae > Bradyrhizobium > Bradyrhizobium diazoefficiens. The sequence goes on from NZ_CP067100.1 coordinate 3,880,475, forward strand.
GCCCCGAGGCGCGGCGACCCTGCGCAAATTGGAGAGGGGCAGCGGCGGCTGTTTTGCCGGTACGAGGCTGACATGGAGCTGACGCCGGCCGGAAAGCCGGCCATGGCATCGCCTCAATCCAAGCTCTTCCTTAGCCAAGCCTTTTCGTCATTCAGGGCTTTCGTTCAATTGCCATTCAGCTGGCTGCGTGTCTGATGCGCGCTGGCACCTCAACGACAAAGCGGGCACAAGCCATGCGTGGGACGCTCAAGATCTTCATCTGCCTTCTCCTGCCGATCGTGGTTCTTGCCGCGGGCGCGCCGGATCAGGCGCGTGCGCAGCAGCAGGAAAAGCGCATCGCGCTCGTGGTCGGCAACGGCGCTTACGCCAAGTCGCCTTTGGCGACCACCGCGAACGATGCCGGCTTGATTGCGCAGACGCTGCAGGCGGCGGGCTTCGACGTCGTCGGCGCCCGCGATCTCGACGGTGACACGCTGCGCAAGAGCTTTCGCGACTTCATCCAGAAGGCGCAGGCTTCCGGACCCGGCACCGTCGCGATGATCTATCTGTCCGGCTATGGCGTGCAGCTGGCCGGCGAGAACTATTTCATCCCGGTCGATACCAACATCAGCCGCGACACCGACATCCCGACCGAGGCGCTGCGCATCAGCGACTATGCCCGCCAGCTTGCCGCCATCCCGCTCAAGGCCAACATCATCGTGCTCGACGCAGCGCGCGCGCAGCCCTTCATCGAGGGCGGCCAGCAGCCGATCGCGAGCGGGCTCGCTCTGGTCGAGCCCGATCCGAACATGCTGATCGCCTTCAACGCAGCGCCGGGTACGGTCGCGCCCGAAGAGCCGGGGCCCTATGGCATCTATGCACAATCGCTCGCCGAGATGATCCGCACCGGCGGGCTGTCGCTGCCGGAGGTGTTCGACCGCGTCCGCCTGCGCGTCAACGAGGCCTCCAAGGGGGCGCAGGTACCGTGGGACGAGCAGAAGATATCGGCGCAGTTCTCATTCTTCGAGCGCGGGCCCGACGCGCCGCCGCCGGCGGCCGCGCCCGACCAGGTCGCGGCGATCCGCGCCAAGCCGATCCGCGATCTCGGCGTGCAGGACGCCTATGCCGCCGCGCTCGCGCGCGACACGCTGCCGGCCTACGAGGAGTTTCTCGCGGCCTATCCCGGCGATCCACTTGCGAAGCGCGTGATGGCGATTGTGGCGGCGCGCCGTGAGGCGATCACCTGGCGGCGGACCTATCGCGCCGACACGCCGGATGCCTACTGGTCCTATCTGCGCCGTTATCCGCGCGGGCCGCATGCGGGCGATGCACGACGACGTCTTGCGATCCTGACGGCGCCGCTCGAGCCGCCGCCGACGTTCGCGATGATGGACTATGACGTGCCGCCCCCGCCACCGGAGGAGATCGTCTACGTCGATCGTCCCGTGCTGTATTTCAGCGATCCCGTGTTCGACTTCGTGCCGCCGCCGCCGCCGCCGGTCTATTTCTGCCCGCCGCCGCCGCCGGACTTTGTCGTATTGCCGCCGCCGCTGCCCGTGGTCGGGCTGTTCGTGCTGCCGCAGCCGGTGTTCGTGCCGATCCCGGCGTTCTACAGCCCGCCGGTCTATGTCGCACCGCCGCCGAACAACATCATCTTCAACAACATCCACAACACCACCGTCATCAATACCGTGATCAACCAGGCACCGGCCCCGCCGCCGGCCGGGAATATCGCCGCCGCCACGGTCGTCGCGGCGAATGGAGCTGGCCGCGCCGGCGCGCTGACGCCGGTGCCCGCCGCCGTCAAGCAGCAGGCGATGACGATCCAGACCAACCCCGGTCGGCAGCTCACGCCAAGCCAGGCGGCGTTCGTCAGCAATCCCACGGCCAAGCCGGCCGCGATAATGGCGAAGCCGGTCACCACGACGCCGACTGCGGTCACTCCCACCGCGGCGCCGCCAGCCGGCCATGCGCTTCCGGGCTTCCAGAACACGCCGGCTGCACCGGCGGGTGCGGCAGGAACTGCGCCGAACCGGCTGGCGCCGACCACGTCGACGGCACCTGCCAATGGTCAGCCGCAGGGTCGTCCCAATACCGCGACGGCGCCTGCCAATACGACCGCTCCGGCCGGCGCCGCGACCTTGCCGGCCTCCAAGCCGCCTGTGGCGCAGACGCCGCCAGTCGGACGAGCGGAGCGTGGGAAATCGCCGGCGCATGAGCCGGCCGTGACCCCGCCGACCACGACACCGGCGGGCAAGCCGCCCATGACCACGACGAACGTGACCAACGGGAAGCCGACGCAGCCATCGCCGCCGGTCACTGCGCGGGAGCACATCAAGCCGCAGAGCCTGCGGCCTGCAACACCGTCGCCCGCGCAGGTCTCGAGGCCGCCGCCGGCCCCGCCGCATCCGCAAGCGCTCGCAAGGCCGGCACCTCCACCTCCGCCGCGGGTGGCCGCGCCGCCTCCGCCACCACGCCCGCCAGTTGCAGCCGCACGGCCCGCGCCACCGCCAATGGCTCGGCCCGCGCCGCCTCCGCCGGTGGCCCGGCCGGCGCCCCCGCCGCCGCGAATGGCGGTCGCGCCACCACCTCCGCCACGTCCGGCCGCCCCACCGCCACGGCCGGCTACCCCGGCGCCAGCCGCGAAAAGATGCCCGCCCAATCAGCCCAAGTGCTAGCGGGCAGGGCGGAATTGCCCGACCGGGCCTTTCAGGGACGATAAAGCCCTGAAAGGCCCTTATTTCCTTGCTTCTGGCCGAAATGGCGCTATATAGCGCGCCATCTCACACGGAAACATGGCTCACAAGGCCGTCCGGTGGCAGCCGGGGCGAGAACGCTCCGTTTTGCTCACACGTTTCCGGAGGAACCAACCGGAGAATTAGAACGATGGCGCTACCCGATTTCACTATGCGTCAGCTGCTCGAAGCTGGCGTGCACTTTGGTCACCAGTCTCACCGCTGGAATCCGAAAATGGCTCCGTTCATTTTCGGCACCCGCAACAACATCCACATCGTCGATCTCGCCCAGACCGTGCCGATGCTGCACAGTGCCTTGCAGGCCGTCAGCGATACGGTTGCCAAGGGCGGCCGCATCCTGTTCGTCGGCACCAAGCGCCAGGCGCAGGACGGCGTCGCGGACGCGGCCAAGCGCTGCGCGCAGTATTTCGTCAATTCGCGCTGGCTCGGCGGCACGCTGACCAACTGGAAGACGATCTCGGCCTCAATCAAGCGCCTGCGTCACCTCGATGACGTGCTCTCGGGCGGCGAAGCCAATTCCTACACGAAGAAGGAGCGTCTGACGCTGCAGCGCGAGCGCGACAAGCTCGACCGCTCGCTCGGCGGCATCAAGGACATGGGCGGTCTGCCCGACCTGATCTTCGTGATCGACACCAACAAGGAAGACATCGCGATCCAGGAGGCCCAGCGCCTCAACATCCCGGTCGCCGCGATCGTCGACACCAATTCGGACCCGAAGGGCATCACCTATGTGGTGCCCGGCAATGACGACGCCGGCCGCGCCATTTCGCTGTACTGCGACCTGATCGCGCGTGCGGCGATCGACGGCATCTCGCGCGCCCAAGGCGATTCGGGCGTCGACGTCGGTGCCTCGGCCCAGCCGGTCGTCGCCGAAGAGCTGCCGGCCGCGTCCTCAAGCGGCTTCCAGGGCCTTGCCGGTCCCCGCGGCACCGCCGACGACCTCAAGAAGCTCCCGGGCGTGTCGGGCGCGATCGAGAAGAAGTTCAACGATCTCGGCATCTTCCACTTCTGGCAGCTCGCCGAGCTCGACCACGACACCGCGCATACGATCGGCGAAGAAGTCGGTCTGCCGAGCCGTGCGGATGCCTGGGTGGCCAAGGCCAAGGCGCTGACCGCGGAAGCAGAATAGTCCGGGCGATCGGTTGGCCGGATCGGATCCGGCCACCATTTCATTCAGTTGACGCGAATTCCTGAGATGGACCGCGGCGGGGCAATTGGGAGCCACGCCGCGGCAAACCGGCAGGCAAGAAGGATTTTCAACGATGGCAACGATCACTGCTGCGATGGTCAAGGATCTGCGCGAGTCCACCGGCGCAGGCATGATGGACTGCAAGGCCGCGCTGACCGAGAACGACGGCAACATGGAAGCGGCGCAGGACTGGCTGCGCAAGAAGGGCCTGTCCAAGGCTGCCAAGAAGTCGGGCCGCGTCGCCGCCGAGGGCCTGATCGGCGCGCTCACCAAGGGCACCAAGGGCGTCGTGGTCGAGGTCAACTCCGAGACCGACTTCGTCGCGCGCAATGGCCAGTTCCAGGGCCTGGTCAAGATGATCGCCCAGGTCGCATTCGACGTCGGTGCCGATGTCGAGAAGATCAAGGCCGCCAAGGTCGGCGACGTCACCATCGAAGCTGCGATCAATGACGCGATCGCCACCATCGGCGAGAACATGACGCTGCGCCGCGCGGCTTCCCTCGAAGTCGGCCAGGGCGTGGTGTCGCACTATGTCCACGGCGCGGTCGTCGACGGCGCCGGCAAGATGGGCGTGATCGTGGCCCTGGAATCGCCCGGCAAGGCCGACGAGCTCGCAGTGCTCGGCCGCCAGATCGCGATGCATGTCGCCGCCGCCAACCCGCTGGCGCTCGATCCGTCCGGGCTCGATCCGGCGGTCGTCAAGCGCGAAAAGGACGTGCTCGCCGACAAGTACCGCCAGCAGGGCAAGCCGGAGAACGTGATCGAGAAGATCGTCGAGTCCGGGCTCAAGACCTACTACAAGGAAGTCTGCCTGCTCGAGCAGGCCTTCATCCACGACACCGGCAAGTCGGTGGCGCAGGCGGTGAAGGAAGCCGAAGGCAAGGTCGGCGGCGCTGTGAAGGTCGCCGGCTTTGTGCGCTATGCTCTCGGCGAGGGAATCGAGAAGCAGGAAAGCGACTTCGCGGCCGAGGTCGCGGCGGCCAGCGGCAAGAAGTAAGCGCCGGAACACCTCCTTCCGGCGTGCCGCCGGAAGCGGCGCCCGGACAAGGAAAGTGCTCATGACTGATCCGGTCTATCGTCGCGTCGTGATCAAGCTGTCCGGCGAATATCTCGCGGGACAGCAAGGCTTCGGCATCGATCAGCCGACCATCGACCGGGTTGCGGACGATCTGATTGCCGCCCGCCAGCTCGGCACCGAAGTTGCAGTCGTGATCGGCGGCGGCAACATCTTTCGCGGCGTCGAGGTGTCCTCGCGCGGGGTGTCTCGCACCACCGGCGACACCATGGGTATGCTCGCCACCATGATGAACTGCCTTGCGCTTGAGGCCACGATCGAACGCAAGGGTACGCCGGCGCGCACGCTTTCGGCGTTCGTCATGCCCGAGATATCCGAGCTGTTCACTCGCACCGCAGCGCACAAATACCTCGCCGAGGGCCGAATCATCGTGCTTGGCGGCGGAACCGGCAATCCGTATTTCACGACGGACACGACGGCCGTGCTGCGCGCCGCCGAGATCGGCGCGGAAGCGGTGCTGAAGGCGACCAACGTCGACGGCGTCTACTCGGCCGACCCGAAGAAGGACCCGACCGCCACGCGGTTCGAACGCCTAACGCATTCGCAGGCGATCGAGGGCGGCTACAAGGTGATGGATGCGACCGCCTTCGCGCTTGCCCGCGAGACGTCGCTGCCTATCATCGTGTTCTCGATCGCGGAGCCGGGCTCGATCGGCGCGATTCTGCGTGGCGGCGGCCACGGAACCATCGTCGCCGGCTGACGGCTCACATGCGCGCCCCGAGGGAAGGGCGCGGTGAGATCGCCGGGATTTTGAAGGAGAAACGTGATGACCACGGGTAATTTCGACCTCAACGAAGTGAAGCGCCGCATGCAGGGCGCCGTCCAGTCGCTCAAGCACGAGCTCGGCGGCCTGCGCACCGGACGCGCCTCGGCCTCGATGCTCGATCCGGTCCAGGTCGAGGCCTACGGCAGCCACATGCCGCTCAACCAGCTCGCCACCGTCAGCGTGCCCGAACCGCGCCTGATCTCGGTGCAGGTCTGGGACAAGTCGATGGTCAAGGCGGTGGAGAAGGCGATCGTCGATTCCAATCTCGGCCTGTCGCCGGCGACCGAAGGCCAGGTGCTGCGCCTGCGCATCCCCGAGCTCAACGAGGAGCGCCGCAAGGAGCTGGTCAAGGTCGCGCACAAATACGCGGAAGCCGCCAAGGTCGCTGCGCGCCATGTCCGCCGCGACGGTCTCGACGTCCTCAAGAAGCTCGAGAAGAATCACGAGATGTCGGAGGACGACCAGAAGCGTCACGCCGACGAGGTGCAGAAGGCGACCGACGGCACCATCGCCGACATCGACCAGCTGCTGGCCGCCAAGGAAAAAGAAATCCTCACCGTCTAAAGTGCGATGAATTGTCATCGCGCTTCAGGTTATTGTTCGCGCATGATCTTTTCGGAAAACCGCTTCGCACCTTGCGTCAACGCGGCCCTTCGGGTCCGGATCATGCTTTAAGGCTGTCGTCATGTCGAACGCCGCCGCGCCCGCAACGGAAGGACCCGACCGGTCCGATGCGCCTGCGCATGTCGCCATCATCATGGATGGCAACGGGCGTTGGGCCGCCGCGCGCGGTCTGCCGCGTGCGGAAGGGCATCGCCGCGGCGTCGAGGCCTTGCGCCGCGTGGTGCGTGCCTCGCACGAGCTCGGCATCCGCTATCTCACCATCTTCTCGTTCTCGTCGGAGAACTGGTCGCGCCCGGCGAGCGAGATCGGCGATCTGTTCGGCCTGCTCCGGCGTTTCATCCGCAACGATCTGGCGAGCCTGCATCGCGACGGCGTCAAGGTGCGCATCATCGGCGAGCGCGAAGGGCTCGAGAGCGACATCTGCGCGCTGTTGAATGAGGCCGAAGAACTGACGCGCGACAATACGCGCCTGACGCTCGTCGTGGCCTTCAATTACGGCTCGCGCCAGGAGATCGCGAAGGCGGCGCAGAAGCTTGCGCGAGAAGTTGCCGAAGGAAAGCGCGATCCTGCCTCGATCGACGCCGAGACGCTGGGCGCGCATCTCGATGCGCCCGACATTCCCGATCCCGATCTCATCATCCGCACCAGCGGCGAGCAGCGCCTGTCCAATTTCCTGATGTGGCAGGCGGCCTATAGCGAGCTCGTGTTCGTGCCGATCCACTGGCCCGATTTCGACAAGGCGGCGCTGGAAAGCGCGATCGCCGAATTTGCCAGGCGCGAGCGCCGTTTCGGCGGCCTGGTCGCGAAAACCGCCACGTGAGCGAACCCGACGCCGCATCGGCGGACACCAAGCCCGCCCCGAGCAATTTCGTGATGCGAGTGCTCGCAGCGCTTGTGCTGGCGCCGCTCGCCATTGCGCTCGCCTATGCCGGCGGCTGGCTGTGGGCGCTGCTCGTCACCCTGGTGTCGATCGGCCTGTTTGCGGAATGGCTGATGGTGGTGGGCGCGGGCTCGACCGCGCTGACCGGGGCAGGGACGCTCGTCATCGCCGCGATGGGCTTGTGCGTGACGTTCGGCGCGCTCAAGACCGCCGTCATCACCGGCTTGATCGGCGGTGCGATCGTGACGCTGATCGCGCGCGGCAAGTTCGTTTGGGCCGCGACCGGATTCGCCTATGCGTCGGCGGCGCTGCTGGCCTCGATCCTGGTGCGGAAGGATCTCGTCAACGGCTTCTCCGCCCTGATGTTCGTCCTGCTTGTGGTGTGGGCGACCGATATCGGCGGCTATTTCGCCGGGCGCAGCATCGGCGGGCCGAAACTGTGGCCGCGCGTCAGCCCGAAGAAGACCTGGTCCGGCGCGCTCGGCGGCTTTGTCGCGAGCCTTGCGGTGGCGGGCGGCTTTGCGGCCTGCGGGATCGGGAAGGCTATTCCGCTCCTGCTTGTCAGCGCCATCCTGTCGGTGGTGTCGCAAGCCGGCGATCTGTTCGAGTCCGCGGTGAAGCGCCGCTTCGGCGTCAAGGATTCCAGTCACTTAATTCCCGGTCATGGCGGGCTTATGGACCGCCTGGACGGCTTTGTTGCCGCCATCCTGATGGCATGGATTATCGGCTTTCTCCGCCTCGGTGTGCATAGCGCCGGAAGCGGTCTTATGGTTTGGTGAGGATATGAGCGCAGTCCCATTGCGTAACAACAGGCTTGCTGCGTCCGACATCCGCAGCGTCACGGTCCTCGGCGCCACCGGCTCGATCGGCGACAGCACGATGGATTTGCTGCGCGCCTCGCCCGAGCGCTACCGCGTCGAGGCCCTGACCGCGAACGGCAATGTCGCGGCGCTGGCCAAGCTCGCGAAGGAATTCTCCGCGCGCTTTGTCGCGATCGCCGACACTTCCAAGCTCGCCGAGCTCAAGGCCGCACTCGCCGGCACGACCACCGAATGCGGCGCCGGCGAAAGCGCGGTGATCGAGGCCGGCGCGCGTCCGGCCGATTGGGTCATGGCGGCCGTCAGCGGCGCCGCCGGACTGAAGCCGGCTCTGGCTGCGGTCGATCGCGGCGCCCATGTCGCGCTCGCCAACAAGGAATGCCTCGTCTGCGCCGGCGATTTCTTCATGCAGCGCGCGGCGAAAGCGGGCGCCTGCATCCTGCCGGCCGATTCCGAGCACAACGCGCTGTTTCAGGCGCTGGCGTCGGGCAATCGTGACGAGCTCGTCCGCGTCATCATCACGGCGTCGGGCGGCCCATTCCGTACCTGGAAGCCCGCCGACATCGAGCAGGCGACGCTCGAGCAGGCGCTGAAGCATCCGAACTGGAGCATGGGCCAGAAGATCACGATCGACTCGGCCTCGATGATGAACAAGGGCCTCGAGGTGATCGAGGCGTCCTATCTGTTCGCGCTCTCGCCCGACGAGATCGATGTTCTGGTGCATCCGCAGTCCATCATCCACGGCATGGTCGAGTTCTCCGATCGCTCGGTGATGGCCCAGCTCGGCGCGCCCGACATGCGCACGCCGATCGCACACTGCCTCGGCTGGCCGGACCGCATCAAGGGTCCGGCTGCGAGGCTGGATCTGGCCAAGATCGGCCAGCTGACCTTCGAGGCGCCGGACTTCGAGCGCTTCCCCGGACTGCGGCTGGCTTTCGATTCGCTCCGGACCGGGAAGGGCGCGACCACCGTCTACAACGCCGCCAACGAGGTCGCGGTCGCCGCCTTCATCGCCGGCAAGATCCGGTTCGGCGCGATCGCGCGACTGGTGGAGGCGACGCTGGAGGACTGGATCCGCGGCGGGAACCAGGTGCCCCTGACCTCCGCCGATGATGCAATCTCTGTTGACCATGTTGCTCGAAATAGAGCTGCCGCCCTATTGCCTCAAATTGCCTTAAAGGCATCCTAGATGGCTTCGGGCCAGGGCCTTGCGGCGCTGGAAAAGGGGAATCGATGATCGACTTTTTCGTCCATAGTTTCAATGGCTTGAGCCATGGGCTGCTTGGCTACGTGGTTCCCTTCCTGTTCGTCCTGACCATCGTTGTGTTCTTCCATGAGCTCGGCCATTTCCTGGTCGCGCGCTGGGCAGGCGTTCGCGTGTTAACCTTTTCGCTCGGGTTCGGACCTGAGCTGGTCGGTTTCAACGACCGCCATGGCACCCGCTGGAAGATCTCCGCGATCCCGCTCGGCGGCTACGTGAAGTTCTTCGGCGACGAGAGCGAGGCTTCGACCCCATCGGCCGAAACGCTCGCGGCCATGTCGGACGAGGAGCGCGCCGGCAGCTTCCATCACAAGAAGGTCGGCCCGCGCGCTGCAATCGTCGCGGCGGGCCCGGTCGCCAATTTCATCCTGGGCGCGCTGATCTTCGCCGGCATGGCGCTGTACTACGGCAAGCCGAGCACGATCGCGCGCGTCGACGGCGTCGTCGCCGATGGCGCTGCGGCCGCGGCTGGCTTCAAGATCGGCGACGTCGTGGTCCAGATCGACGGCAAGCCGATCGAAAGCTTTGCCGACATGCAGCGCATCGTGGCGATGAATGCCGGCTCGGTGCTTACGTTCCAAGTGAAGCGGGACGGCGCCATCGTCTCGCTGACCGCGGCGCCTGCGCTGCTCGAGCGCAAGGATCCGTTCGGCAACAGCCATAAGGTCGGCGTGCTCGGGGTCGAGCACAAGTCGCAAGCCGGCGAGGCCTCGACCTCCCCGGTTGGCATCGGCGAAGCCCTCAAGATCGGCGTCGAGCAGGTCTGGTTCATCATCACCAGCACGTTCAAGTTCCTGGGCTCGCTGTTCGTCGGACAGGGTAATCCGAACGAGGTCAGCGGCGTCCTTGGAATCGCGAAGATGTCCGGGCAGGCGGCCAGCGCCGGGTTCCAATTCGTGATCAATTTGTGCGCGGTGCTGTCGGTGTCGATCGGTCTGTTGAACCTGTTCCCGATCCCGCTGCTCGATGGCGGTCACCTTATGTTCTATGCGGCGGAAGTGGTGCGCGGCCGGCCCTTGTCCGAGCGGACTCAGGAGATGGGGTTCCGAATCGGTCTCGGTTTGGTGCTGATGCTGATGGTGTTTGCGACCTACAACGACATCCTGCGCATGGCGGCGTCCTGATAGGGGCTTTTTTGTGGCGCGGTTCGTGGCGTTGCTGATCAGCAACGTCTTGGAATGAAATTGAAATTACGGTGTCTGCTGCCGTTTGCGGCATCGAGGAAATTGGCTACAAGCGGCTTCGAACTTGGGGAATCTCCCAGACCGGCGTTGGGGTGGGTCTGGTACTGATAAGGGCGCGTTGCGCAATGAAGTTTGGACTGCGACTCCGGGGGGGCTTGCTCGCAACCCTGATCTTGTTCGGCGCGCCGGTGGTTGGCCCGGTTGGGGCTGTTTTTGTGTCTTCGTCTGCGCTCGCTCAGACCGTCCAGTCGATTTCCGTCGAGGGAAATCGCCGTGTCGAGGTGGAGACCATCCGTTCCTACTTCAAGCCGGGCCCGGGCGGCCGTCTGGACCAGGCCGCCATCGACGACGGCCTCAAGGCGCTGATCGAGACCGGCCTGTTCCAGGACGTCAGGATCAATCGCGGCCCCGGCGGCCAGATCGTCGTCTCCGTGGTGGAAAACCCGGTGATCGGCCGCATCGCCTTCGAGGGCAACAAGAAGATCAAGGACGAGCAGCTCACCGCCGAGGTCCAGTCCAAGGCGCGCGGCACCTTCTCCCGCGCCATGGTGCAGTCCGACACGCTGCGAATCGCCGAGATCTACCGCCGCTCCGGCCGCTACGACGTGCGCGTCACGCCTGAGATCATCGAGCAGCCGAACAACCGCGTCGACCTCATTTTCACGATCGAGGAGGGCGCCAAGACCGGCGTCAAGTCGATCGAGTTCATCGGCAACAACGCGTTCTCGTCCTATCGCCTCAAGGACGTGATCAAGACCCACGAATCGAATCTGCTGAGCTTCCTCGCCAGCGGCGACATCTACGATCCCGATCGCGTCGAGGCCGACCGCGACCTGATCCGCCGCTTCTATCTCAAGAACGGCTTTGCCGACGTGCAGGTCGTGGCCGCGCTCACCGAATACGATCCGGAGAAGAAGGGCTTCAACGTCACCTTCAAGATCGAGGAAGGCGCGCAGTACCGCGTCGCCACCGTCGATTTCCGCTCCAGCATTCCGAACTTCGATCCCACCTCGATGCGCGCCTATTCGCGCGTCAATGTCGGCTCGCTCTACAACGTCGAATCGGTCGAGAAGTCGGTCGAGGAGATGCAGATCGAGGCCTCGCGTCGCGGCTATGCCTTCGCCGTGGTCCGGCCCGGCGGCGACCGCAATTTCGAGGCGCACACCGTCTCCGTCGTGTTCAACATCGACGAGGGCCCGCGCACCTATATCGAGCGCATCAATCTGCGCGGCAACACCCGCACGCGCGACTACGTCATCCGCCGCGAGTTCGACATCTCGGAAGGAGATGCCTACAATCGCGCCCTGGTCGATCGCGCTGAGCGGCGTCTGAAGAACCTCGACTACTTCAAGAGCGTGAAGATCACGACGGAGCCGGGCTCCTCGAGCGACCGCGTCATCCTGATCGTCGACATGGAAGAGAAATCGACCGGCGACTTCTCGATCTCCGGCGGTTACTCCACCACCGACGGCGCGCTCGCCGAAGTCTCGATCTCCGAGCGCAACCTGCTCGGCCGCGGCCTGTTCGCCAAGGCGTCGGTGACCTACGGCCAGTATGCCCGCGGCTATTCGCTGTCATTCGTCGAGCCGTATCTGCTCGACTACCGCGTCGCGCTCGGCCTCGATCTCTATCAGCGCCAGCAGCTGTCCAACAGCTACATCTCCTACGGCACCAAGACGCTCGGCTTCTCGCCGCGTCTCGGCTTCTCGCTGCGTGAAGATCTGGCGCTCCAGCTGCGCTACTCGATCTACCAGCAGCAAATCACGCTGCCGTACTATCTGACGAACTGTAACAACGTCCTCGGTTCGTCGGCCTTCAACCCGAGCCCGGCCTTCGCTGCGTCGCAGACGCCGCCGATCGACCTGAGCTCGTCCAACGGCCTCGGCTGCTACAGCGATGGCGAAGCCTCGCTGCCGGTGCGCAAGGAGCTCGCCAATGGCAAGACCCTGACCTCGGCGCTCGGCTACACGTTGACCTACAACACGCTGGACAACAACAAGAACCCCACCGATGGTCTGCTCATCGACTTCCGTCAGGACTTCGCCGGCGTCGGCGGCGACGTCTCCTACCTGAAGTCGGTGATCGACGCGAAGTACTACGCTCCGCTGGTGTCCGATATCGTCGGCCTCGTCCACGTGCAGAGCGGCATGCTGAACAAGATCGGCAGCCAGGATCTGCGCATGCTCGATCACTTCCAGATGGGTCCGAACCTCGTGCGCGGCTTTGCCCCGAACGGCATCGGTCCGCGCGACATCAATCCGTACGATACGCAGGACGCGCTCGGCGGCACCAAGTATTGGGGCGCTTCGCTCGAATTGCAGATGCCGTTCTGGTTCCTGCCGAAGGAAGTGGGTCTGAAGGGCGCGGTCTATGCCGATGCCGGCGGTCTCTACGACTACAAGGGACCGACGACGTGGTCGGTGACGAACGAAATGACCACGCCGGCCAATTCGGGCTGTACGCCGTCGACGACCAATCCGCCGACGCCCGGAACCTGTACCGGTCTGATCTATGACGACAGCAAGGTGGTCCGCTCGTCGGTCGGTGTCGGCCTGATCTGGCAGTCACCGTTCGGACCGCTGCGCTTCGACTACGCCGTGCCGCTCACCAAGGGCAAGTACGACCGCACGCAGGAATTCCGGTTCGGCGGCGGCACCACGTTCTAATTCGATCAGCAGGGCATGATCCGGCCACCCGGGATTTCCTTTTGGGAATTCCCCGGGGCCGGCCGGCAAAAAGATCGTGCTCAATCCATGAGATAAGGCATGATGCGGCCTGATCGCTTCATGCCGAAGCCGGACCGCGACGGGGTGGAATGGCGCAGCCGACCTTCTTTACAAAGCCGCCTGCCACAGCGCTGGCCGAGATTGCCACGCTGACCAAGGCGGAGCTGGTCGACCCCATCAGGGGCGGCCAGATCATCACGGGACTAGCCTCGCTGAGCGAGGCCGGCCCGATGCATCTGGCGTTCTTCGACAACCTCAAATACGCCGACGAGCTCAAGGCGACCAAGGCCGGCGCCTGCCTCGTCAGCCCGCGCTTCGAGGCGACGGTGCCCGCACATGTGGCCGTGCTGCGGGTGGCGCAGCCATTCCGCGCCTTCGTCAGGATCGCCCGGGAGTGGCATGGCGATGCGCTCCGGCCGCAATCCTGGACCGGCAATGACGGCGTCGCGCCCTCGGCCATCATCGATCCCAGCGCCCGGCTAGAGGACGGCGTGATCGTCGATCCCCTGGCTGTGATCGGGCCGGACGTTGAGATCGGCAGCGGCACCGTGGTTGGCGTCGGGGCGGTGATCGGCCCAGGCGTCAAGATCGGCCGGGACTGCAATGTCGGCGCCCGCACCGCGATCCAGTGCGCCCTGATCGGCAACAACGTGCTGATCCATCCGGGCTGCTCGATCGGCCAGGACGGCTATGGCTTCATCTTCTTCGGCCAGGAAGGGCATCTGAAAGTGCCGCAGACCGGGCGGGTGCTGATCCAGAACGACGTCGAGGTCGGCGCCAATACCACGATCGACCGCGGCAGCTTGCGGGATACCGTCATCGGCGAGGGCACCAAAATCGACAATCAGGTCCAGATCGGCCACAATGTGACGATCGGCCGGTACTGCCTGCTGGCGGCCCAGATCGGGCTCGCCGGCAGTCTGACCATCGGCGACAACGTGGCGCTGGGAGCGAAGGTTGGCATCAACAACCACCTCAAGATCGGGGATGGAGCCCAGGTCACCGCCATGAGCGCCGTCAAGGACGACATCCCGCCGGGCGGGCGCTGGGGCGGGTACTTCGCCAAGCCGACCAAACAATGGTTCAAGGAGATCATCGCGGTGGAGCGCCTGGTACGCGATAGCAGGGCCGATCCGAAGGACGAGGGACGGGAATGACCGAGGAATCGCCTGTTAAATTCGAACTGGTGGACATCAACGCGATCCTCCAGACGCTTCCGCATCGCTTTCCGATGCTGCTGATCGACCGCGTCATCAACATCCGCGCCGACTACAGCGGCATCGGCATCAAGAACGTCACGTTCAACGAGCCGGCCTTCCAGGGGCACTTCCCCGAGCGCCCCGTCTATCCCGGCGTCATGATGATCGAGGCGATGGCACAAACGGCGGGCGTGATCGGCATCAAGTCGGTGGAGGGCACCGAGAAGCCGCGCGCGGTCTATTTCCTCACCATCGACAAGTGCAAGTTCCGTAAGCCCGTGCTGCCCGGCGATACCATCGAATACCACATGCGCTCGCTCGGCCGCCGCAAGGCGATGTGGTGGTTTCACGGCGACGCCAAGGTCAACGGCCAGGTCGTTGCGGAAGCCGATGTCGGCGCGATGCTGACGGATTGAGGGCGCTTCCAGCGCGCTTCTTCATGCGGAGGATGAACTCGTTCACGCGCCGGGTCGGCTGCTTCGACCGGCCGATGAAGCGTGCCGATATGACGATATGATAGGTCCACTGGACAGATCGGGCCTGGTCGCGCTAACCACCGGAAAAGCGAGCGACTTCAACACATAAGCAGACCTTCTTGATGAGTAACATCGCCTGATGAGCAAGATTGATCCCACCGCACGCGTGGCGGACGGCGCCGTGATCGGCGCGGGCACCGAGATCGGGCCCTATTGCATCATCGGCCCGCATGTCGTGATCGGCGCGAATTGTAGGCTGATCGGGCAGGTCACAATCATCGGCCACACCTCGGTTGGCGATAATTGCCTGATCTCGCCGTTCGCGGTGCTGGGCGGCGCGCCGCAGGACCTCAGCTACAAGGGCGAGCCGACCACACTCGAGATCGGTTCCGGCAACACCATCCGCGAAGGCGCGACCATGAACGTCGGCACCATCAAGGGCGGCGGCAAGACGCGCGTCGGCAACGACGGTTACTTCATGAACAACAGCCATGTCGGCCACGATTGCATGGTCGGCAACAACGCGATCTTCGCGACCTCGGCGACGCTCGGCGGGCACTGCGAGATCGGCGACGCCGTCTATATCGGCGGCCTCTCGGCGGTGCATCAGTTCACCCGCATTGGGTCCTACGTGATGGTCGGCGGCCTCTCGGGCGTGCGCGACGACATCATCCCGTACGGATTGGCCAACGGTCAGTATGCGGTGCTGGAGAGCCTCAACCTGATCGGCATGAAGCGGCGCAAATTCACCAGGCAGCGGCTTGCCGCCGTGCGCGCGTTCTACCAAAAACTCTTCCACGGCCCCGGCACGTTCGCCACACGGCTGGAGGCGTCGCGGCCGCTTGCGGGTGAAGATCCGGCGATTGCCGAAATCCTCGACTTCATCGGCAAGGGCAAACGCCCGCTCTGTCTTCCTGCCGTCGCAAGGTGATCCTGGCATGGCCGCGGGCATGACATCGGCGGCTTCGGAGCTTTCATCGCCGGTCGGCATCGTTGCCGGCGGCGGCGCGATGCCGTTCGCGGTGGCCGACTCGCTCGCCGCGCGGGGCGTCACGCCGGTGTTGTTTCCGCTGCGCGGCGCCTGCGATCCGGCGCGGGTGGAGAAATTTCGCCACCGCTGGATCTCGGTTGGCCAGCTCGGCCGCGCCATGCGGCTGTTCCGCGAGGAAGGCTGCCGCGACCTGATCTTCATCGGCACATTGGTGCGGCCCTCGCTCTCCGAGATCCGGTTCGACGTCAAGACGCTGCGCCTGCTCGGCAACGTCATTCGCGCCTTCCGTGGCGGCGACGATCATCTGTTGTCCGGCGTCGGCCGCATCCTCGAGCAGGACGGCTTTCGCATGGTCGGCATCAAGGATATCGCGCCCGACCTGTTGATGCCCGAGGGCTGCATCAGCCGCGCCTGGCCGAGCGACAACAGCAAGACCGATATCGCGCGCGGCCGCGCGGTGCTGACCGCGCTCGGCCCGTTCGATATCGGCCAGGCCGCGGTCGTGATCGACGATCATGTCGTGGCGGTCGAGGACATCGAGGGTACTGACGCGCTGCTGGCGCGCGTGGCGCGGCTGCGCGAGGAGGGCCGTATCCGCGCCGCCACGGGCCGCGGCGTGTTGGTGAAGGCGCCGAAGAGCGGCCAGGACCTGCGCTTCGACCTGCCGACGATCGGCCCGCGCACCATCGACGGTGTCGCCAAAGCCGGGCTTGCCGGCATCGCCGTCATCGCCGGCAACACCATCGCCGCCGAGCCGCAGGCAATGATCGCGCTTGCCGATGCGAAATTTCTCTTCATCATCGGTCTGCCGCCG
Organism: Bradyrhizobium diazoefficiens; assembly: GCF_016616235.1. Taxonomy (NCBI): domain Bacteria; kingdom Pseudomonadati; phylum Pseudomonadota; class Alphaproteobacteria; order Hyphomicrobiales; family Nitrobacteraceae; genus Bradyrhizobium; species Bradyrhizobium diazoefficiens. Next base: position 3,897,213 of record NZ_CP067100.1, read on the forward strand.
TGATGCAGGGCCGCGATCCCAAGCGCAGGATCTTCCTGATCGCGACGGAGGAATCCGGCGACAGGCTCGGCAGCGCCCTGATGAAGGTGCTGCGCCAGCGCCTCGGCGACGGCGTGCAGTTCGAAGGCGTCGGCGGCCGCACGATGGCGCGGGAGGGGCTGGAGTCGCTGTTTCCGATCGAGGAGCTCTCGATCGTCGGCTTTGCCGCGGTGGTGCAGCAACTGCCAAAGATCCTGCGGCTGATCCGCCAGACCGTGGACGCCGTGATCGAGTCAGCGCCCGATGCGCTCGTCATCGTCGACAGTCCCGATTTCACCCATCGCGTCGCTCGCCGCGTGCGCGCCAAGAATCCGTCGATCCCGGTGGTCGACTACGTCTCACCGCAGCTCTGGGCGTGGCGGCCGGGGCGGGCGCGGACCATGCTCGGCTATGTCGACCATGTGCTCGGCCTCTTGCCGTTCGAGCCGGAGGAGTATCGCAAGCTCGGCGGACCGGCATGCAGCTATGTCGGCCATCCCCTGATCGAGCAATTGACTTCGCTCCGGCCGAATGCCGAAGAGCAACGCCGCCGCGCCGCCGAGCCTCCGGTGCTGCTGGTGCTGCCCGGCAGCCGCCGCAGCGAGATCCGGCATCATATCGAGGTGTTTGGCGCAACTCTCGGACGGCTTCAGGCGGAGGGGCGCGCCTTCGAGCCGATGCTGCCGACCATGCCGCATCTCGAAGCCACGGTGCGCGAAGGCATTGCGAGCTGGCCGGTCAAGCCTCAGATCGTGATCGGCGAAAACGAGAGGCGCGCCGCCTTCCGGATTGCGCACGCTGCGCTGGCAAAATCCGGCACGGTGACGCTGGAGCTCGCGCTCTCGGGCATTCCGATGGTGACGGCCTATCGCGTCGGCGCCATCGAAGCCTTCATCCTGCGCCGCGCGATCCGCGTCTCCTCGGTGATCCTCGCCAATCTCGTGATCGGCGAGGACGTCATTCCGGAGTTCCTGCAGGAGGAATGTACGCCCGAGAAGCTCGCCCCGGCGCTCGCCGACGTGCTGACGGACTCGCCGCTGCGGCGGCAGCAGGTCGAAGCCTTCGCGCGGCTCGACACCATCATGTCGACCGGCAACAAATCGCCAAGCGTGCTCGCCGCAGACATCGTGCTCGCGACGATGCGGAAAGCGCAGCGCTAACCCAGGCCGCCATCGACCCGAAAACACTGGCTGGTGATGCGCTGGCTCTCGTCGGAGGCGAGAAACAGCGCCATGCTGGCGATGTCCTCGGGCGTCACCGCATCGGGAACGGCCTGACGCGTGCGCAACTCGGCGATCTGCTTCTCGTCCGGATACCACAGCCGGCGCTGGCGCTCGGTGATCACCATGCCCGGCGCAATCGCGTTGACGCGGATGCGGTCGGGACCGACCAGGCGCGCCAGCGAGTTGGTGAAGCCGACGATCGCCGCCTTCGCCCCGGCATAGACCGGCAAAGCCGGCGCGCCGCGCATCCATGCAATGGACGACATGTTGATGATCGAGCCGCCGCCGCGGGCCTGCATCTGCGGCACCACGGCTTGCGCGGCGAAGAAGACGTGCTTGAGGTTGACGCCGATCATCCAGTCGAACTCGGCTGGCGTCACCTCAGCCAGCACCTGGCGGTGGTCATTGGCGGCATTGTTGACAAGGACTGCAGCATCGCCGAGCGAGCGATGGACCTGGCTCATCGCGGCGCGCAAGGCGTCGATGTCGAGGAGGTCGCAGGGCACGAACAGGGGGGCGCTGCCGGACGCAGCGGCCACATCCTGGACCAGCGCCGCGCCGGCTGCTTCATCGATGTCGAGGAAAGCGACGCGAGCGCCCTGGCCTGCGAAGGCGCGCACGAAGGCGGCGCCGATGCCACTGGCGCCTCCGGTGATCAGCACCACGCGGCCGGCAAGGCCGGCATAGCTCGTCTTTGTCATGCGATCAGTCGCTCCGTCTCGGGGTCGAACAGGCAAATGCGGCGGGTGTCGAGCGCGAAGGGCGCCACGGCGCCCGGCGCGGGGCGGACGTCCGGCGAGATGCGCGCTTGCGCGGGCTCGCCGCCGAGCCGCAGCAGCACGATGGTCTCGGCCCCGGTGGGCTCGACCATCTCCACCGGTGCGTTGACGAGGATGGGGGCCTCGGCGGAAAACACGCGGCCGCCCTCGGCGATGCATTCCGGCCTGATGCCAAGTACCACCGCGCGGCCGACATAGGGAGCGGCCGCGTCATAGCTCTGCAGGCGCAGACGAACTTCGTCCGGCCGCCCAGAGCCGATCACGGCCACCAGCCTGCTGTTATCTGCCTCAAGCCGCGCCGGCATCGTGTTCATCGGCGGCGAGCCCATGAAGCGGGCGACGAACAGATTGGCAGGATAGCGGTACACGGTATCAGGGTCGGCGAACTGCTGCACGCTGCCCTGATGCATCACGGCGATCCGCGTCGCCATCGTCATCGCCTCGATCTGGTCGTGGGTGACATAGATGATGGTAGCGCCGACGCGCTGGTGCAGCCGCTTGATCTCCATCCGCATCTCGACGCGCAGTTTTGCATCGAGGTTGGAGAGCGGCTCGTCGAACAGGAACAGCAGGGGATCGCGCACCAGCGCCCGGCCCATCGCCACGCGCTGGCGCTGGCCGCCGGACAGCTGCGCCGGCTTGCGGCCGAGCAGCGGCTCGATCTGGAGCAGTTTTGCGACGTTTGCGACCGCCTTCTCCTGCTCCGCCTTCGGCACGTGACGGCATTCCATGCCGAAGGTGATGTTCTGGCGCACCGTCATCGACGGATAGAGCGCGTAGGACTGGAACACCATGGCGATGTCGCGGTCCTTGGGCGGGACGTCGTTGACGACGCGTCCGCCGATTTCGACAGTGCCGGCGCTGGCGCGGTCGAGCCCGGCGACGATGTTGAGCAGCGTGGACTTGCCGCAGCCCGACGGCCCGACCAGCACGGTGAACTCGCCGCTCTCGATGTCGAGGTCGATGCCCTTCAGCACCTCCAGATTGGCGTAGCGCTTCGACAGGGCGCGAATGCTCAGTGCTGTCATGACAGATCCATCATTTCACTGCGCCTGCGGTGAGGCCGCGTACGAAGTACTTGCCGCCGATCAGATAGATCAGCAGGGTCGGCAAGGCGGCGATCATCACCGCGGCGCTCTGCACGCCATGCTGCGGGATATCGGCGACCGCGGCGGAGAGCGCGATCAGCGCGGCGGTGACCGGCTGCTGCTGACCGGTCGTGAATGTCACGCCATAAAGGAATTCGTTCCAGATATGCGTAAACTGCCAGATCACGGTGACGACCAGGATCGGCGGCGAGAGCGGCAGGATGATGCGCCAGAAGATGCGAAAGAACCCGGCGCCGTCGATGCGCGCGGCTCTGATCAACTCCTGCGGGATCGCAACGTAGTAGTTCCGGCAGAACAATGTCGTGAAGGAGAGCCCCTGGATCGTGTGGATCAGGACCAGGCCGGTCAGCGTGTTCATCAACCCCGTATCGCGCAGCACGATGGTCCAGGGCAGCAAACGCATCTGCTGGGGCAGGAAGATGCCGAGCGTGACGATACCGTAAATCCAGCTGTCGCCGCGAAAGCGCCAGAGCGACACCGCGTAACCTGCGACCGCACCGAGCAGGGTGGAGAAGATCGTCGCCGGGATGGTCACGAGCGCGGAGTTCAGCATGTATGGCCGAATGCCGGCGCAGGTCTCGGCGACGCAGAAACCGCTCCAGGCGACGGCATAGTTGCTCCACGCCAGGTGCTGCGGCCAGCCGATCATCGAGCCCTGCGCGATCTCCTCGTTGCTACGCAGCGAGTTCAGCACGACGACCGCCAACGGCGCGAGCCACGCGACAGCGATCAGCGAGACGACGAGATAGATCAGAATCCGGCTTGGGGCCAAGGTTCGCTCACGCATGGATCGCCCGCCGCCGCTGGACATAACGCCACGCCCAATAGGGCAGCAGCACCGCAAGAAGAATGAGCAACATGAGGACTGCCGCCGCCGCACCGCGTCCGAGCAGGCTGCGCTGGAACATCAGGTCATAGACGACGAGGGCCGGCAGCTGGGTCGCAATTCCTGGCCCGCCATTGGTGAGCGCGCGGACGAGGTCGAAGGTCGAGATCGCGAACTGCAACTGGATGACGATGACCGTGATGGTGATCGGCCAAAGCGTCGGCAGGATGACGCGCCGGTACATCCTGATAGGTCCGGCGCCGTCGATCTGTGCGGCCTTGATCAGGTCGGCATCGACGGAGCGGAGGCCGGCGAGGAACAGCGCCATGGCGAAACCCGAGGATTGCCAGATTGCAGCGATGACAATGGTCCAGATCGCCATGTCGCGGTCGATCAGCCAATCAAACCGGAAGGACGTCCAGCCGAGATCGTGGACCAGCTTCTGGATTCCCAAGCCAGGATTGAGCAGCCAGCTCCAGACCGTGCCGGTGACCACGAAGGACACCGCCAGCGGGTAGAGGAAGATCGATCGCAGCAGGTTCTCGCCGCGAATGCGCTGATCGAGCAGGATGGCAAGGATGAGGCCGGTCGCCAGGCTGAGCAACACGAAGGTGCTGCCAAACAGCAGCAAATTGTCGAGGGCGATCTGCCAGTTCCGCGATGCCGCGACCGCCGTATAGTTGCGCAAGCCCACCCAGCCCGTAACAGGGACCAGAGTGGAGGGCGTGAACGAGATCCAGATCGTCCACAGTGAAAACGCGATGAGGTGCGCGGCGGACAACAGCAGCGGCACCCAGATCGCCAGAACTTCGGGCAGCCGGCGGACCATGTCGGAAGCCGCCGGCGGGCCCGGTCTTGTCGAGACGGCGAGGGTCAACGTGCGCCCTCGACGGCGTCAGCGAGGCGTGTGGCCGCTTGGTCGGGCTTGATCGTCCTGTTCTTCACGAACTCCGTGATCACGTCGATCATCGCTGCGGTCATGCCGTTTTCCTGCGCCATGTTGTGTGCAAGGCTGAGGACGGCCTGATTGCTGGCGATCGCGTCTTTCAAGGCTGCTGCGGTCCGCCGTTGACCGTCCGACCAGCCTTCACCAGACAGATCGACATCGGTGCGCACGGGGATCGAGCCCGTGATTTGCGAATACATCGTCTGGATCGCCGGATCCATGACGAGCTGGGCCATCAGCGTCTGGCCGGCTTGCAGGTCCGCCTCCTTGCGCTGCCAGAAGATGAACGCATCCGCATTCAGCAGGAAGACCGGCTTGCCGTTGTCGCTCGGGCCTGGGGCGATCGTGAAGTCCTCGAACTTGAAACCGGCGTTGCGCAACACGCCCTGTGCCCAGCCGCCCATGATCATCATGCCCATGTCGCCATCGATGAAGCGCTTCAGATTGGTCGAAAAGTGCTGGGCGCCGACATTGGGATCCATCCAGTCGGCGATCTTGCGGACCTGCGCGAACGCAGCCTTGATCTCGGAAGCCTTCAGGGCCTTCTCGTCCAGATTCATGATGGCCGCGCGGTATACGGCGGGACTGATGCCCGCCAGGGCGGCCTCGAACTTCTGTCCGTCATCGGGGCGGGTGCCGCCGTTGGCGACAGGATAGGCGACGCCGCCGCCTGATTTCATCTTCTCGGCGAGATCATTGAAATCGGCCCAGGTGACGGGGATTTTGTCGGCCTTGGCCTTGTCCATCGCGCGCTTGGACAGAAACAGCATATTGGTGCTGTAGATCTGCAGCGGCAGCGCGATCCACTTGCCGGCCGGCTTGTGCAATTTTGCAAGATCTGGCGCAACGACCTTTTCGTAACCGGCGGCAGCGACGAGTGCGTCAAGATCGACGGTCGGGGCGATCTTCGACCAAGCCGCGATCTCGGGGCCCTTGAGCTGCGAGCAGGCCGGCGGATCGCCGGCGATGATCTGGGCACGCAGCTTGTTCATCATCTCCGTGGTGAAGCCGGGGACGGGCGAGTGCTGCCAGACGCCGCCCTTCTCCTCGAATTTCTTGCCGAGCGCCGTGATGGCCGCGCCATCGCTGCCTGCGGACCATTGCGAGATCGCGGTCAGGCGCGGCTTGACCGCGCCTTGCGCGCGGGCAAAGGCCGGCAGCGCGAGTGCGGCCACAGATCCTGCGAGCAGACGGCGCCTTGTTGTCGTGATCGGCATGGCAAGTTCCTCCGGGTGTGAAGTCTTGTTGAGCGCTTGAGGCCGCGCGCGTCAGGGCATGTCAGGCGGCCTCCGTCGATGCCGCGGGCATTCCGCCGCGGCTGGCGAGACAGAAGGCGGCGAAGGCGAGGGCGGCTTGCGGATCGTTGCCGTTCGATGGCGGGACGAAGGCGAGCGACACCTGCGCCAGCTTCCGGCCGCCCAAGAGACAGGCGTCGATCCCGTCGATGACCGCCTTTCGATCGTCTTCAGTGAGGGCCGATGGCCATCCGCTGATGACAACCCCGCGGCATGGCTTGACGTTCAATGTGTTGCCGATGGCGAGGCCGAGCCTGAACAGCCGCTGCCGTAATTCCTGGCGCACCCGCGCTGTGAGCGGGATCGTGGTCACCCATTCACTGCCGAGCTGGAGCAATTCAGTTTCGGTGGTGCGCAGAAGCTCGGCCAACGCCGGCAGCGACGTATAGGCTTCGACGCAGCCGTGATGGCCGCAGCGGCACCGCGGTCCGTCCGCACCGAACACCATGTGACCGAGCTCGACCGGCTGCTGCGCATCCTGCTCGATCGGATCGTCCATCCAGGCGCCCGCGACGCCCTGGCCGACGAAGACGAACAGATGCGCGCCGCTGAATGGATAGTCTTCCATGCGGCAGCGGTGAAAAATGGCATGCGCCACTACCGAATTGGTGAACTCGACCGGAACGTCCGCAAACATCTCGCCGCACATGTTGCTGATCCGTCCGATGTCGCAGGGAATGATAGGATTGCCGAACTCGCTGAGCCGGCCGAGGCCGGGAATGGTGATGCCGATCTGCGCAAGCGTGATGCGGCGGCGGCGCGTCCAGTCGCGCAGCAGGGTCAGCGCCTCGCGGAACACCCGGCCGACGGTCTCGACGGTCGGCTTTTCCGGCAGCGGCACGCGCTCGGTGTAGTGCATTGCGCCGGTCATGCCGCCGACGCCGACGCTGAGCCACTGGCCGGTCAGCTCGAGCCCCCCAAGCGCGACCGCGCTGTCGAGCGACACGAGGCCCGTCGGGCCGCCGACGTAAGGGGCAGGGCGCCGCACTTCCTCGATCAGGCCTTCGGCCTTCAGGTCGAACAGGATGCGCGACAGGCTCGCTTCCGACAGGCGCACGGCCTTGGCCAGCGGCGGCCGGAATGAGCCGCCGGACTGAAGGAGATGAGTCAAAATGGCAGCGCGCGTCTGCCGCCGACTTCTCGGCTGCTCCGGCATTTCCATCCCTGTCGTCATTCTTACTTAGTGTAAGAATTTGCGCGCGGAGCATCTGGGCTGTCAAGCGTTTGTCGGCTCGATGCCTCGACTTGTTGTTGTGCGCGGCAGCAAATCGGGCGCATTCGAGGTTGCTGCCATGGCGGTGTCAGCAGTCGGGGAAGATGATCGAGCCAGCAATCAAGCACGTGCGAGGTCTCTCCCAATGGCGCGATATCGACTGCATTGCGTGGGCGCATCCGGCAATTCGTACAAGGTTGCGCTGTTTCTCAACTGTGCAGGGCTCGCTTGGGAGCCGGTCGGCGTCGACTTTGCCGGCGGTGAGACCCGCGATCCTACGTGGCGCGCTACGACCAATGAGATGGGCGAGATCCCGGTGCTCGCGGTGGATGGCCGGCGCCTCAGCCAGTCAGGCGCAATCCTGGAATGGCTTGCCGATACCCACAGTGTGTTCGGTCCGTCGAGTGCAGAGGAGAGATTCGAGACTGCACGCTGGCTGCTGTTTGATAACCACCGCCTCACCGGGAGCTTTGCGGCGCACCGCGTTCTCCACTCCATGACGCCAGAGCCGTCGCATCCGGACGTGCTGGCCTACATGCGGGCGCGGGCGCATGGCGCGCTCTCGATCGTCGAGAAGCATCTCGCTGATCGCCGCTTCATGCTGAGCGACCAGCCGACGATCGTCGATTTTTCGCTGGTTGGGTATCTGTACTACCCGACCGAGGAAACGGGTTTCGATCTTGCCGCGGCGTTTCCGGCGATCAATGCCTGGCGCGGGCGGATTGCCGCGTTGTCGGGCTGGAAGCCGCCTTATGAGATGATGCCGGTAGGACGGTCGTTGCCGGTTTTTCGTACGACAGCGACGCAAACAAAAACGGCGCCATCTTGCGATGGCGCCGTTCCGTAGGGCCTGACGTCCGATCTTACTTCCGATCCTTGATCGCGACGTAGTCGCGGCGGGTGACGCCGGTGTAGAGCTGCCGCGGACGGCCGATCTTCTGATGCGGGTCCTCGATCATCTCGCTCCACTGACTGATCCAGCCGACGGTGCGGGCGACCGCGAACAGCACGGTGAACATCGAGACCGGGAAGCCCATCGCCTTCAACGTGATGCCCGAATAGAAGTCGACGTTCGGGTACAGCTTGCGATCGATGAAGTACTGGTCGCTGAGCGCGATCTTCTCGAGTTCCATCGCCACCTTCAGCATCGGGTCGTCGCCGTGGCCGGTCTCCTTGAGCACGGCGTGACACATCTTCTGCATGATCTTGGCGCGCGGATCGTAGTTCTTGTAGACGCGATGACCGAAGCCCATCAGACGGACTTCGGAGTTCTTGTCCTTCACCTTAGCGATGAACTCGGGAATCTTGTCCACGGTGCCGATCTCGGAGAGCATCGCGAGCGCGGCTTCGTTGGCGCCGCCGTGCGCCGGGCCCCAGAGGCAGGCGATGCCGGCCGCGATGCAGGCGAACGGGTTGGCGCCGGAAGAGCCGGCGATGCGCACCGTCGAGGTCGAGGCGTTCTGCTCATGGTCGGCGTGCAGGATGAAGATCTTGTCCAGCGCGTCGGCGAGCACCGGGTTGATCTTGTAGTCCTCGCACGGCACGGCGAAGCACATGTGCAGGAAGTTCTCGGCGAACTTCAGCGAGTTCTTCGGGTACACGAAGGGCTGGCCGACGGTGTATTTGTAGGCCATCGCCGCCAGCGTCGGGATCTTCGCGATCATGCGCATGGAAGCGATCATGCGCTGCTTCGGATCGTTGATGTCGGTGGAATCGTGATAGAAAGCGGCGAGCGCGCCGACCGCGGCCACCATGATCGCCATCGGATGGGCGTCGCGGCGGAAGCCCTGGAAGAAGCGGGCCATCTGCTCGTGCACCATCGTGTGATGGATCACGCGGTCGTCGAAATCCTGCTTCTGCGCGGCGCTCGGCAGCTCGCCGAACAGCAGGAGATAGCAGGTCTCGAGGAAGTCGCCGTTCTCGGCGAGCTGCTCGATCGGGTAGCCGCGGTATTCGAGAACGCCGGCGTCGCCGTCGATATAGGTGATCTTGGACTGGCAGCTCGCGGTGGAGGTGAAGCCCGGATCGTAGGTGAACAGGCCGGACTGGCCGTAGAGCTTGCCGATATCGATGACATCAGGCCCGACGCTGCCGCTGTGGATCGGGAGATCGAAGTTCTTGTTTCCGACCGTCAGCGTGGCGGTCTTATTGCTCGAGTTTGCGTCCATCAGAGGTCCCCGATGTGTGGTGAAACGGCCGGAGCCGGAGGCCCCAAATGAAGAACGAGGGGCAGGCCGGATGTTCCAGAATGTACGGGGAGATGGGTATATTATTGCTGTGTGCGCTGCAAGATCATGGCAGCCATGGTCCTACTTACGTCGTAGCCAGATCCTTAAGCCGGGCCAGGCTTTCCTCGCGTCCCAGCACGTCCAAAACCTCAAATATGCCAGGTGATGTCGTCCGGCCCGTCAGCGCCGCCCGCAACGGCTGGGCGACCGCGCCGAGCTTGAGACCTTTTTCCTCGGCAAAGGCGCGCAGCGCAGCTTCCGTCGCGGCGCCGCTCCAGGTCTGGACATTCTCCAGCGCGGAATGAAGCTGGCCGATCAGCTTGCGGTTTTCGCCCGTCAGCAAGGCGGCCGCCTTGGGATCGAGCTGCAACGGCCGGTCGGCGAAGATGAAATAGGCGCCGTCGATCAGCTCGATCAGCGTCTTGGCGCGCTCCTTCAGGGCCGGCATGGCCTTGAGCAGCTGCGCGCGCGTGGTGTCGTTCAACTTGGCCTTGATGTCGTCGCGGCTGGGCACGACGTGGTCGAGCACGTCCTCGAATGCCTTCACGAGCGATTGATCGTCGGCGTGGCGGATGTAGTGGCCGTTGAGGCTTTCCAGCTTGGCGAAATCGAACCGCGCCGCGGCGCGGCCGACGCTGGTGAGGTCGAACGCCGCGATCATCTCCTCGGTCGAGAAGATCTCCTGGTCACCATGGCTCCAGCCGAGGCGGACGAGATAGTTGCGGAGCGCGGCCGGCAGGTATCCCATGGCGCGGTAGGCATCGACGCCGAGCGCGCCATGCCGCTTGGACAGTTTCGAGCCGTCCGGGCCGTGGATGAGAGGGATGTGCGACATGCTCGGCAGCGCCCAGCCCATCGCATCGTAGATCTGCTTCTGGCGGGCGGCGTTGATCAGATGGTCATCGCCGCGGATGACATGGGTGACGCCCATGTCGTGGTCGTCGACTACCACCGCGAGCATGTAGGTCGGGTTGCCATCGCCGCGCAACAGCACGAGGTCGTCGAGGTTCTCGTTCTGCCAGACCACGCGGCCCTGGACCTGGTCCTCGATCACGGTTTCGCCGGTCTGCGGCGCGCGCAGGCGGATGGTCGGCCTGACGTCGGAAGGTGCCATCGCTGGGTCGCGGTCGCGCCACATGCCGTCATAGAGGCGTGTGCGGCCCTCAGCTCGCGCCTTCTCGCGCATGGCGGCGAGCTCCTCGGCGGTGGCGTAGCAGCGGTAGGCCTTGCCGTCGGCGAGCAGCTGCTCGGCGACCTCGCGGTGACGGGCGGCGCGGTTGAACTGGTAGATGACATCGCCATCCCAGCCGAGCTCCAGCCACCTCAAGCCGTCCAGAATCGCGCCGATCGCAGCCTCGGTGGAGCGCTCGCGATCGGTGTCCTCGATCCGGAGCAGCATCTTGCCACCGTGCTTCTTCGCATAGAGCCAGTTGAATAGCGCCGTGCGGGCGCCCCCGATATGGAGGAAGCCGGTCGGCGAAGGGGCAAAGCGGGTGACGACGGGATCGGTCATTCTTGGCAGGGCCTATGCATTGGAAGCGGTGGTGTATAGCAGGACCGGAGCATAACTAAAGCCCGACGGCGAACGGCCTAAGGCCGTACTTAAGCCCTTGGCGCGGCCAGCCGAATTTGGCAGAAGGTCCGCTGATTTCCCTACAGGATTATCGCAATGACAGAACCGGTGGCGAACGAGGTTGGGCGCGATTTCATTCGCGATATCGTCCAGGCCGACCTCGATCAGGGGAAATACACGGAGATCGTGACCCGGTTCCCGCCGGAGCCGAACGGCTATCTGCATATCGGCCATGCCAAGTCGATCGCCCTCAACTTCGGCATTGCCCAGGAGTTTCCGGGCCGCTGCCACCTGCGCTTCGACGACACCAACCCGGTCAAGGAAGAGCAGGAATATATCGATGCGATCCAGGCCGACGTGCGCTGGCTCGGCTTCGACTGGGGCAAGAACCTGTTCTTCGCCTCCGACTATTTCGACCGCCTGTATGAATGGGCGGAGCAGCTGATCCGCGACGGTCTTGCCTATGTCGATGACCAGACCCAGGAGGAGATCCGCCTCTCGCGCGGCACGCTGATCGAGCCCGGCAAGAACTCGCCGTTCCGCGACCGCTCGGTCGAGGAGAATCTCGACCTGTTCCGCCGCATGAAGGCGGGCGAATTCGGCAACGGCGCGCGCGTGCTGCGGGCCAAGATCGACATGGCTTCGCCGAATATCAACCTGCGCGATCCCGTGATGTACCGCATCCTGCATGCGCATCATCCGCGCACCGGCGACAAATGGAGCATCTATCCGAGCTACGATTATGCTCACGGCCAGTCGGATGCCATTGAGGGCATCACGCACTCGATCTGCACGCTGGAGTTCGAGGACCACCGGCCGCTCTACGACTGGTTCATCGAAAAGCTGCCGGTGCCGTCAGAGCCGCACCAGTACGAGTTTGCGCGACTCAATTTGACCTACACGCTGCTGTCGAAGCGCGTGCTGACCCAGCTCGTCCGCGACGGTCATGTCGCCGGCTGGGACGATCCGCGCATGCCGACCATGGCGGGCCTGCGCCGGCGCGGTGTGCCGCCAGCGGCAATTCGCGAATTCGTCAAGCGCATCGGCGTCGCCAAAGCCAACAGCGTGGTCGACGTCGGCATGCTGGAGTTCTGCATCCGCGAGGAGCTGAACCGCACCGCGCAGCGCCGCATGGCGGTCTTGAGGCCGCTCAAGGTCGTGATCGAGAACTATGCGGAAGGGCAGACCGAGACGCTCGAGGCGATCAATCACCCCGACGATCCCTCGGCCGGTACGCGGAAAATCACGTTCGGCCGCGAGCTCTTTATCGAGCAGGACGACTTCATGGAGAACCCGCCGAAGAAGTTCTTCCGCCTGTCGCCGGGCAACGAGGTGCGGCTGCGCTATGCCTATTTCGTCAAGTGCACCGGCGTGATCAAGAACGATAAGGGCGAAGTGGTGGAGCTGCGCTGCACCTACGATCCCGCGACCAAAGGCGGCAACGCGCCCGACGGCCGCAAGGTCAAGGCGACCATGCACTGGCTGCCGGCGACAAATTCCGTGCCCGCGGAGATCCGCATCTACAACCAGCTGTTCGCCAATCCGAACCCGGACGCTTCAAACTTCGCCGCAGACCTCAACCCGCAGTCGCTGGAGATCCTCAGTGACGCCCGGATCGAGGCATCGGTTGCCGAGAGCAATGCGACCGAGCCGATGCAGTTCGAGCGCCAGGGCTATTTCGTTCGGGATAAGGATTCGACGCCCGGCAAGCCGGTGTTTTCGCGGACCATCGGCCTGCGCGACACCTTTGCCAAGGAAGTGGCGAAAGGTTGAGACGACAATGAGCAGCGAAGCCGACGCCATCGTTTCCGCCATCATCGCGAAATGGTGCGCCGGCTTCGCCAAGCTCGACGCCGGCGCGCTGTCGTCGCTGTACGCGAAGGACGCGTTCTTCTTCGGCTCCAACCCGAAACTGTACCGGGGCAGGGACGGCGTCGCCGATTATTTCAACGGCCTGCCGCGCTGGCGCAAGCCGAGTGCGGCGTTTTCCGAGGTGAATGCAGCGCAGGCCGGCCCCGATCTGATCAACATGGCCGCAACCATCACGTTCGACCTCGCCGGCGAGCGGAGCGATCTCATCGTCAAGATGAGCTGGGTCATCATTCGCGAAGACGGCGACTGGAAGATCGTCAATCATCATGCCTCATCGCAGGCGCCGCTGATCTGACCAAGGCGCGGCGCACACGGCATCGTCATTCCCGCAACAGAACGAACGCGCGCTCTGTGCGTTGAGGTGGGTCCAACAAGGATCCCGCCATGCAGAACATCGCAGAGCATATGGAAGTCATCGGCGCCGACGGCGTCCATGTCGGCACCGTCGACCGGGTCGAAGGCAATCGCATCAAGCTGACCAAGAAGGACAGCGGTGAGGGCAGCCACAAGGGGCATCATCACTTCATCGACAAGGGCCTCGTCGCCGACGTCGAAGGCAACAAGGTCCGCCTCTCGGCCAAGGCGTCGGTGGCCGTGACGATGGAAGAGGAAAAGTAGGGCGGGCATCCGTCCGTTCCTGATCCGTACCGCTATGCGTCCGCCTGCACGTTCCGGTAGCCTCTGCATCCGTCGCGTATCGTAAGGTGCAGGGGAATGGCGGAGCCGAGCCGGCCGCAGCGTGTCTCGCAAGGGATCGCGGGAACTTGGCCGACGGGCCGGGCCGCATCCGCAGGCGGCTTCGCCCCGGCGGGCTTTGATCTCTGGCCTGCGATCGTCGAGACGCTGCGCCGGTGGGCCGGCGCGGAGGCGGGCGCCGGACGGCTGTTACCGTGGGTGCCCGTCGCCTTCGGCGGCGGCATCGCGCTGTACTTCGCGGCCGATCATGAGCCGGTGCTGTGGGTTGTTGCCGCCACCGCGGTCGCGCTCACGCTTGGCGCGGTCCTGTTGCGGCGGAGCCCGTGGTTTGCGCCCGCGTTTCTCGTCGCGGCGGTCGTGGCCGGCCTCGCCATGGCGACCTGGAAAACGGCGCGCATTTCACACACCGTGCTGACAAAGCCGCTCTATTCGGTCTCGTTGTCGGGTTTCGTCGAGACACGGGATATCCGCGAACGCACCGACCGCTTCGTGCTGCGCGTCACCGCGATGGAGGCGCAGCGCAGCGATGTCCAGCTGGAGCGCGTGCGCCTCTCGGTGCGCAAGGGGACTGCGCCCGAGGTCGGCAGCTTCGTGCAGCTGAAGGCGCGGCTGCTGCCGCCGATCTCGCCGGTGCGCCCCGGCAGCTACGATTTTTCGCGTGACATGTTCTTTCAGGGTATCGGCGCCTCCGGTTTCGTGATGGGCGCGATCACGGCGTCCGTGCCGCCGGATGCCGGCGGCCTGCGGTTGCGCTATGCCGCGTTCATGCAGGGCCTGCGCGATGCGATCGACGCGCGCATCCGCGCCACGCTCGAGGGCGACAATCGCGCCATCGCGACCGCGCTGCTGACGGGGCGGCGCGATGCGATCACCACGCCCGTCAATGACGCCATGTTCATCTCGGGCCTCGGCCATGTGCTCTCGATCTCCGGCTACCACATGGCGGTTGTCGCCGGCGTCGTGTTCTTCGCGGTGCGCGCGCTGCTGGCGCTGATCCCGGGGCTGGCGGCCGGCTTCGCTATCAAGAAATGGTCGGCCGCCGCGGCGCTGGTCGCCGCGGCATTCTATCTGCTGCTGTCGGGCGCGGAGGTCGCGACGCAACGCTCGTTCTTCATGACGGCGGTGGTGCTGATCGCGGTGATGGTCGATCGCCGCGCCATCACCTTCCGCACGCTGGCGGTGGCGGCGCTGATCGTGCTTGCGGTCGCGCCGGAAGCGCTGGTGCATCCGAGCTTTCAGATGTCGTTCGCGGCAACCCTCGGCCTCGTGGCGCTGGTGCAGATCGGCATGCCGAACCTGTTCGCCTCGCCCGATCATTCCGCGACGGCGCGCGTTGCGCTGTGGGGCGGCCGCGAGATCGCGATGCTGTTCATGGCCTCGATGATCGCGGGGCTTGCGACCACGCCCTATGCCGCCTTCCACTTCCACCGCGTCACGCCGTTCGGCGTGCTCGCCAATCTCGGCGCGATGCCGGTGGTCTCGGCGCTGGTGATGCCGGCCGGGCTGCTCGGACTGCTTGCGGCGCCGTTCGGGCTCGACGGCGTGTTCTGGTGGCTGATGGGGATCGGCATCGACTGGATGGTCATGGTTTCCCGATGGGTGGCGGGGTTGCCGGGCGCGGTCGGCCACATCCCGGCGTTCGGCATTGGGCCGCTGATCGCGGCGAGCCTGGGCATCATCGTGCTGGGCCTGTTGCGCACGCCGCTGCGCTGGTCCGGTGCGGTGGTGCTGTTGTTTGCGATCCTCTGGGGGCTGTCGGCGCGGCAGCCCGACATCCTGATTGCCGGCGACGGCCAGAGCGTGGCGGTGCGAGGCGGGGATGGTCGACTGCATCTGATCAGGGCCAGCAAGGACGGTTTTCTGCTCAAGGAGTGGCTGGCTGCCGATGCCGACCCGCGCGATGCCAATACCAGTTCGCTGGCCGACGGTGTCTCAT
Source organism: Bradyrhizobium diazoefficiens (assembly GCF_016616235.1). Classification (NCBI taxonomy): domain Bacteria; kingdom Pseudomonadati; phylum Pseudomonadota; class Alphaproteobacteria; order Hyphomicrobiales; family Nitrobacteraceae; genus Bradyrhizobium; species Bradyrhizobium diazoefficiens. The sequence goes on from NZ_CP067100.1 coordinate 3,912,927, forward strand.
GCGACGAGGCCGGCTGCGTGACAGCGCTGGCCGATGGACGGCTGGTCGCGCTGTCCTTGCGCAGCGAGGCCCTGGCTGACGATTGCAGCCGCGCTGCGCTGGTGGTGACGGCAAGGCCAGCGCCGCCGGATTGCGCGGCGATGGTGGTCGACCGGAAGCGTCTGGCAAGCCAGGGCGCGCTGGCGCTGACGCAAACTGGCGACGGGTTTGCGGTGCGGGCGGTGAAAGCGAGAGGCGCAAACCGCCCCTGGTCGCCGGCGGCTGCCGGCGAGGGCGTTTCCGAACTGACCCTCATGCCGTTATCGAAAGCTCCGCGCGTCCGGGACGCAACACCATCGGAGGCCGACCTTGCGGCTGAGGACTAGGATCTGTTCAACCGATCGGCAGACGCGGAGTTGTCGGCCGGTCGTCGGCACTGACCTGCGGCTTGTGCTCGCGCTCACCGAGCGGCTGGGTCACGGGCAGTTGCAGCACGGTTGCGCGCTGGCCTTCGACGAGCTGCGTCACCAGCACATATTTGCCGTCGGGGAATTCGATCGCATCATGATGACGATCCGGAATGTGCGGATCGATCTTGCCGAACTTGCCGACGCGCGAGTTGATGGTGCGTGTCCAGATCCAGCGATTGTCGTAGCGGACGTTGTCGGCGAAGGCGAGCTCCGTTCCCGGCAGCAGGCAGACCGCAACGGTCGGATCGGCCGCGGAGGCAAAGCCCCGCGTCGAGGTGCCGCGGAATGTTGTCGTCACGATCGTTTCGCCGACCTCGGCGGGGCGCGATGCGACGGCATGCAGGCTGTAATCACACATCGTGGGTGCTCCTCATGCGAAGATAGCAACCCGCGCCTCTGTCTCGGAGGCGCAGGCCTCTATCAGAGTGGAAGCATGAAAGCGTCTGCCCGGTTGTAGGCAAATCTGCGGCTCGCCGCCGCAGCACGTGATCACATTATCTTTCCCGAATCCCCTAGGAACAAAGGCTGCTCCCGTGCATTTGGTGGGCGCGTGTCAGCGGCCAGCCGGCGCCGACCAGCCCAAGTATGGCGAGGCGGGCCGCGATGGCCGCGCGATCGCGTCCAGCGGGAGCGGACAATCATCCGCTCCGATCTCTGATCAGCGATGCCGATCGCAAGCGCGCAAGAAGGCGCGCTCAGTACTTGCGGTATCAGTATTTCCGATAAAGCCCGATCAGCTTGCCTTGGATCTTGACCCGGTTCGGCGGCAGGATGCGCACCTCATAGGCCGCATTGGCGGGCTCGAGCGCGATCGAGGCGCCGCGGCGGCGGAAGCGCTTCAGGGTCGCTTCCTCGTCGTCGATGAGCGCCACCACGATATCGCCGGTGTCGGCGCTCTCGTTGCGTTGGATCAGGGCCATGTCGCCGTCGAGGATACCGGCCTCGACCATGGAATCGCCGCGCACTTCGAGCGCGTAGTGCTCGCCCGAGCCGAGCATGTCGGGCGGGACGCTGATGGTGTGGCTGCGGGTCTGCAACGCCTCGATGGGCGTGCCGGCCGCGATGCGGCCCATGACCGGCACCGCAACGGGACGCTCGCCGTCGTCAGCGGGCGGGCTGGAGGTCGTGCGCACCTTGCCGAGATTGCCCTCGATGACGCTCGGGGTGAAACCGCGGCGGCTGCCGGCGGCGGCCTGGAGCTCGGGCAGCTTGATGACCTCGATGGCGCGGGCGCGGTTCGGCAGGCGACGGATGAAGCCCCGCTCTTCAAGCGCAGTGATCAGGCGATGGATGCCCGATTTCGAGCGCAGGTCGAGCGCGTCCTTCATCTCGTCGAAGGAGGGCGGCACGCCGCTTTCCTTCAGCCGTTCGCTGATGAATCGCAGAAGCTCGTATTGTTTGCGCGTTAACATCTCGACCAAGTCCCCCGGTTGACGCCGTTCGATTCCGAGACGATGAATTCAGCGATAAGTGGCTGCATGCTCGAAACAAATCATGAACGGACACTATATGTTCGATACATGTTCCGCAACTGCTTAATTTACCGTGAACGCGACAAAGTTCGCGGAACGCAGGTGAACGCCGGGGTCAGACGGGCAGCCGCAACACCTCGCAAGCGGTGCCGGCTTCGGCCTTCGGCGCGAATGGCGCGCGCACGAGAAGTGCCTGTGCCGCAGCGAGATTCGCAAGCAGCGAGGAGTCCTGGTGATCGACCGGAAGCGCGATCAGCGTACCGTCGCCGCGCGTCTCCAAACGCGCGCGCAAATAATCCTCGCGCTGGTCATTGGCGCCGACGTCGCGGCCGAGCACGGCGCGTTCGCGGCGATGATGAATCACGGAGCGGCCCGACAGCGCGCGAATCAGCGGCACCAGGAACAGGAAACCGCAAACGTAGGATGACACGGGATTGCCGGGCAGGCCGATCACCCGCATCGCCCCGAGTTGCCCGTTCATCATCGGCTTGCCGGGCCGCATCGCGATCTTCCAGAACGCCATCGCGATGCGCTCGGCCCTCAGCGCCTGCTGGACCAGATCGTGGTCGCCGACCGACGCCCCGCCGGTCGTGATCAGGATGTCGGCGCCGCTCTCGCGGGCGCGGCGGATGCCTGCGGTGGTGGCGTCCAGGGTATCGGCGGCAACACCGAGATCGAGGCTATCGGCCCCCTCGCTGCGCGCGAGCGCGTGCAGGGCATAGCCGTTGGAGTAGACGATCTGGCCGGGGCCGGGCGTGGTGCCCGGCATCACCAGTTCGTCACCGGTGGCGAGGATCGCGACCTTTGGGCGACGGCGGACGGGCAAAAGTGGGTGGTTCATCCCGGCTGCGAGCGCGAGGTCGCGCTCGGTGAGCCTGGCCCCCTTGCGCAGCAGCACGTCGCCTTCCCTGAAGTCGACGCCGGCGGGACGGATGTGCCGCCCGGCAACGGCGGCTTCCTTGATCGTGATGCGCCTGCCGTCCGCGACCGTGTCTTCCTGGATGACGACGGCATCCGCGCCGTTGGGAACGACACCGCCAGTGAAGATCCGCACGGCTTCGCCGGCGCCGACCGATCCCGCAAACGGCCGGCCCGCCGCGACCTCGCCGATCACGGTCAGCTCGGAATCGATTGTCGCTGCATCGGCCGCGCGCACCGCATAGCCGTCCATCGCCGACATCGCCTGCGGCGGCTGTGTGCGCAGCGCCGCGACGTCGCGGGCGAGCACGCGGTGGAAAGCGGCGTCGAGCGCAACCATCTCCTCGGCCAGAGGCTCCGCACCCGCGAGCACGGCGGCAAGCGCATCGGATACCGGCATCAGGGCCACGGCGAACTCCCGCAACAAATCGAAGGACTCGGTCGGCAAGGTTCTAGCCGAGCGGAAGGGACGACGCAAAACGGGCTGCTCGATGAAGCGAGAAGCTACACTTCCTTTCGGCGCTGGCTCGGCTTATCTTTCAATCCATGACAAAACTGCTCGAAAAGGCACTCCAGGCCGTGCGCCAGCTTCCTGCTGATAGCCAGGACGAAATCGCGCGTGCGATGCTGGCGTTGACCGGCAACGCGGGCGAGCCCGAGGAAATTGATCCGGGGCATCTTTCTGCGGTCCTCGAGGGGCTCGCACAAGCCAATCTCCGGGAGTTTTCATCCGACGCCGAGGTCGAAGCCGCATTTCGCCGCTTCGAGCAATGAAACTCCGATTCACACCGCGCGCGACTCAAGATTTGATCAGCATCGCCGATTATGTCCGGGAGCATAGCCCACAAGGTGCGTTGCGCGTGCGCGCTGCGATCCTTGAATCGCTTCAGAATCTCGTTCGCTTTCCGCGACTTGGGAGACCGCAGAAGGTTGAGGGCGTCCGCAAACTGGTGACGCGGCGTTATCCTTATCTTGTCTATTACTCGCTGGACCAGGAGGCCGACGAAGTCGTTATTCTCGCGATCCAACATCCGGCGCGGGACCGCGAGCATTCCGACGCATGAGGAGGCTCACGTTCGCCGCGGCATGATCCGGAAGGCAAGACAGACCGGTACGAGGATGGCCATGGCAAGGATGAGAATGACGAGAGCCACGGCCAGCATCGGTCAACTCCCCGGCTGCTCGTCCGGACTGACGTCGGGCGCTTTGGGGCTTTGATCCTTGTCGGGCAGCGGATCGGCCTGCGACTTCAGGTCCGCGGCCTTGCTGATCAGCTTGGCGGAGAGTTCAGAATCCGAGGTGGTTCTGGCGAATTTCATCAGCAGGGAGGCCTGCTTGGTGAGGTAGGTTTTGCCCAACACAATGATAAGTCCGATGTAGAATTCCCAACGGACTGATGAGTCCGGGAGGCAGGCATTCGTTCCGGGAACTCTGTACAAAAATGTACAAAGTGACTTGGTTCCTCATTCTGCGCCAAATTGGTTCCACGACGAACGGACCGTGGGCGGGATCGAACCCGCGGTCAAATCCCAAGGGATTTGAGCGCATTGCCGACGTCGGTTGGCGAGGTCACATGCACCGCGGTTAGGCCGCGGGCGCGTGCTCCCTCGATGTTCTCGGCAAGATCGTCGAAGAATACGATACGGTTGGCCGGCACGCCGATCGCAGCGACGACATGGTCGAAAGCCTCCGCGTCGGGTTTGCGCAGGCCGATACTGGAGGACAGGTAGAGTTCGCGGAAATGACCGAGCAGGGCGGCATATTCCTTCGAGAAATAGTCGACATGCGGCCGGTTGGTGTTGGAGAAGGCGTAGAGCGGCATGTGCCTCGCCGCGCGCGGCAACAGCTCGGCGACATCAGGCATCTCGCCGGCGAAGATCGCGTTCCAGCCCTCCAGGAATTGCGCATCCGAAATGCCGATGCCCAGCGAAGTGCGCAGCGAAGCGAAATAGTCCTCGTCGCTGATTTTGCCGATCTCGTGCAGCCGGTAAGCCTCGTCGCGCACATAACGCGCGACGATGGCTTCGGGCTTACATCCGGCATGTCCCGCCCAGCAAGCGATCGCCTTGGAGAAGTCGATGTCGAGCACGACGCGCCCGAGATCGAATAGAAGCGCATCGGCGCTGCCGGGGGAGAGCGGGGTCACCTGCATCCTTTCACTTCAGTATCGGTAGGGGTCGTGGTCGAACAGCGGGAACGCGCTGAACACGCTCGGCGCATTGGTCGCGGCCGCCGCATGCAGGCACGATTTGCTGACCTCGGCGAAGGAGGTGGCGCCCAAAAGCCCGAGGCAGCGCAGCACCTCGTCCTCCAGAAGTTCCAGCATTCGCGTCACGCCGGCCTCGCCGGCCGCTGCCAACCCCCAGCACTGCAGCCGGCCGATGCCCACCATGTCCGCGCCCGCTGCGATCGCCTTGACGATGTCGGTGCCGCGGCAGAAGCCGCCATCCACCATGATTTTTGCGCGGCCCTTCACCGCCTCGACGATCTCAGGCAGTACATGCATGGCGCCGCGGCCGTGGTCGAGCTGGCGTCCACCATGGTTGGAGACGTAGATCCACTCGACGCCGTGGTCGACCGCGATCTGCGCGTCCTCGGCGGTGGCGATGCCCTTGAGGATCAGGGGTATTTTGAACTTGTCCTTGATCATCTTCACGGTCCGCCACTCCAGGCCCTTCTGGAAATCGCCGCCGGTGGCGCGCAGCCGGCTCTCGCGGACATAGCGCTTGGCGATGTCACGTTCGCGACGGCTGTAATGGGCGGTGTCGACGGTCAGGCAGAACGCGGCATAGCCGTTCTTCTCGCTCCTCGTGACGACATCGGCGACGAAATCGTCATCGCCGCGGACATAGAGCTGATAGAGCCGCAGCGCATCGGGGGCCGCCTCGGCGGTCTTCTCAAGGCCGGGCTCCGACACCGAGCTCAGCATGTGCGCCGCACCGAAGGTGCCGGCCGCGCGTGCAACACTGGCGGCGCCATGCGGGTCGAAAATCTCCAGTGCGCCGACCGGAGCGAGCACCACCGGCAGGCGCATCCTGCGGCCGAACAGCTCGACCGAGCCATCGACCTTGCGCACGTCACGCAGCACGCGCGGGCGGAAGGCGATCTCGTCCAGCGCCATGCGGTTGCGGCGCATCGTGGTCTCGGTCTCGGCGGCGCCGACGATGTAGTCCCAGGCATTCTGGTTGAGGTTGGCACGCGCCTTCCGGATCAATTCGTGCAGATTCTGGAACGGCTCGTTGCTGGCGCCGAGCTCGACGTTCCGTTCCGGCCGGATCCGGGGTGCTTCGTTCATTGTTATCCTCCCGATAATTTGAAGCCTTGTGTCATCGCCTAACCCGTCCCGCCCTGCAAAACCATCCTAAAATCGCATAGCTGCGAGGCGGAGGGCGGGCCGACCGATTCCCGCCTTGCGTAAAACGGTTTCTGAACGTTGCCAAAAGTTTAGGTCCCGGCGAAGGGATTTTTGCGGCGTACCCGCCGGCGTGGCGGCCCGGCCATGAAGAAACCCGAATGATATTGTGAGAAACAGGCCGGACCGCCATTTGCATGGCGTCCCTCAGCCCAAGCAAGAAGGCCAACTGATCCATGCGGAAATCCCTGCTGTTCCCCCTGGGCGCGCTCACTGGTGCGTGTCTGACCCTTCTTGTAGCCACCCCGCACGGCGGCGTATGGGCGGCCCGGGCGGCGGCGAGCGCGGATGATGCCTATTCCAAGCTCAATCTGTTCGGCGAAGTGTTCGAGCGGGTGAAGGCGAGTTATGTCGAGAAGCCCGACAATTCCAAGCTGATCGAGGGCGCGATCACCGGCATGGTGACATCACTCGACCCGCATTCGCGCTACATGAACGACAAGGCCTGGACCGAGATGCAGGAGACCACCTCCGGCGAGTTCGGCGGCCTCGGCATCGAGGTCACGATGGAGGAGGGCCTGGTCAAGGTGGTCTCGCCGATCGACGACACGCCGGCATCCAAGGCCGGCATCATGTCCGGTGACCTCATCAGCAAGATCGACGGCGAGGCCGTGCAGGGCATGACGCTCGAACAGGCCGTCAACAAGATGAAGGGCCCGGTCGACACCAAGACCAAGCTCACCATCGTGCGCAAGGGCGCAGACGCGCCGCTCGATGTCGCGATCACGCGCGAGATCATCCACGTGCGCCCGGTGCGCTTCCACGTCGAGAACGGCGATATCGGCTATATCCGCGTCACCTCGTTCAACGAGCAGACGACCGACGGGCTGAAGAAGGCGATCGCCGCGATCTCCAAGCAAATCCCGCAGGAGAAGCTCGTCGGCTATGTGATGGACCTGCGCAACAATCCGGGCGGACTGCTCGACCAGGCCGTTTCGGTGTCGAGCGCGTTCCTGCAGCGCGGCGAGGTCGTCTCGACCCGCGGCCGCAATCCGGAAGAGACCCAGCGCTTCACCGCGCATGGCGGCGATCTGATCAAGGGCAAGCCGCTGGTCGTTCTGGTCAATGGCGGCTCCGCCTCGGCTTCCGAGATCGTGGCGGGCGCGCTGCACGACCACAAGCGCGCCACGATCATCGGCACGCGCTCGTTCGGCAAGGGCTCGGTGCAGACCATCATCCCGCTCGGCGCCGGCAACGGTGCGCTGGCGCTGACCACGGCGCGCTACTACACGCCGTCGGGTCGCTCAATTCAGGCCCAGGGCATCGCGCCCGATATCGAGATCCTCCAGGACGTGCCGCCGGAGCTGAAGGGCCGGATGGATACCATGGCCGAGTCGCAGATGCGCGGCCATCTGTCGGCCTCCGACGGCAGCGAGCAGACCGGATCGCAATCCTACGTGCCGCCGAAGGAAGAGGACGACAAGGCGCTGCATGCCGCGTTCGACTTCCTGCACGGCGTCACTGCGAACGCGGTTGCCGCCAAGCCCGCGCCAAAGGCTGCGGTGCCGAACTAGGCGCTTTACGACTGCGAGACATTGATCGCCCGGGAGTGGATAACCGCTCCCGGGCGATCTTGTTTGGCCCGCTGTCTCAGTGATCCAGGCTACATTCGGCCCTAACCCGCCTCGCGGCGGCGGCTGTCGCTGCCTTCCCGCTCGGCAAGCCGGCTGCGATGGAGCGCGAACAGCTCCAGCACCTTGTCGGCCGGTTTCGCCGCGCTGAACAGATAGCCCTGCATCTCCGAGCAGCCGAGCGCGCGGAGCAGCCGCTGCTGCTCCTCGGTCTCGACGCCCTCGGCCGTGGTGGTCATGCGGCGCGCGGCCGCCAGGTTGACGACGGCCTGGACGATGCTGGCCGAGCCGTCGGGGCCGGCGATGTCGTTGACGAAGCAGCGGTCGATCTTGATCTTGTCGAACGGGAAGCGGTGCAAATAGCTCAGCGATGAGTAGCCGGTGCCGAAATCGTCGAGCGCGATGCGCACGCCGATGGCGCGGAGCTGGTGCAGGATCGCGAGCGCCGCATCGTCGTCGCGGATCAGCACGGCTTCGGTAATCTCGAGCTCGAGCCGGCTCGCCGGCAGATTGGAGGCAGCGAGGGCCGACATGATCTTCAGCGCCAGCGTGCCGCTCTTGAACTGCACCGGCGAGACGTTGACGGCGAGACGGATGCCGTCGGGCCAGCTTGCAGCGTCCCGGCACGCAGTCGCCAGCACCCATTCGCCGATCTCGTTGATCAGGCCGGTGTCCTCGGCGATCGGGATGAATTCGGCCGGCGAGACCATGCCGCGCTCGGGATGGCACCAGCGCACCAGCGCCTCGCAGCCGGTGATGCGCTCGTCCTTCAGGCCGAGGCAGGGCTGGTAATAGACCTCGAGACCACCATGGGCGATGGCGTGGCGCAGGTCGATCTCGAGCTGGCGCCGCTCGTGCACCTTGGCGTCCATCTCCGGCTCGAAGAAGCGATAGGTGCGGCGTCCGGCGGACTTGGCGGCATACATCGCCATGTCCGCATTCTTGAGGATCTGGTCGAGCGCCGTGCCGTGCTCCGGCGCCAGCGCGATGCCGATGCTGGCATCCGTAGTGAGATGATGGCCCATGCAGTCGAACGGCATGCGGATGGCCTCAAAAACCCGTGCGACGAGCTCGTTGACCTGGTCCGGCGAGGTCACCGCGCTCTGCACGATGGCGAACTCGTCGCCGCCGAGCCGGGCCACGAAATCCGCCGGGCCAATGCACCGGCGCAGGCTCTGCGCGATCGATTTGAGCAGGTCGTCGCCGACGAGATGGCCGAGCGCATCGTTGACGCCCTTGAACTCGTCGATGTCGATGTAGTGCACGGCGAGCTGTTCGCCGCCTGCGACGGCGGCCAGCTCGCTGCGCAGATGCTCGTGGAACATGGTGCGGTTGGGCAGGTCGGTGAGCGCGTCGTAATGGGCGAGGTGGGTGATGCGCTCCTCGATGCGGCGGCGCTCGGTGATGTCCTCATGTGTCGCCACCCAGCCGCCGTCGGCAAGCGGCTCGTTGAGGATGTGGATCGAGCGGCCGTCGGCGGTGTCGACCACCATGGAGTTGCGGACATGAATGTCGCGCAGCACCCGCGCGACATAGTCGTCGACGTCGCCGGTGAAGGAGCCGGTCGCTCTGCGATGGGCGATGATGTCATGGAAGCTGGAGCCGGGCTTCACCACGTCCGCCGAAAGTCCGTACATCTCGATGTAGCGCTGGTTGCAGACGACGAGCCGCCGCTCGGCATCGAACAGCAAAAGACCCTGCGTCATGTTGTTGACGGCGCGGTCGAGGCGCTGCTTTTCCAGCGTCAGCAGCTCGCGGGAGGCGCGGTGCTGCTCAAGCAGCTTGCGCACGATCGCGATCAGCACGCCGGCGATGGCGAGCGCGGAGGCGCCGGCGACCGAGATCAGGATGCCGATCTGCTCGCGCCAGTCGGTCAGGGCCGCCGCCCGCGTCGTGGTGGCCATCATCAGGATCGGGAAATGGGGCAGGGCGCGGGCCGAGATCAACCGGTCCTCGCCGTCGACGGGGCTCGTGAGGTGGCCGGCGAAGTGGTCGAGCCCGAACACCCGCTGCTGCTCGAATGGGCCGGTCTTGAAATTGCGCCCCATCATTTCGCCGGAATGAGGATAGCGGGCGAGCAGCGTGCCGTCCCGGTGCAGCATCGAGATCGTCGCGCCTTCGCCGAGCAGGACGGAAGCGAAGAATTTCTCGAAATTGGCGGGCTCGATGCCGCGTCCGACCACGCCCATGAATTCGCCGTTCGGCCCCACGATCCGGCGGACGATCAGGATGGTCCAGGCGCCGGAGATGCGACTGTGCAGCGGCTCGATCAGGATATCAGGCGAATAGGGATCGTATTTGAAAGTGCGGAAATAGGCGCGGTCGGCGACATTCACTTTCGGGGCCGGCCACGCCGTCGACGAATTGATCACATTGCCGTCGACGTCGATGACGTTGACGCCCCCTATGTAGGGCAGGGCCTCGATCTTCGCACGCAGCATCCGGTGGATATCCTGGCCGGAGAGGCGTTTGCGATAGTCTTCGGCAGTGGTGATTCCGGTCGTACGGACGTGATCGACAAAATCCTTCTGGATAACCGCGAAATCCTGCAATTGCTGATCGAAATGATGGGCGAGCAGCAGCACGGTGTTTTCCAGCTCGCGGCCGGAATTGCGCAGCGCGCGCTCGCGGAAATTCTGCGCCATCAGCGTCGCGCCGACGGCGATTGCCGCAATCAAAAGCGTGCCGCCCACCACCAGCCAGCGGATCGGTCCGCTGCGCGCGAAGGCCTGGTCAAAAAGACGACTGCCTATTCTTGTCATCATACCGGATCATCGCCGTACACACGTCAGGGTCAATTCTCGACCCTGAAGACATCCGTTGGTTTACGGGAACGGTGTGGAGGCGAAGTTAGGAAGCGCGGTTAATGCGACATGAATGGCCGCGCGCAAATGCAATCGATCGAAAGCTCGGCGCAAAATTCGGGCCGATCAGCTCGCCGCTGAAGTGACGGTGACGGTGCGTTTTCCGCTACGCGCCAATACTGCTATCGCGATCAGCGCCGCGATGATGTTCGCGGCCGCGCTGAGCATGATCGGCAGTGCATAGCTGTGGCTCCAGTCATAGGCAAAGCCGGCTGCGCTTGGGCCGACCAGCGTGCCGAAGGCGACGCTCGTGTAGAGAACGCCGATGATGCCGCTGACGTTGCGTCCGCCAAAATAGTCCATCACCACTGCCGGCAGGACCGCGACCCAGCCGCCGTAGAACACGCCATAGACGAAGGCGAAGGCGGCGAGTGCCCAGACATTTGCAGCGACGGCCCAGATCACCATCGCGAATGCCATGCCGATCAGCACCATGATGAGCGAGCGGTCGCGGCCGGTCCGGTCGGCAAGCGCGCCGAGAAAGAACCGCCCTGCGGTGCTGCCGGCCCCGACCATCCCGAGCAACAGCACGGCAAAGGATGCCGCGATCCCGTGGTCGCGCGCGTAGGGTACAAGATGGACGAACGGAACGAAGGCGCCGAAGGAACAGACCAGGCACGACATATAGAGACCGACAAAGCGCGTCGATCGCACGGCTTCCCGTACCGAGGCGCCGCCTGCATTCGTGACAGCGGAGGCTTCGTGGGGTGAATCACCGTCCGGGCCGAGGCCTCGGTCCTTCGGATCGTTCTCGATCAGCAGCGCGAGCCCACCACCGAGCATCAGGGTGATTGCGCCCAGCGCCAGATAGGCGCCGCGCCAACCGACCGATGCGATCAGCAGTGAGGCAAGTGGAGGCATCGTCAGTGTGCCGAGCCCGATGCCGCTGACCGCGAGACCAGAGGCAAAGCCGCGGCGCCGCACGAACCAGCGCTGCACCGCGCCGATCGCGGGAACATAGGCGCAGCCGACGCCAATGCCGACGCCCAGCCCATAGGCGAGATAGACCTCGACGAGCGAACGCGCCGCGCTTGCGGCGGCGAGCCCGACCGCGACCAGGATCATGCCGGCGACCGCAAGCGGCCGCGAGCCGAACCGATCGGCAAGTGGACCACTGATGAGGCCGAGCGCGAAATAGAGAAAGCCGGCGATCGAAAACACCAGCGAGATCGAGCCGCGCGAGGCGCCGAAGTCGCGTTGGAGCGGCTCGAGAAATGCGCTGAACGTATAGGCGGAGCCAAAGCCGACGAACATGACGGCGAATGCCGCTGCGACGACGAACCAGCCGTGGAAAATGCCCCGACGAGCCTGCGTGGATTGAATGGTCAATGTTGCCTCCGCGAGGTGAGGGAAGGATGGCGACGATGCCAGGACGTCGCCCGCTGGAATGCGGCGCCGGAGCGGACCAGGACGGCTTCGCCGAGATGGGCCGCAACGAGCTGGAACGCGACCGGCATTCCGTCGGCCGATACGCCGCCCGGCAGCGTGATCGTGGGATGGCCGGTCATGTCGAACGGGCAGGTGTAGCGCTGCAGCTTTGCGATCAGGTCCGGCCGTTCGCCGAGCGTGCTGATCATGGCGAGCGTCACAGGCGGCAACGGGTGCACCGGGATCAGCAGCAGGTCGATGATCTCGAACAGCGCAGTCACTCGCCCGCGCAGCGCGAGCCGCCGCAGCAGGATCTTCTGATAGTCGAGGGCGGAGAGCGCTCGACCGGCCTCAATCACCGCGGCGAGGATCGGGCCATACTCGTCCTTGCGGGCGGGATAGGTCGCCTCGTGCGCGACCGCAGCCTCGATCGCGCAATTCGGCGTCCAGTCGGCGATCGCTTGCGTCACGTCGGGAAATTCGACATCAACGATGTCAGCGCCGAGCGAGCGGAAGGCATCGATAGCGTCCGTCAGCACGCGCTGAGCCGTGACGTCCACGTCGTCATTGTTCCAGGCCGCGTCGACACCGATCCGCAAGCCGCGCATGTCCTGCGCAGCGGCGGCAAGGAAGTCGGGCACCGGATCGCACAGCGATGTCGGATCGTTCGAGTCGTATCCTGCGATCACGCCGAGCAGCACGCCGGCATCAGCCGCGCTGCGAGCGATCGGACCGACATGGTCGAGCGTCGCGGCCAACTCGAACGCACCGTGGCGGCTGACGCGCCCCCAGCTGGGCTTCAGTCCGCTCAGGCCTTGGGCCGCCGACGGCCATCGGATCGAACCACCGGTGTCGGAGCCGAGCGAGGCGAAGCAGAGCCCGGCGGCGGTCGCGACCGCCGAGCCGCTGGATGAAATGCCCGGCCAGTAAGCCGCATTCCAGGGATTCTTCGGCGGCGTCACCGCCGGATGGTGATCGGCATAAGCGCCCTCCGTGAGCTGCACCTTGCCGAGCACCACGGCGCCGGCGTGCTTGAGCCGCCGCACGACTGTCGCATCGTCACCGGGACGAAAGTCGCGATGAAGCGTCGTTCCGGCCGCTGTCGGAACGCCTTTGGTCCAAAACAGATCCTTCAGCGCTATCGGCACGCCGTGCAGCGGGCCCCGATATCGGCCATGTGCGATTTCGGCATCCGCTGCCTTCGCCGCTGCGATAGCCGTTTCCGCCATCACGTGGACATAGCTGCCAAGCTCGCGGTCGAGATCGTCGATACGGCCGAGCTGCGCGCGAGTCACCTCGATCGCGGAGATATCGCGCGCCTTGATGCGCGCCGCGAGCTCGGTGAGTTCGAGATAATGAAGGGCATCGGTCACGGCTCGCATTCTCCATCCGTATCATCGCGGTGACGTTCAACCTGATGTCATCGACACCATTAAAACTATTATACAGGTGTTTGTTGCCGTCAACCGGTAAATCTGCTTTACTGGTGTTCCAATCGCGGTGGCCGATGTCGAAAGAGTCTCGCAAGTTCAAGGTTCCCGACGCGCTGGCGAACGTCTACGACTTCGCCAACACGCTCGACGTCCGCCATTTCACGCATTTTGGTGTGGTGCACCCGCAAGCCGACGAGCTCGGCGGGCCGAAGCAGCTTGCGGACTGGATGCGGGAACGCGGCCTCGGGGGCGAGGCCGGACGCGTCACGCCCGCAATGCTCGAGATTGCGCTTCGGCTGCGCGGCGCGTTGCGCGACTATCTGCAGTGCGAGCCGGCCGAGCGCCGCCGCAACAAGGACGTTCTCGCCGCGCTCGACCACGCTCTCGCGCCGTTTCCATTGCGGGTGGAGGCGCGTGCCGGGCGCGGCGCAATATTGTCGGCGGTACGCGAGGATGCGCTTGGCGGCCTGTCGACGATTGCGATCGAGCTTCACGACGCGACGCTGCTGGGAACGCTGGACCGATTGAAGATGTGCGCGTCGGAGGAATGCCGCCGGGTGTTCTTCGATCGCTCGAAGCCAGCGACCCGGCGCTGGTGCATGTCGACGCTGTGCGGAAACCGCGTAAAGACGCGTGCCTATCGCGAACGGCAGCGCGAGGGGAAATAGAGCTCAGGCGCGGTAATGGCCCGACTTGCCGCCGAGCTTCTCGACCAGATGGATACCCTCGATGCGCACGCCGCGCTCCACCGCCTTGATCATGTCGTAGATGGTGAGGCAGGCAACCGAGACGGCGGTAAGCGCCTCCATCTCGACGCCGGTCGGTCCCGTGACCTTCACGCTGGCGCGGACGAGGCAGCCCGGCAGCGTCGTATCCGGCTCGATGTCGACGATGACCTTCGACAGCGCGAGCGGATGACAGAGCGGGATCAGCTCCGAGGTGCGCTTCGCGGCCATGATGCCGGCAATGCGCGCGGTGCCGAGCACGTCGCCCTTCTTGGCATTGCCGGAGACGATGAGATCGAGCGTCGCCCGCGTCATGACGACCCGGCCTTCGGCGACCGCGAGCCGCTCGGTCGCGGGCTTGTCCGACACATCGACCATCCGCGCCTCGCCCGAGGCGCCGATATGAGTGAGGGCAGGACCGGCCTTGCTCTTGGCCGGCTTGGGTGGCTTGCGCGCCATCAGCGCGTGCCCGTGGCGCGAGCAGCCTCACGCGTGAGCAACGCGCGCGTGGCGGCGGTCACATCGGTCTGCCGCATCAGGCTTTCGCCGACGAGGAAGGTCGACATGCCGACGCGCTCGAGCCGCGCGAGGTCTGCGGGCGTGAAGATGCCGCTCTCGCCGACCATCAGCCGGTCCTGCGGGATCAGCGGCGCCAGCGTCTCGCTGGTCGCGAGCGTGGTCTCGAAGGTGCGCAGGTTGCGGTTGTTGACGCCGATCATCGGCGAGCTGAGTTTCAGCGCGCGGTCGAGCTCGGCGCGGTCATGGATCTCGATCAGAACGTCCATGCCGTAGGCGAGCGCAGCGTCTTCGAGATCTTTTGCCGCGGCATCGTCGAGCGCGGCCATGATGATCAGGATGCAGTCGGCGCCATGCGCGCGGGCCTCGGTCACCTGATAGGTGTCGAACATGAAATCCTTGCGCAGCACCGGCAGCGAGGTCGCCGCGCGCGCCGCCACCATGAAGTCGAGATGGCCCTGGAACGAGGGCGTGTCGGTCAGCACCGACAGACAGGCCGCGCCGCCGGCCTCATAGGCCTTGGCGAGCTGTGGCGGATCGAAATCGGCGCGGATCAGGCCCTTCGAGGGGGAGGCCTTCTTCACCTCCGCGATCAGCGCGTAGTCGCCATTGGCATGCTTGGCTTTGATGGCCCGCATGAAGCCGCGCGGCGCGGCTTGCGCCTTCGCCCTGGCCTCGACGCTCGACAGCGGCTGCGTGCGCTTGGCGGCGGCGATTTCCTCGCGCTTGTAGGCTTCGATCTTGGTCAGGATGTCCGACATGGGAAACTCAGCCGTTCGAGACAGCGATCAGATGCTTCAGCCGCGTGATTGCCGCGCCGCTATCGAGCGCCTTCGCACCGAGGGCGACGCCTTCCTTGAGATCCCTGGCGCGGCCGGCCACGACCAGCGCCGCGGCGGCATTGATCAGGGCGACGTCGCGATAGGGACTCGGCTTGCCGTCGAGCACGCCCTGCAGCGCGATCGCATTGGCGTCCGCATCGCCGCCTTTCAGCGCACCTCCCTCGCAGCGCGACAGGCCGGCGTCCTCCGGCGTCACCTCGAAATTCCTGATCTCGCCATTGTGGAGCGCCGAGACGAAGGTCGGGCCGGTGAGGGTGATCTCGTCGAGGCCGTCGGAGCCGTGCACGACCCAGGCGGATTCGGAGCCGAGGTTCTTGAGCACCTGGGCCAGCGGCTGCACCCATTGCCGGGAGAATACGCCGACCATCTGCCGCTTCACGCCGGCCGGGTTGGAGAGCGGACCAAGCAGGTTGAAGATTGTGCGTGTCGCAAGCTCGACCCGGGTCGGGCCGACGTTCTTCATCGCCGGATGATGCGCTGGGGCGAACATGAAGCCGATGCCGCATTCGCGCACGCAGCGGCCGACTTGATCCGGCCTGAGGTCGATCTTGACGCCGAGCGAGGCCAGCACGTCGGCGGCGCCTGAGCGCGACGACAGCGCGCGGTTGCCGTGCTTGGCGACGGGCAGGCCCGTGCCCGAGACGATGAAGGCGGCGCAGGTCGAGACGTTGACCGAGCCGGAGCCGTCGCCGCCGGTGCCGACGATATCGACGGCGTCCGCCGGCGCATCGACCGTGAGCATCTTGGAGCGCATCGCCGTAACGGCGCCGGTGATCTCGTCCACGGTCTCGCCGCGGACCCTGAGCGCCATCAGCAGGCCGCCCATCTGCGAGGGGGTGGCCTCGCCGGACATCATGGCGTCGAAGGCGGACGCTGCTTCCTCACGCGACAGGCTGGCGCCGGTCGCCACTTTTCCTATGATCGATTTCAGGTCGTCCATCGCGTGCTTTCAACTCACTGGTTCGCGCCGGTCACCTGCGCGAAGGCGGCCTGATTGATGCTGGTCCCGATGTCGGTTTGAAGCTTGCTGACATAGGCGGCGACCTGCTCGTCGGTGAGCGCGCGGTCGAGGCTGTCCTTCAGCTTCTTGACGGGCTCGGAGGCGGCATCGACCGTGGGGTCGACGACGTCGGTGACGCGGAACACGATCACCTCGGCGCCGCCGGTCACCGGCGTCTGTCCGACGCCGTCCTTGACGGTGCGGAAGGCGGCCGCCACGACGGCCGCGGGCACGCCGGCGGGCGTATCGTCGCGCTTGAAGCCGGTCGCGATCTCGAACTTGGCGCCGATCGCGGCGGCCTCGTCGGCCAGCTTGCCGCCAGCTTCGAGCTTCTGCACGATCTCGGTCGCCTTGGCCTTCAGCTTGGTCGCGATCTGGTCCTGGCGCCAGCGCGCCTCGACCTGGTCGCGGACCTCGTCGAGATTGCGGTCGCGCGAGGGCGTGATGGCGAGCACGTCGTACCAGACATAACCGCCCTTGAACGAGATCGGGTCGTTGTCCACGCCGACATCGGTGTTGAAGGCCTGCGACACCACGTCGAGGCCCTGCGGGATGTCGGCGACCGGCTGGCCGTTCGGGGCGCGGCCGGAGCGGTCGACCGCATCGATGGTCACCGCGGTGAGGCCGAGCTTTTGCGCTGCGTCGACTACGCTGGCGCCGCCGCCGCGTTCGTCTTCCATCTTGTCGCGCAGATCGGCGACCTTGACGCGGGCGCGCTCGGTGGCGATCTGGCGTTTGATGTCGGGTGCGACCTTTGCGTAGTCCGCCTCAACGCCCGGCACGATCTTGTCGACCTTGACGATGGAGGTGCCGAGACGGCCCTGGATCGGCTGGCTGATCTCGCCTGCGGGAAGCGCGAAGGCGGCATCGCCAACCGCCGGGTCAAGCGAGGACTTGGTCACGAGCCCAAGGTCGACATCGGAGGCGGTCAGCCCGCGCTCCTTGCCGAGGTCCTCGAACGACGTCCCGCCGACGAGGCGCTCGCGCGCGGCCTGCGCCTCGGCCACGGTGGGGAACACGATCTGGTGGATCTGGCGCTTCTCCGGCGTGCCGAACAGGTCCTTACGCTGATCGAACAGCTTTTTGGCGTCTTCGTCGGACACCTCGCTCCACTTGCCGATCTCCTCCGGCGAGATCACGACGAAGGCAATCTTGCGGTATTCGGGCGCGCGGAACTGGACCTTGTGATCCTCGAAATAGGCGGCGAGCGCCTCGGGCGAGGGCGCATCGATCTGGCCCGCCTGCGCGGCGTCGAGCCTGACGAATTCGATGCCGCGCTGCTCGTTCTGGAACCGCGTCGCCACGTCGATCATGGCCTTCGCAGGCTCGAGCCCGGCGCCGATCGTGCCGGTGATCTGCCGGCGCAGCGACACCTTGCGTTGCTCGGAGACGTAGCGCTGTTCGGTGTAGCCGAAATTCCGGATCAGCCCCTGAAAGCGGCTCGGATCGAAGGTGCCGTTGACGCCCTTGAAGTTGGGGTCGTTCATGATGACCTGGCGGATCTGCTCGTCGGACTGGCCGAGCCCGAGGCGGCGCGCCTCTTCGTCGAGCGCGGCTTCAGCGATGGTCTGCTGAAGCACCTGGCGGTCGAGGCCGAAGGCGCGGGCCTGGTCGGGCGTCAGCGGCCGGCCGAACTGGCGGCCGATCTGCTGCAGGCGGTCGGTGTAGATCTGGCGGAACTCGTTCAGCGAAATCTCGGTGTGGCCGACCTTGGCCAGCGTGGACTGCCCGAAGCCGCGGAAGATGTCGGCGATGCCCCAAATGCCGAAACTGATGATCAGCACGCCCATCACGATCGCCATAATGGTCTTGCCGACCCAGTTTGATGAGGCCTTGCGCATTCCTCGAAGCATTTGGTCCAACTTGTTTTGGTCAGGAGGGGAACGGAGCGCGTCTTAATGCAGATTCCGCAAAAGCGCGTCACCAAATTGATCAATCATCATAAAGTGGCGGCTTTCCCCCCGCAACCTCGGCTCACGCGGCCCGCCCGAAGCCGCTGCGCTTAAAGCTCTCAGGTCTCTGGAACTGCCGCGGGAGCTCTGCTAGCGCATACGCAAACCTCATTTGCTGGAAGTTGACATGACTGACGCCATCCGACCGCTGATCGCCGGCAACTGGAAAATGAACGGCCTGAAAGGTTCGGCTGCCGAATTCGACGCCATGCTCAACGGCGCGGCAGACGTCGCCGCCAAGGCCGATCTGCTGGTCTGCCCGCCGGCGACCCTGATTGCGGCCTTTGCCGACAAGGCGCGCGGCAAGACGGTCGCGGTCGGGGCCCAGGACTGCCACCCGAAGGCCTCCGGTGCCCATACCGGCGATATTGCCGCCGAAATGCTGGCGGATGCGGGGGCGAGCGCCATCATCGTCGGCCATTCCGAGCGCCGCGCCGACCACGGCGAGGGCGATGCGTTGATCAGGCAGAAGGCGGAAGCCGCCTGGCGCGCCGGCGTCATCGCGATCGTCTGCATCGGCGAGACGCAAGGCCAGCGCGATGCCGGCCAGACCCTGGATATCCTGCGCGGGCAGCTCAACGGATCGCTGCCGGACGGCTCCACCGCTGCCAACCTGGTGGTGGCCTACGAGCCGGTCTGGGCGATCGGCACCGGCCTGACCCCTACGGCGCAGGATGTCGAGCAAATTCATGGCTTTATCAGGGAACTCCTGACCTCCCGTTTCAAGGCGGAGGGCGCCAGGATGCGCATCCTCTATGGCGGCTCGGTCAAGCCCTCGAACGCGGCCGAGCTGATGGCAGTGAAGAACGTCAACGGCGCGCTGGTCGGCGGCGCCAGCCTGAAGGCGGCCGATTTCCTTGCGATTGCCAAGGGCTGTCCCTAGCTATCCCAAGTCGGTATGCGACCGATCGGGGTGGCAATGCCTCGCCCGATCGTGTAACACCGCGCAACTTCAGGAAAACCCGCGAAGCGC
The DNA here is from genome assembly GCF_016616235.1 of Bradyrhizobium diazoefficiens. Taxonomy (NCBI): domain Bacteria; kingdom Pseudomonadati; phylum Pseudomonadota; class Alphaproteobacteria; order Hyphomicrobiales; family Nitrobacteraceae; genus Bradyrhizobium; species Bradyrhizobium diazoefficiens. The sequence continues at coordinate 3,932,422 of NZ_CP067100.1, forward strand.
GATCGGCCGCCGTCAGGCGCCGCCCGCTTGTGACGGAAGGATACTATGCAGACCGTTGTCATCGTCATCCACCTCATGATCGTCGCCATCATGATCGGCGCCGTCCTGCTCCAGAAGTCGGAAGGCGGCGGGCTCGGCATGGGGGGAGGCGCGGGCTTCATGTCGAGCCGCGGCACCGCGAACCTGCTGTCCCGCACGACCGCGGTCCTGGCCGCGGGCTTCTTCCTGACCAGCCTGTTCCTGTCCTGGTACGCCGGCTACAACCGTGCGCCCTCGTCGATCATCGGCCAGCCGACATCGCAGGGCCAGCCGGCCGGCGGAGCGCCGATCTCGGCGCCGACCTCGGGCGGCATCCTCGACACGCTGAAGAAGGCCGACGAGCAGCAGCAGAACCAGGCGCCATCAGGCCCGCAGGTGCCGCGCTCGCAATAAAGCAGGGGGGCCATGCAGGGCGGTGGCTACCGTCCTGCATCAATAATCCCCATCAAGGCCCTGTCACCACTCTCAGTTTCGGATCACCCACAGGCCCGCAGAATCTTTGGGGCGGAATACGAATCGCTTTGGCGAATCGAATTCGAGGGATTAGAGGTTAAGTCCCATGGCGCGGTACATATTCATCACCGGCGGCGTGGTTTCTTCGCTCGGCAAGGGTCTGGCTTCGGCGGCACTGGGTGCCCTGTTGCAAGCCCGGGGCTACAAGGTCCGCCTCCGCAAGCTCGACCCCTATCTCAACCTCGATCCCGGAACCATGTCGCCGTATCAGCACGGCGAAGTGTTCGTGACCGATGACGGCGCGGAGACCGATCTCGATCTCGGTCACTACGAACGCTTCACCGGGCGGCCTGCGACCAAGGCCGACAACATCACGACGGGGCGCATCTACCAGGACATCATCTCCAAGGAGCGCCGCGGCGATTATCTCGGCGCGACCATCCAGGTGGTTCCGCACGTCACCAACGCCATCAAGGAGTTCGTGCTCGACGGCAATGACGAATACGATTTCGTGCTGGTCGAGATCGGCGGCACCGTCGGCGACATCGAGGGCCTGCCGTTCTTTGAGGCAATCCGCCAGCTGAAGAACGAGCTGCCGCGCGATCACGCCGTCTACATCCATCTCACGCTCTTGCCCTACATCCCGAGTGCCGGCGAATTGAAGACCAAGCCGACGCAGCACTCGGTCAAGGAGCTGCGCTCGATCGGCATCCAGCCGGACATCCTGCTCTGCCGCACCGACCGCGAGATCCCGAAGGAAGAGCGCCGCAAGCTCGGTCTGTTCTGCAACGTGCGCGAAAGCGCCGTAATCGAGGCGCGCGACGTCGACAACATCTACGCCGTCCCCGAGGCCTATCATAATGCGGGCCTCGACGACGAGGTGCTCGCCGCCTTCGGCATCGCCTCGCGGATTCCGCCGGAGCTGCGCAGCTGGCAAGAGATCAACGAGCGCGTCCGCAATCCCGAAGGCAATGTCACCATCGCCATCGTCGGCAAATATACCGGCATGAAGGATGCGTATAAGTCGCTGATCGAGGCGCTCTCGCATGGCGGCATCGCCAACAAGGTGAAGGTCAATCTCGACTGGATCGAAAGCGAGATCTTCGAGAAGGAAGATCCGGCGCCCTTCCTCGAGCACGTCAACGGCATCCTGGTGCCGGGCGGTTTCGGCCAGCGCGGCGCCGAAGGCAAGATCCGCGCGGCGCAGTTCGCGCGTGAGCGCGACGTGCCGTATTTCGGCATCTGCTTCGGCATGCAGATGGCAGTCATCGAAGCCGCGCGAAATCTCGTCGGCATCGAGGATGCCAACTCCACCGAGTTCGGGCCGACCAAGGAGCCGCTGGTCGGCCTGATGACGGAATGGCTGCGCGGCAACGAGCTCGAGAAGCGCTCGCAGGCCGGCGATCTCGGCGGCACCATGCGCCTTGGCGCGTACCCGGCCGCGCTCAACCGCGGCAGCCGCGTCTCGCAGGTCTATGGCGGCGCTACCGAGATTTCCGAGCGCCACCGCCACCGCTACGAGGTCAACACCGCCTACAAGGATCGCCTCGAGCAGCACGGGCTCAAATTCTCTGGGCTCTCGCCCGACGGCGTGTTGCCTGAAATCGTCGAGTACGAAGATCACCCCTGGTTCATCGGCGTCCAGTTCCACCCCGAACTGAAGTCGCGGCCATTCGAGCCGCACCCGCTGTTCGCCTCGTTCATCCAGGCAGCGATGGTGCAGAGCCGGCTGGTGTAGCCGCCTTAGCTCGCCTTCTTGACCATCCTGCGAAGCGCGGCGTCGATCTTCGACTGCCAGCCAGGGCCCTGTGCCTTGAAGTGCTCCACCACTTCAGGGCTGAGCCGGATCGACACCGGAATTTTGGTCGGAGTCTTCTGAGGGCCGCGTTTGCCGACCAACGAGGCAAGCTGCCCCGGCTTGACATCCTTCAATCGGACGCCAGCAGGAAACTTGGCCGCCTTGGCGAAATCGGCGCGGGTCCACTCGGGATTTTCGTGATCGACGACGGATCCTTTAGTCTTCCGCGACATAGCGCTTCATCTCCTTTGCGTGGGCGCGACGCAGACTGATCGGTCGATACCGTTCGCTGCGGATGGTGAACACCAGACAATGCGCAACGCCATCAATGAACCCGTAGGCACGATAGCGGGGATCGCCATGATCAAACGGTTCGACAGGCACGACGGCCCGGATTTCCATGTCGGACCAACGCGCGAGCGAGATGCTATGCTTCGCGACATTGGCCGCATCTTTCGCGGGATCGAAATCCGACATTTTTATGTATATACGATTTGCGTGCTGTGCCGTCAATCGCCGTGAATGATCGGCAGAGGAGGCATGAGCACAGCGCCTCAAGACAGTTGCAAAAGCCGCAGCTATAGATCGCAGGAACGATCAGGGAGGAAGCGAGAATGATCTACGAAATGCGACAATACCGCTGCGTGCCCGGCCGCCTGCCGGCGCTCTTGAAGCGCTTTGAGACGATGACGCTGAAAATCTGGGAGAAGCACGGCATCAAGCAGGCCGGGTTCTTCACCACGGTGATCGGCGAATCCAACCAGGAGCTGACCTATTTCCTGGCCTGGGAGTCGCTCGCCGAGCGCGAGAAGAAGTGGGGCGCGTTCGTGGCCGATCCGGAATGGCTCGATGCGCGGACCAAGACGGAAGCGGACGGCCAGATCGTCGCCAACATCGTCAGCCAGATCCTGGCGCCGACCGCCTTCTCGTCGGTCAAGTAGCGGCATTCCGGCGCGGCCGCTACGAGCAACCCTGGCGCAACCCTGATATTCTGACGGCCCGGGCCAAATAGGGTTGATCCGACCCTCATCGCCGCTATGGTCGCGGCGAAACGAGGGATTTGCCTTGAGCTCTTCGAATTCGGCGGCGCCGGTCGTCACCATTGGCACGGTCAAGTTCGGCAACGATCTGCCGATCTCGGTTATTGCCGGGCCGTGCCAGCTCGAAAGCCGCCAGCATGCGCTGGAGGTGGCTTCAGCGCTGAAGGAGATCGCCGCGCGGCTGAACATCGGCCTCGTCTACAAGACCTCGTTCGACAAGGCCAACCGCACCAGCGCCTCCGCTGCGCGCGGTCTGGGCCTTGCGCAGTCGCTGCCGATCTTCGCGGAAATCCGCGCTTCGCTCGGCCTGCCGGTCCTGACCGACGTGCATGAGGCCACGCAATGCGCCGAGGTTGCCCAGGCGGTGGACATCCTGCAAATCCCGGCCTTCCTGTGCCGGCAGACAGATCTTCTGCTCGCAGCCGCCGCGACCGGCAAGGTCGTCAACGTCAAGAAGGGGCAGTTCCTGGCGCCCTGGGACATGACGAATGTCGTGACCAAGATCACGAGCGCGAATAATCCCAACGTGCTCGTCACCGAGCGCGGCGCTTCTTTCGGCTACAACACGCTGGTCTCCGACATGCGCGCGCTGCCGATCCTGGCCCGCACCACCGGCGCGCCCGTGATCTTCGATGCCACCCATTCGGTGCAGCAGCCGGGCGGGAAGGGCGCTTCTTCCGGCGGCGAGCGCGAATTCGTGCCGGTGCTGGCACGCGCGGCGGTCGCGGTCGGCGTTGCCGGCGTCTTCATCGAGACCCATCCCGATCCTGATCGCGCGCCGTCGGATGGCCCCAACATGGTGCCGCTGCGGGAGTTCGAAGGGCTTATTCGCAGGCTAATGGCTTTCGACTCACTGGCCAAGAGCACAACGCGCTGATGCACCAGCCTGTGACCAGGCCGGCCGCCGACCAGAAGTTTCCGCCGGCAATTAATATCATCGCGCTCGCAAGCTTCTCGGCGGCCTTGTCTACGCGCGCGCTAGATCCCGTGCTGCCGCATGTCGCCGAGGATTTTTCGATCAGCATCACCACGGCCGCCAGCATCGCGGCCGGCTTCGCCTTGATCTACGCGCTGGTCCAGCCGGTGATCGGCGCAGCTGCCGATCTGTTCGGCAAGGCGCGCCTGATGACGCTGTGCCTGGCGCTGCTCGGCGTCTCCTGCATTCTTGGTGCGCTCGCGACGTCCTTCTCGGGCCTGTTCGCGAGCCGCATCCTGGCCGGCATCGCCTCCGGCGGCGTGTTTCCGGTTGCGCTCGGCCTGACCGCCGACCTCGTCGCGCCCGCCAGGCGGCAGGTCGCGATCGGGCGCACGCTGGCGGGGTCGATGACCGGCAATCTGCTCGGCGCCTCCGCTTCCGGCATCATCGGCGATCTCATCGGCTGGCGCGGTGTGCTCATGATCCTCGGCGCGCTCGGTCTCATTGCGGCCGTTGCGGTGGCGGCCGGCTTTCGCGGTGCCGCGCTGACGGCGCCGCCGAAGAGCGACCTGAAGACCTTGCGCCAGGGCTACCGCACCATCTTCGCCAACCCCAACACGCGCTATTGCTACTCGGCGGTGTTCGTCGAGGGCTGCTGCGTGTTCGGCCTGTTTCCCTTCATCGCCGCGCTGCTGTTCGATCTCGGCGAGAAGTCGCTGTCGATCGCCGGCATCGTGATCGCGGGTTTCGCCGTCGGCGGACTGTTCTACACCTTCACGGTCTCGCGCTTCCTGCCGTGGCTCGGCGTCAAGGGCATGATGATCGCGGGCGCGAGCCTCGTCGCCCTGCAGCTCGGCGTGCTTGCGTTCGGTCCCGGCTGGAAGCTGCAATTCGCCAGCATGCTGGCGATGGGCTGGGGCTTCTACATGATCCACGGCTGCTTGCAGGTGTTCGCCAGCGAGCTGTCGATCGGCGCGCGTGCGACGGCGATGTCGCTGCATTCCTTCTTCTTCTTCATGGGGCAGACGGTCGGTCCGATCGCCTACGGCCTTGGCCTCCAGCATGGCGGCAAGGTGCCGACCCTGCTCGCGAGCGCGGCGATCATGGTGTGCCTCGGCCTCGTCTGCGCGCAACTGCTCAGGCAGCGCGCGCCGTCGGACGCGCGGGCCTGATCGAAGAGTAGAAGCTAACCCCGCCCGCGATAGGGCGCGACGCCTTGCTCCGGCACCCACACGCCCTTCGGCACGCGGCCGGTCTGCCAGAACACGTCGATCGGGGTGCCGCCGCGCGGATACCAATAGCCGCCGATGCGAAGCCATTTCGGCTTGATCTCGCTCGCGATGCGCTTGCCGATCATCACGGTGCAGTCCTCGTGGAAGGCGCCGTGATTGCGGAAGCTCGCGATGTAGAGTTTTAGCGATTTCGACTCGAGCAACCACGGACCCGGCGCGTAGTCGATCATCAGATGGGCGAAATCGGGCTGGCCTGTGACCGGGCACAGCGAGGTGAATTCCGGCACGGTGAAGCGGACCAGATAGTCGGTGCCTCCTTGCGGATTGGGCACGCGGTCGAGCTGGGCTTCATCCGGTGTGTGCGGCCACTCGACCGCGCGGCCGAGCTGGAGGGGCTTCTTCGCCATCATCGTCATCCTTTTGCGGATGTCGGGATGGACGCAATTAAAGCCGTCGTCAACCGGCGGCGATTGTCTGAATCAGCACAATGCGGTCGTTGCCGGACTCGCAGCCCCAAAGCTCGCCTGGGCGGCCGTCGAGCTGCCTGACATTGGCGTTTGCCTTGTCGCTGGCGAAGACGTTGAACTTTTCGGTCACGGGATCGAAGCGGACGATCGCGTTGGCCGAGAAGTCGGACAGCCAGACCTTGTCTCTGTCGTCGACATAGACCGCGTAGGTGCGGGGGCGTTCGCCCGGCAGCTTCCAGGTCTTCCAGGAGCTGTCAGCGGGATCATGCACTGAGACATGCCCGCTGTTCCACTCGCTGACCCAGATCCGGCTTTTCGAGTCCGACCAGACGCGCCGGGAGCCCTGGCCGGGCGTCGGCGGCTCGACGACATTGGCGTGGCCGGTCGCGAGATCGATCTTGGCGATGTAGCTGCCGGCGAGCGAGGCGTACCAGACGTCGCCTTTGGGCGTGACTGCGATGCCATAGGGGCCAATGCCCTTCGGCGCCTTGAACACGTCCATCGCGCCGGATTGCGGCGTGAGACGGCCGTAATAGCCGGACTGGCCAGTGAACCAGTAGGTGCCGCTTCGGTCGAACACACCGGTATTGAGATTGGCGTAGGCGTACTTTTCGGGCAGGCGGAACAGCGTGACCTTGAGATCACGGGGATCGACCCGCACGATCGCGTTCTGGCCGCCCTCGGTAATCCAGGGCGCGCCGTCGGGCCCGATGGTCACGCCGTGCGGGGCGGCACCGTCGCCGAGGCTGACCGTCTTGAAGCTGCCATCCCTGGGATCGAGCCGGCCGAGCATCCCTTTGCCCTGCGCCGTAAACCAGACCGTGCCGTCGGCGGCGGGAGCGAGGTCGTGCAGGCCGATGCCGGGCCTGATCGGGAAAAATTTTGTCCGGAACGGGCCTTCCTGCGCAAAAGATGGGCGGGTCGCGAGGAAGGCGGTGCTCGAGGCAAGAAACTGGCGGCGATTCATGGCGTTACCCCGACTGTTTCAGATTGAGGTTGGACGCACGGACCAGGCAGCGTCAAGCTTAGTCCGATGTCCTTCGCGCGTCCGTCGAACCGGATCGTCCAAGCGTTCACATTTGCTTGCGGCCCGTGTAAGACCCGCGGCACCGATCAGCCCTAACGAACGGAAGTGTACATCATGACCGCCATTATCGACATCATCGGCCGCGAAATTCTCGATAGCCGGGGCAATCCCACCGTCGAGGTCGACGTCGTGCTGGAAGATGGTGCGCTTGGCCGCGCCGCCGTGCCGTCAGGCGCCTCGACCGGTGCCCATGAAGCCGTGGAACTGCGCGACGGCGACAAGGCGCGCTATCTCGGCAAGGGCGTCACCAAGGCGGTCGGCGCAGTCAACGGCGAGATCTTCGAGGCGCTGAGCGGCCTCGATGTCGAGCAGCAGGCCCAGATCGACCAGATCATGATCGACCTCGACGGCACGCCGAACAAGAGCCGGCTGGGCGCCAACGCCATTCTCGGCGTCTCGCTCGCCTGCGCCAAGGCGGCCGCGAACTCGCTCGACATGCCGCTCTATCGTTATGTCGGCGGCACCGCCGCGCGGCTCTTGCCGGTGCCGATGATGAACATCATCAATGGCGGCGTGCATGCCGACAACCCGATCGACTTCCAGGAGTTCATGATCCTCCCGGTCGGCGCCTCGTCTTTCGCGGAAGGGCTGCGCTACGGCGCGGAGGTCTTCCACACGCTGAAGTCGGAGCTGAAGAAGGCCGGCCACAACACCAATGTCGGCGACGAGGGCGGCTTTGCCCCGAACCTGCCGTCGGCCGACGCCGCGCTCGACTTCGTCATGAACGCGATCGGCAAGGCCGGCTACAAGGCTGGCAGCGACATCGTGATTGGCCTCGACTGCGCCTCGACCGAGTTCTTCAAGGACAGCAAGTATGTCTATGAAGGCGAGGGCAAGACCCGCTCGATCTCCGAGCAGGCCAAATATCTCGCCGATCTCGTCTCGCGCTATCCGATCGTCACCATCGAGGACGGCATGTCGGAAGACGACATGGACGGCTGGAAGGAGCTCACCGATCTCATCGGCAAGAAGTGCCAGCTGGTCGGCGACGATCTCTTCGTCACCAACGTCAAGCGCCTCGCCGAAGGCATCAAGGCCGGCCGCGCCAATTCGATCCTGATCAAGGTCAACCAGATCGGCACGCTGACCGAGACGCTCGCCGCCGTCGAGATGGCGCACAAGTCGGGCTATACCTCGGTGATGTCGCACCGCTCCGGCGAGACCGAGGATTCCACCATCGCCGACCTCGCGGTCGCCACGAACTGCGGACAGATCAAGACCGGATCCCTTGCGCGTTCCGATCGCACCGCCAAATACAACCAGCTCCTGCGCATCGAGCAGCAGCTCGGCAAGCAGGCGCTCTATGGCGGCAGGGCGGCACTAAAGGCGCTGGCATAAGCCGGCGCCCGCGCGACACGCGAAAAACAGAAACAGGGGAGGATTAGACATGAGCGACGGCAAGACCGGAATGCAATTGCGTTCACTGCTCAAGAAGAGCGGCGAGCTGGAATTGTCCCTCGTGAATGTCCCGACCCCGGAGCCGGCCGACGACGAGGTCGTCGTCCGCGTCGAGGCGACGCCGATCAATCCGTCCGATCTCGGCCTGTTGATCGGCGCCGCCGATATGTCGGCCGCCAAGGCGTCCGGCACCAGGGAGATGCCGGTCATCACCGCGACCATGCCGGAAGGCGCGATGCGGATGATGGCGGCGAGGTTCGACCAGTCGCTGCCGGTCGGCAATGAGGGCGCCGGCACGGTGATCCGGACCGGTGCGTCCGATGCCGCAAAAGCGCTGATGGGCAAGACGGTGTCGATGATCGGCGGCGCCATGTACACGCAGTACCGCGTGCTCAAGGTCCGCGACGTCATGGAGCTGCCGGCCGGCACCACGGCCGCCGACGGCGCGTCCTGGTTCGTCAATCCGCTGACTGCGCTCGGCATGACCGAGACGATGCGGCGGGAGAACCATAAGGCGCTGGTGCATACGGCTGCGGCGTCCAACCTCGGCCAGATGCTGAACAAGATCTGCATCAAGGACGGCATCGGCCTCGTCAACATCGTCCGCAGCAAGGAGCAGGCCGACATCCTGCACAAGATCGGCGCCAAGCACGTCGTCGATTCCTCCGCGCCGAGCTTCATGGACGATCTCACGGACGCGCTGGTGGAGACCGGCGCCACCATCGCCTTCGACGCCATCGGCGGCGGCAAGCTCGCCAGCCAGATCCTGACCGCGATGGAAGTGGCGGCCAACAAGACCGCGAAGGAATACAGCCGCTACGGCTCCAACGTGTACAAGCAGGTCTACATCTACGGCAGCCTCGATACGCGCCCGACTGAGCTGAACCGGTCGTTCGGCCTCAGCTGGGGCGTTGGCGGCTGGCTGCTGACGCCGTTCCTCCAGAAGATCGGTCCGGCTGATATCGGGCGCCTGCGCCAGCGCGTGGCGTCCGAACTCAAGACCACCTTCGCCAGCCACTACACCAAAGTGGTGTCTCTTCAGGAGGCACTCGATCCCGCCAATATCGCGGTGTACGCCAAACGCGCCACCGGCGAAAAATTCCTCATCAACCCAAATAAATTGTCGTGATCGGCGACGGCCGGTCACCGAAAGAAGGTCTTGCCTTCTGAGCGAAGCGGCGGATTATTCCGCCGTCATTTGAAAGCGGAAAAACCGCAGAGCGCTCAGAAGGGGACCTCTCCATGACCGATCTCGATCGCCGCCATTTGCTCGCAGGCGCCGCCGCCATTGGCGTGGCTGCCGCCACCGGCCTCCGGCCGAGGGCCGCCGATGCCGCAGTGCCGCAAGCCGGCACGCAGGCGCCGGGCTTCTACCGCTACAAGGTCGGCAGCATCGAGTGCACCTCGATCAATGACGGGGCGCGCACCTTCCCGATGCCGGACAAGTTCGTCACTAACCTGTCGAAGGAGGAGGCGCTCGCGGCGGGCGAGGCCGCCTACATGCCCAAGGGCATGGTGACGGTGCCGTTCAACCCGCAGCTCATCAACACCGGCTCCAAGCTGGTGCTGATCGACACCGGCAACGGCGTCGCCAATCTCGAGCCCAGCAAGGGCGCGGTCGGCCGCACGCTGCAAAACCTTGCGGCTGCCGGCGTCGATCCCAAGAGCATCGACGTAGTGCTGCTCTCGCATCTGCATCCCGATCACACCAACGGCATTCGCCTCGCCGACGGCGCGCTCGCCTTCCCGAATGCGGAGATCATGGTGCCGGGCAAGGACTGGGAGTTCTGGACCAGCGCGGACAACGCCGCCAAGGCCGAGTCCAACGCGATGATGAAGAACTATTTCGCCAACGTGAAGAAGACCTTTGCGGGCCTCGAGTCCAAGGTCACCAAGTACGAGTGGGGCAAGGAGGTCGCGCCGGGCATCACCTCGATCGCGACGCCGGGCCACACGCCCGGCCATACCTCGTTCGCAGTCGCCTCCGGCGATGCCAAGATCCTGATCCAGTCCGACGTCACCAACATTCCCGAATTCTTCCTGCGCAATCCGGACTGGCACGTGGCGTTCGACAATGATCCCGCGATGGCGCAGGAGACCCGCCACAAATTCCTCGACATGGCGGCGGCCGAGAAGGCAACGGTTGTGGGCTTCCACTTCACCTTCCCCTCGGTCGGTCATGTCGAGAAGGACGGCGCCAAATATCGCCTGATCCCGTCGGCGTGGAATCCGACGATCTGAGCTGGACGAGAGGTTCGCGAAGAATCGGGCCGCCGCTTGGCGGCCCGATTGCTTTGGATGACCATCTGCTTTCGGGAAACTCTACGTTTCCAAATCGGACTGGTTCATGCACTTGCATCGATCGACCCGGATCGCTTAAGTGCCGCCCGGCACTCCCGCTCAAGCCCTCGAGGACACTTCATGGCCTACAACATCGTCGTTATCGCCGGCAGCCTGCGCAAGGACAGCTTCTCGCTGAAGATCGCCAATGCGCTCGCAAAACTGGCGCCCGCATCCCTCAAGCTCGAGGTCGTCACGCTGGGAGGCATCTCGTTCTTCAACCAGGATCTCGAGGGCGCGCCGCCCGCGGACTGGCTGGCCTTCCGCGAGAAGATTCAGAAATCCGACGGCGTCATCTTCGTGACCCCCGAATACAACCGGGCGATTCCGGGCGTGCTCAAGAACGCCATCGACGTCGCCTCGCGCCCTTATGGCAAGAGCTCGTTCAACGGCAAGCCGGTCGGCATCGTCTCGAACTCGCCTGGCCCGCTCGGTGGCGTCAGCGCCGCCAAGACGCTGCAGAACATTCTGCCGGGCATTTCCGGCCCGATCATGCAGCAGCCGGAGACCTATCTGAACGCCGTCGGCGACGCTTTCGATGCGGAAGGTAATCTGGTCAAGGAGTCGCTGAAGCCCGTGCTCCAAGCCTATATCGACGCCTTCGCCGCGCACGTGGCCAAGCACCACGGCTGAGGTCTCATTCTCCGTCATGGCCGGGCTTGTCCCGGCCATCCGCGTCTTGGCTGACCGCAACGACGAACGTGGATGGGCATGACGACTAGCGGTGGGCTGGTTAGCACTCCCTTAACCAAGCTGCCCCATCTTCCCAGCATGGTCTCCCGCGCGCGCCTGAAATCGATCCTGACCGGCCTTGCCCTCTATGCGATGGCGGCCGCCATCGTCGGCTATTTCGGCGTCAACGCCTATACCGGCAAATACGGCCTCAACGCCCGCCAGGAGCTTGACCAGGAGATCATCGCGCTGACCAGCGAGCTGGCGCAGCTCAAGCGCGAGCGCGCCAGGAGCGAGCAGCGCGTCTCGCTGCTGCGCTCCGAGAAGATCGATCCCGACATGCTGGAGGAGCGGGCGCGCTTCCAGCTCGACTATGTCAATCCGCACGATCTCGTTCGGATGATCCCGGCGAAATGATCGGAGCGCGCCGCGCGCGGGTCACAAGCGTCATCTGCCTGTCAGAGAATTCGGACAAGACGACGAGCTCACCCTTGTGGCGTTTTGACGCGATGCTGCGCAAAAGATGGAGGCTTGTCATGCCGGACAATCGTTCGCGACGGACGGTGCGTATTGGAGCGATGCTGCTCGGCGCGGCGTTCCTTCCTCTGTCGATGGCCTTCGCACAGACCGGCCCGGCCCCATCAGGCGCCAAGCAGGTCCCGACCCTCGACGGCAGGCCGCCGCTGATCCTCGGACATCGCGGACTGCCGGGGCTGGTGGCCGAAGAGACCGAGGCATCGTACGAGCTTGCCGCAGCGCTCGGCACCGACGCGCTCGAAGAGGATTTGCACCTGACCAAGGACTGCGTCCTCGTGGTGCGCCATAACCCCTGGCTCAGCGACAACACCAATGTGGCCGAGGTGGCCAAGACCAACGCGGCTGTCGCGGCGCGCAAGCGCACGGTGCCCGGTGTGCGCGTCAAAGCGCCGGCTCCCACCAACGGGCCCGCCGACTACCTCACGGACCTCACCGATCCCGCCGACCCGAAATCGGTGCTGAAGTCGCTGATCGTGGACGGCGAAGACCACACCAACGACTGGTCGATCACCGACTTCACCATGGCCGAGCTGAAGCAATGGATCGCCGGCACCACCTATGATGCGGCCAACGAGCGGCCAAAAGTCTTCAATGGCAAATTCCCCGTCATCAGCTTCCAGGACGTCATCGACATCGCCAAGGCCAGGAGCAAGCAGACGGGACGTTCTATCCTCGTCTATCCCGAGACCAAGAATCCGACCTGGAATAATGCCCAGGGGATCGCAAACGGCTGCGGCATGCCCGGCAGCCGCCCGCTCGAAGATGCCCTGATCAAGATCATCAAGGACAACGGCCTCAACACCAGGGACGCGCCGATCCTGGTCCAGAGCTTCGAGCCCGGCAGCCTGAAATATATGCGCAGCCATGGCTTGGAAACGCGGCAGGTCCAGCTCATCGACGGCAACGGCATCGACTTCAAAACCGGCAAGGTCCTGCTCAACAACATCACCACGTCGCGTCCGTACGACTGGACGGTGGCGGGCGACGCGCGCCTCTACGATGCAATGCTGACCCCGGAGGGTCTTGCCGAGATCAAGTCCTATGCCGACGGCATCGGTCCGTGGAAGGCCTATATCGTTCCGCTCAAGATTGCGCCGTGGAAGGACAGCAACGCCGACGGCACGCCCTACAAGGGATCGACGCCGGAAGCATCGACGCAGCAGCCGACCAGTCTCATTGCCGACGCGCACAAGCTCGGCCTGTTCGTGCACGTCTTCACGTTCCGCAACGAGAAGAAATATCTCGCTGCCGATTATCGCGGTGATCCGGCGCAGGAGTATCTCAAGTTCTTCTGTCTCGGCGTCGACGGCGTGTTCACAGACTTCACGCACACCGGCGTTGCCGCCCGCGCAGCCTATCTGCGCGAGCTCGGCTGGTAAGGTCATCGATACGAATCGGACACGGCACGGGCTTCGGCCCGTGAGCTGCGCGTCCGACGCGCTTGCCGCATCTACCGGCACCGCCTGCGTCGCTGAGGAGCGAATGTTGCCCAATCCGCGCCAAAGGTTTTGCAAAGTTTCGGCCACGTTGCAGTGCGGCATAATGAAAATCGTGCCATGTCACCTGTCATGCCGCTGCGGTGCTTTCCAACCGCGTTTGACTTGGGTTAGAGAGGGCTGAAGTTTTCTCTGACCCGGAATTCCCATGGCCGCACCCAAGAAAGCCGCCGCGAGCGCTGCACAGGACAAGATGGACGGCGGTTCGCCCCCGGAATTCACCAGGGAACAGGAGCTCAAGGCGCTCCGCGAGATGCTCCTGATCCGGCGGTTCGAGGAAAAGGCCGGCCAGCTCTACGGCATGGGCGCGATCGGCGGCTTCTGCCATCTCTATATCGGCCAGGAGGCCGTCGTGGTCGGCATGCAGATGGCCCTGAAAGGGGGCGATCAGGTCATCACCGGCTATCGCGATCACGGCCATATGCTCGCCACCGGCATGGACGCCAAGGGCGTCATGGCCGAGCTCACGGGCCGCCGCGGCGGCTATTCCAAGGGCAAGGGCGGCTCCATGCACATGTTCAGCAAGGAGAAGCATTTTTACGGCGGCCACGGCATCGTCGGTGCCCAGGTTTCGCTCGGCACGGGTCTCGCCTTCGCCAACCACTATCGCGGCAACGACAATGTCAGCGTCACCTATTTCGGTGACGGCGCGGCCAATCAGGGCCAGGTCTATGAGAGCTTCAACATGGCGGAGCTCTGGAAGCTGCCGGTGATCTACGTCATCGAGAACAACCGCTACGCCATGGGCACCTCGGTTTCGCGCGCCTCGGCGCAGCAGGATTTCTCCAAGCGCGGCGCCTCCTTCAACATCCCCGGCAAGCAGGTCGACGGCATGGATGTGCGCGCCGTGAAGGCGGCGGGCGAGGAGGCGGCGGCCTGGTGCCGCGCCGGCAAAGGCCCCTACATCCTGGAGATGCAGACCTACCGCTATCGCGGCCACTCGATGTCCGACCCCGCCAAATATCGTACGCGCGAGGAGGTCGAGAAGATCCGCCATGACCAGGACCCGATCGAGCAGGTGCGCAACCGCCTGCTCGCGGCCAAGGTCAGTGAGGCCGATCTCAAGGCGATCGACGCCGAGGTGCGCGACATCGTCAACGCGTCCGCCGATTTCGCCCAGCATGATCCGGAGCCGGATGCCGCCGAGCTCTGGACCGACGTTTACCGCTGAACGCGCGCAAGCTTTCCTTTGGAGTCGATATGCCAATTCAAGTGCTGATGCCCGCGCTGTCGCCCACGATGGAGAAGGGCAACCTCGCCAAGTGGCTGAAGAAAGAGGGCGAGCAGATCAAGTCTGGCGACGTCATCGCCGAGATCGAGACCGACAAGGCGACCATGGAGGTCGAGGCGACCGATGAGGGGACGCTCGGTAAGATCCTGATCCCCGAGGGCACCGCCGACGTCGCGGTGAACACGCCGATCGCGACCATTCTCGCCGACGGCGAGAGCGCCGCCGATCTTGCCAAAGCGCCTGCTGCGCCCGCCAAGCAGGAGAAGGCCGCGGAGTCAGCTCCGCCTGCCGCGGCAAAGGCGGAAGCGCGGCAGCCGAAGGCTGCGCCCGCGCCGCAGGTTGTCGCCGAGCCCGATCCGGAAGTGCCTGCAGGCACCGAAATGGTGACGCAGACCATCCGCGAAGCGCTGCGCGATGCCATGGCCGAAGAGATGCGCCGCGATCAGGACGTCTTCGTCATGGGCGAAGAGGTTGCCGAATATCAGGGCGCCTACAAGGTCACGCAAGGCTTGCTCCAGGAGTTCGGCGCCAAGCGCGTCATCGACACCCCGATCACCGAGCACGGCTTTGCCGGCGTCGGCGTCGGCGCTGCCATGACGGGTCTCAAGCCGATCGTCGAGTTCATGACCTTCAACTTCGCCATGCAGGCGATCGACCAGATCATCAACTCCGCGGCCAAGACGCTCTACATGTCCGGCGGCCAGATGGGCTGCTCGATCGTGTTCCGCGGCCCGAACGGTGCCGCCGCGCGCGTCGCCGCCCAGCACAGCCAGGACTATTCGTCCTGGTACTCGAACATTCCGGGTCTCAAGGTCGTCGCGCCGTTCTCGGCCGCCGACTACAAGGGCCTGCTCAAGGCCGCGATCCGCGATCCCAATCCGGTGATCTTCCTCGAGAACGAGGTGCTGTACGGGCACACCGGCCAAGTGCCGAAGCTCGACGACTTCGTGATCCCGATCGGCAAGGCCCGCATCGTGCGCGCCGGCTCCCACGTCACCATCATCTCCTGGTCGAACGGCATGACCTATGCGCTCAAGGCCGCCGACGAGCTCGCCAAGGAGGGCATCGAGGCCGAGGTGATCGACCTGCGCACGCTGCGCCCGATGGATACCGAGACCATCGTCAACTCGGTCAAGAAGACCGGCCGCGCTGTCACGGTAGAAGAGGGCTGGGCCCAGAGCGGCGTCGGCGCCGAGATCGCCGCGCGCATCATGGAGAATGCCTTCGACTATCTGGACGCGCCGGTGACGCGCGTCTCCGGCAAGGACGTGCCGATGCCCTATGCCGCAAACCTGGAGAAGCTCGCGCTGCCGTCGGCGGCGGAAGTCGTCGAGGCCGCCAAAGCCGTCTGCTACAGGTAGACCATGGCGGGCCCGAAGGAGCAGCCACTGCCGCCCGACGTCATGACCCGCGAGGACGCGGTCGAGATCCTGCGCGTGTTCGTGCTGGACGGCGGGCTGTCGATGGCGTTCCAGCGGGCCTTCGAGGAGCCCGACATGTGGGGCCTGCTGCTGGTCGATCTTGCCCGCCACGCCGCACGCGCCTATGCGCGCGAGAGCGAATACACCGAGGAAGACGCCCTGAACCGGATCCTCGAGATGTTCCAGGCCGAGATCGAGCGCCCCACCGACACCGGCACCACGACGCCGCGCGGCAAGGGGCACTGACCGTGGCCGTCGAAGCCCATCATTTCGATTTCATGCTGGAGGCGATCCGCGAGGCGGAAGCCTCGATCGCGCAGGGCGGCCTGCCGATCGGCGCCGTGCTGACCCGCGAGAACAAGATCATCGCGCGCGGCCACAACAACCGTGTGCAGGAGAACAACCCGATCCTGCACGGCGAGATGAGCTGTCTGCGCGAAGCCGGCGCGATCTCGTTCCACGACACCGTCATGTACACCACGCTGTCGCCATGCTCGATGTGTGCCGGCGCGCTCGCTTTGTTCAAGGTCAAGCTCGTGGTGATCGGGGAATCCGTCACCTTCGACGGCTCCAAGGACATCCTCGACAAGTTCGGCATCCCCTGGATCGACCTTGCCGACGAGCGCTCCATCACCATGATGAAGAATTGGCGTTCCAATCCTGCCAATGAGCGCCTGTGGCAGGGCGACATCGGCAACTAAACCTGGTCTGTTCGTCCTCGCTTCCGGGGACGGCGTTTTTGAGAAGTTCTTCGTGAGGTCAGCATGCCCATCAACATCCTGATGCCCGCTCTTTCGCCGACGATGGAGAAGGGCAACCTCGCCAAGTGGCTGAAGAAGGAAGGCGACAAGGTCAAATCCGGCGACGTCATCGCCGAGATCGAGACCGACAAGGCGACCATGGAGGTCGAGGCCATCGACGAGGGCACGATCGCCAAAATCCTGGTGCCCGAGGGCACCCAGGACGTCCCGGTCAACGACGTGATCGCAGTGCTCGCCGGCGAGGGCGAGGACGTGAAGGCCGCCGGTAGCGCCAAGCCGAGCGCGTCGGCCGCGCCGCCCAAAGCTGCTGACAAGCCCGCTGAGGCTCCCGCTGCTGCGCCAGCTCCTGCGCCCGCTGCTCCCAAGGCCGCACCGCCGCCCGCCGCCGCACCAGCGCCGCAGGCCCCAGCTCCCGCCGCGCAGGCCAATGGCCATGGTGGCCGCGTGTTCTCATCGCCGCTGGCGCGGCGTCTTGCCAAGGAAGCCGGCATCGATGTCGGCATGGTCACCGGCACCGGCCCGCATGGCCGCGTCGTCGCGCGCGACGTCGAGCAGGCCAAGTCGGGCAAGGGCCTCAAGGCGCCTGCGGCAGCGCCACCAGGCGCGCCCTCGATCGCGCCGACCATGTCGGACAAGCAGATCCTGTCGCTGTTCGAGCCCGGCTCCTACGACGTCGTCCCGCATGACGGCATGCGCCGTACCATCGCGCAGCGCCTGACGGCATCGATCCAGAACGTCCCGCACTTCTATCTCACGATGGACTGCGACATCGGCAAGCTGCTCGCCGCGCGCGAGGAGATCAATGCGGCAGCTCCCAAGGACAAGGAGAAGAAGCCGCTCTACAAGATCTCGGTCAACGATTTCGTCATCAAGGCGATGGCGGTCGCGCTGCAGAAGATCCCGAACTGCAACGTCAGCTGGACCGAATCCGGTATGGTCAAGCACCATCATTCCGACGTCGGCGTCGCGGTGGCGATGCCCGGCGGGCTGATCACGCCGATCATCCGCAAGGCCGAAACCAAGACGCTCTCGATCATCTCGAACGAGATGAAGGATTTTGCCGCCCGCGCCCGCTCGCGCAAGCTGAAGCCGGAAGAGTACCAGGGCGGCACCACCGCCGTCTCCAACCTCGGCATGTACGGCATCAGCCACTTCACCGCCGTAATCAATCCGCCGCACGCGACCATCCTCGCAGTCGGCACCAGCGAGGAGCGTCCCGTCGTGCGCGGCGGCAAGATCGAGATCGCGCACATGATGAGCGTGACCTTGTCTTGCGATCACCGCGCCATCGACGGCGCGCTCGGCGCCGAGCTGATCGGTGCGTTCAAGCAGCTGATCGAAAATCCCGTCATGATGATGGTGTGATGGGCTGGGCCATGTACGCGATCTACGGTCCGTACGTCCTGCTCGCCGCCATCCTCATTGCTTCGATATTTGCCTTTCAACGTGACCTCGTATCCACGACCCAGTTCAAGATCATGACCATCGGCGCGGGCGTGCTCGCGCTGGTTTGGACCGCGATCCTGGGCGGAATTTGGCTGGAGTACAGATAATGGCCGACACGTCCTTCGACATCATCATCATCGGCTCCGGCCCCGGCGGTTACGTCACCGCGATCCGCGCCGCCCAGCTCGGTTTCAAGGTTGCGATCGTCGAGAAATCCTATCTCGGCGGCATCTGCCTGAACTGGGGCTGCATTCCGACCAAGGCGCTCTTACGCTCGGCGGAGATCTATCACTACATGCAGCACGCCAAGGATTACGGCCTGTCGGCGGAAAAAGTCTCGTTCGATCCGAAAGCCGTGGTGCAGCGCTCGCGCGGCGTGTCGAAGCGTCTGAATGACGGCGTCGGCTTTCTGATGAAGAAGAACAAGGTCAGCGTGATCTGGGGCTCTGCCTCCATCGACGCCCCCGGCAAGGTCACGGTAAAGAAGTCCGACGTCGAGGGCCCCAAGGGCACGCTGGGCGAGGGGACCTACCAGGCCAAGCACATCATCATCGCGACCGGTGCACGGCCGCGCGTCTTGCCGGGGCTCGAGCCCGACAAGAAGCTGATCTGGACCTACTTCGAGGCCATGGTGCCGGAGAAGATGCCGAAGTCGCTGCTGGTCGTCGGCTCCGGTGCGATCGGCATCGAATTCGCCTCGTTCTTCCACACCATGGGAAGCGACGTCACCGTAGTCGAGGTGCTGCCGCAGATTCTGCCGGTCGAAGACGCCGAGATCGCCGGCCTCGCGCGAAAACGGCTGGAAAAGCAGGGCATCAAGATCATGTCCTCGACCAAGGTGACCAAGCTCGAGAAGAAGGCCGACAGCGTCGTCGCCACCATCGACGACGGCAAGGGCAAGCCCGTCACCACCGAGTTCGAGCGCGTGATCTCGGCGGTCGGCGTCGTCGGCAATATCGAGAATCTCGGCCTCGAAAAGCTGGGCGTCAAAACCGACCGCGGCACGATCGTGATCGACGGTTACGGCAAGACCAACGTGCCCGGCATCTACGCCATCGGCGACGTCGCAGGTCCGCCGATGCTTGCTCACAAGGCCGAGCATGAAGGCGTGATCTGCGTCGAAGCGATCAAGCGCCTCAATCCGCACCCCATGGACAAGAATCTGATCCCGGGCTGCACCTATTGCCAGCCGCAGGTGGCCTCAGTCGGCCTCACCGAAGCCAAGGCGAAAGAAAACGGCCGCGAGATCCGCGTCGGCCGCTTCCCCTTCGTCGGCAACGGCAAGGCGATCGCGCTCGGCGAGGACCAGGGCCTGGTCAAGGTGATCTTCGACAAGAAGACCGGCCAGCTCCTCGGAGCCCACATGGTCGGCGCCGAAGTCACCGAGCTGATCCAGGGCTACGTCGTCGCCATGAACCTGGAGACCACGGAAGAAGAGCTGATGCACACCGTGTTCCCGCATCCGACCCTCTCGGAGATGATGAAGGAAGCGGTGCTGGATGCTTATGGAAGGGTGCTGAATATTTGATTTTCGCCGTCATTGCGAGCGAAGCGAAGCAATCCAGAGCGCACCCGCGGAAACAGTCTGGATTGCTCATCGCAAGAGCTCCTCGCAATGACGAGCAACAAGAACCGTTGGCATAACAAGAAAGAAACCAGCCATGCACGACAACGACAACCTCACCATCGAACGCCCGACCTTCGTCACCCATCTCGAATGCGCGATGGAGGGCGATCATTACGCCGCCGATCAGATCCACAACCTCTCCAAGGCGGGCAAGCCGTTGCTGGTGCGCTACGACCTCGCCGGCGTGAAGAAGGCGCTGACCAAGAATACGCTGGCACAGCGCCCGGCCGACATGTGGCGCTACCGCGAGTTGCTGCCGGTGCGCAAATGCAAGGATATCGTCTCGCTCGGTGAAGTGACGACGCCGCTGATCCGGCTGCCGAAGCTCGGCGCAAAACTTGGCGGCGGCGAGATCATCGTCAAGGACGAGGGACGGCTGCCGACCGGCTCGTTCAAGGCGCGCGGCCTCGTCATGGCAGTGTCGATGGGCAAGGCGCTCGGCATCAAGCACATGGCGATGCCGACCAACGGCAATGCCGGCGCGGCGCTCGCGGCCTATGCAACGAGCTGCGGCATCAAGACCACGATCTTCTGCCCGGCCGATACGCCCGAAGTGAATGTCAGCGAGATCGAGCTCCAGGGCGCGACCGTCTACCGCGTCAACGGCTATATCGATGACTGCGGCAAGATCGTCGGAGAAGGAAAAGCAAAAGTCGGCTGGTTCGACACCTCGACCTTGAAGGAGCCGTACCGCATCGAAGGCAAGAAGACGATGGGCCTCGAGCTCGCCGAGCAGCTCGGCTGGGACGTGCCCGACGTGATCTTCTACCCGACCGGCGGCGGCACCGGCCTGATCGGCATGTGGAAGGCCTTCGACGAGCTCGAGAAGATCGGCTTCATCGGATCAAAGCGCCCGCGCATGGTCGCGGTGCAGGCCTCCGGCTGCGCACCGATGGTGCGCGCCTATGAGGCCGGCACCGAGCATGCGACGCGCTGGGAGGACGCTCACACTATTGCCTCCGGCATCCGCGTGCCGCAGGCGATCGGCGATTTTCTCATCCTGCGCGCCGTGCGCGAGAGCAAGGGCTTTGCGATTGCAGTGGACGACGACAAGATCTCGGCAGCGCTGAGCGAGGTCGCGCGCGAGGAGGGGCTGCTGCTGTGCCCCGAGGGTGCCGCGACCTATGCCGCCTACAAGGACAGTCTTGCCGACGGCCGCGTCAACAAGACCGATCGCGTGATGCTGTTCAACTGCGCGAGCGGCCTGAAATATCCACTGCCGCCGGTCACGCGCACGCTCGATCGCCACAAGCCGATCGACTACACGCAGTTCTGACTTGCTTCTCCCTCGCCCCGCTTGCGGGGGCGCGACGAGCTTCGCTCGCGCTGGGAGGGTTGGGGTGAGGGGAAGTCTCCGCGGGAGCGGTGACAGTTGGGTTCGTGGAGGCGCCCCTCACCCGAAAGCTTCGCTTTCGACCTCTCCCCGCACGCGGGGAGAGGTGAATAAAGGAAGAAGACATCGCCGGGAGAGCACAATGAAGAAGGCCATCTGGGCCGGGCTGATCGGTATTCTCGCTGTCACGGGTGCCGCGCGCGCCGACGATTATCCCTCGCATCCCATCACCATCATCGTTCCCTTCGCCGCCGGCGGGCCGTCGGATGCGATGGCACGCGTGCTCGCCGAGCGGATGCGCACGACGCTCGGCCAGCCCCTGGTGATCGAGAACGTCACCGGCGCCGGCGGCTCGATCGGCGTCGGCCGTGCCGTGCAGTCGCCGCCGGACGGTTACACCATCTCCTTTGGTCATCTCGGCACCCACGTCGCCAACGGCGCCGTCTACAAGCTCAAATACGACCTCGTTGCCGATCTCGAGCCGGTCGTGCTGCTGCCGAGCAACCCGATGATCGTCGTCAGCAAGACCGCAGTGCCCGCGACCTCGCTGAAGGAGCTGCTGGCATGGCTGAAGACGAGACCGTCGCCGCCGACCGCCGGCACGGCCGGCGCAGGCTCAGGCAGCCACATCGCCGGCGTCTATTTCGAGAGCGTGTCCGGCATCAAGCTGCAATACGTGCCGTATCGCGGCACCGCCCCGGCCCTGAACGATCTCATCGCCGGCCAGATCGACCTCATCGTCGACCAGACCTCCAACTCCATCAATCAGGTCCGCGCCGGCACCATCCGCGCCTACGCCATCACCGACGACAAGCGCCTGGCTTCTGCGCCCGAGATTCCGACCGCGGAGGAGGCGGGCCTGAAAGGCTTCAACATGACGCTGTGGTCGGGAATGTGGGTGCCGAAGGGCACGCCGAAGGAGATCGTCACCAAGCTCAACGCCGCCGCCGTCGAAGCGCTGAACGATCCCGCCGTGAAGAAGCAGCTCGAAAGCCAGGGCCTGGAAATGACGCCAAAGGACCAGCTCACGCCCGAAGCGCTCGGCGCGCGGCAGAAGGCCGAGATCGCAAAATGGTGGCCGATCATCAAGGCCGCGAACATCAAGGTCGATTGAGGCGCGCGCGCTTCTGGTGTGCGGCCAAGTCATTCAACCACGTCGCCGATCGCCGGGCGATCACTCCGTGGATTCGTCACCTGCTGTCAGCGCCACCTCCAGGCATTTCATCAGATCCGACGCGGTGAACGGCTTGCCAAGAAAGCAGGTAGCCCCGGCTTTGTGTGCACGCAAACGTACGTTGTCATCCGGGAAAGCTGTGATCAAAATGAATGGCGTGGCCGAACCCTGGGCGCGCATCTGCGTCAGCAGATCGATTCCGCTCGTCACAGGCATCTGCACGTCCGCGATCACGCACGAGGTGCCGTGCAAGTCGGCCGAGGCCAAAAATTCGTTGGCGGAAGCGAATGTGTGCACGGTGTATCCGCGCGATTCCAAGAGATTGTTGATCGCGGCCCGCACGGAGGGGTCGTCATCAAGCACCGAAATGACCGAAGCCACTGACAAGACGTGCGCTCCTCGCCCGGGATTACGCTTGCCGTCGCTACGGCCACACATGCGCGCAAGGTGAACCTGCCAGTCATCATTGGAAACTCATACTTAGGTTTGTACGTCGGGGTTGCCGGGCCGAATCCCGAGCGCTTCACTCATTCTCACGAGGTCGGCGAGGGACTTCGCACCCATTTTGCGCATGATCTGGCCGCGATAGATCTTGACGGTGATTTCCGCCAATCCGAGTTGGGCGGCCACTTGCTTGTTCATCAGGCCGGACGTGACCAGTGATAGTACGTCCCGCTCGCGCGAGGTGAGTGACTCGAAACGTGATCTGACGTTCGAGACGGTCTTGTTGAGATCGCGGCGCCTGCGGTCCCGCTCGATCGCAGCCTGGACTGCGTCCAGGATGTCCTGGTCGCGAACCGGCTTGGTCAGGAAATCGATCGCGCCGCTCTTCATGGCCCGAACCGTCATGGGAATATCGCCGTGACCGGTGATGAAAATGATGGGTGTGTGGATGTTTGCCTTGGCAAGATCGCTCTGCAGGTCAAGGCCGCTAACTCCGGGCAGGCGGATGTCGAGCACCAGGCAACTGGGAACTTCCGGGGGCTTGGTCTGGAGGAGCTGCGGCGCAGAGCCGAACGCTTCCACCTTGAGACCGACCGACTCGAAGAGGTTGGTGAGCGCACGGCGCATGGAGGCGTCGTCGTCGACAATGAAGACGATCGGCTGATCGCCGTTCTCCTGTGGCGGCGAATGCCCCCTGCGCTCGGTCACGGTGCTTCCTCTCGATGGAAGGGCAGGGTGATCTGAAAAATCGCGCCGCCTGCCTGGTTCGGAGCAGCGGAAAGTCGTCCGCCATGGGCCTCGATAATGGAGCGGCAGATCGACAGCCCCATGCCCATGCCGCTGGACTTCGTGGTAAAGAACGGCATGAACAGGCGGTCGATGGCCTCTTCGCTGATGCCGACGCCGCAGTCGGAGACGCTCACCAGCACCGCGCCATCGCCGTCCGCTGCTGAGCGGATCGCCAGCTCGCGCGGGCGATCATCGACGCCTTCCATGGCCTCGATCCCGTTCATGATCAGGTTGATCAAGACCTGTTGCAATTGGATTCGATCGCCAAAGATTTTGGGCAGAGCCGACGAGAGCTCCATTCGCACCGACACGGCGTGGCTGGCCATCTCGCGCTGCACCAGCGCGACGGCCTCGCGCACGACCACGTTTGCATCGAGCGGAACCATCTCGATGTCGGACCGCTTGGCGAGCGCCCGAACGTGACGGATCACGTCGCTGGCACGCGTGCCGTCCTCGATGATCCACTCCACGGAGCGTCGTGCCGCCTTGAGATCGGGCGGACTGCGCTGCAGCCAACCAAGGCAAGCGTCGGCGTTTGCGATCACTGCAGCGAGAGGCTGGTTGATTTCATGGGCGATTGAAGCGGTCAGCTCGCCCAGTGTCGTGACGCGCGTCACATGGGCGAGTTCTGCTTGGGCCTTGCGCAGCGCCTCTTCGGCCTGATCGGCCCGGATCGCGGCGGTCACGTCGGTACAGACGCCACGATAGCCCAGAAAATTCCCGTCGGCGTCGAAGAACGGCTTGCCGCTGGTTCGGACATAGATCGGCTGCCCGTTGCGGTCTCTGCTGCGATACACCAGATCGCGGAACGGGATGTGGGCGTCGAGCGCCGCCCGGTGTTGTTGCCATTTTTCGGGTTCGAGATCGGCGTCCGGCGCGATGTCCCAACGCGTGAGGCCGATCAGTCCCGCGGGGGTGGTCACGGTATCGGAGTGCTGCGATATGTGGGTGACGCGATGGTCCGGCCCCGTCTCCCAGAACCAGTCTGAGGCGGTTTCGGCATAGTCGCGAAAGCGCTGCTCGCTCTCACGCAGCCTGCGCTCTGCCTCCTTGGTCGCCGTGATGTCACTCACCGACCCCACAAACTCTACGTGACCGCCGGAATCTCGCATGGCCCGGGCTACCGCTCGAACGTACTTGATGGAACCGTCGGGCATCACCAGCCGGTATTCGTGATCGTAATCTTTCCCTTCGCGCGCGGCGCGACCTGTGATCCGTTGCACCGCGAGCCGGTCCTCCGGATGGATCCGCTGGAGCATCACCGGGATCTGCGGCTTGCTTCCCTCATCGCATTCGAAAATGCGATAGGTCTCCTTGGACCAGGTGATCTCGCCGGTTGCGGCGCGCCAGCCGAAACTGCCGGTGTGGCTCAATTCCTGCGCCTGGGCGAGGTAAGCTTCGCTCTGTCGCAGCGCATTCTCCGCTTCCTTGCGCTCCGTGATGTTCTCGCAGGCGACTAGCACGATGGGCTCGTTGTTGGCCCGCAGCATGGTCTTGGCGTTCTCGCGCACCCACAGCACCGAGCCGTCCTTGCGCACTTTCCGGATCTCCCAGGTGTGCGACTGATCGACGGTCTTGAGGCACAGCGCGACACACGCACGGACGAAATCGCGATCTTCCTCGAAGAAGACGTCCAGGACCGATCGGCCGATCAACTCCGCGGCCGTATAGCCCAGTTGTGCGGCGCCGAACGTGTTCACGTTGATCACGGTTCCGCTCCGGTCGACCATGAAGTACATGACCGGATTGTGCTCGAAGACCTGCTGCCACTGCTTGACTGCCTCCTGCAGACCGACGTCACCGGACTCGGTGCGCGGCTTGGGGGCAACGGCTAGCCGGATACAGCCGACGACGAGTTGCGCGGCTGATTTCCCGAACGTTGCTGCTCGGCCCGGCTTCATCGCAG